>JAJZZI010000012.1 GCA_021797635.1 Bacillota bacterium | reverse complement strand
ATATGGCCGAGGAACGAAGAGCGCATCGACGTCGGACTGAGTAATTTCACCGATAAGATCTCTCTCGACGGCAATCCCCAACCCGTTCTCCTGCGCTTCTATCGCCAAGGACCAGAGGTGGTTAGCAAAAAAGAGGCGGCCATCGGGGCTATCATCCTGGCATAGCTACCAGTTGCCGTCGTTTCGCCAGATCATGGGCGATGCAGCTCGGGGGTCGTGGGTAGAACGCTTGCCGCCATGCATGAATTTTTCCCTACCGCAGTCCAGGTTTTTCGGATCCCATGCCCATGAGCAGCGATCGCTTCCTATCCACGGTAGAGCGCTATCGATTTCACGGAAACTGGAGTGTCGCTTGGGTCGAAAGCTAGCCCCTCGAGTCTGGCGATTGGGTCAGGTTCACTGCCCACGCCGGTCAGACATCAAAAACTGCCGTGCTGACCCATTCAGATTTTAATGAAACTTCTTGGTAGCGCTTTCCCCTAGCGTCCTTGCCGCTCTCGAGGGGGAAGATGCGTTCTCATGGACCGATTTTGCGGATATCGGCAACATGCTGCGCTACGAACCGCAGGGCTCCCTCCATGGATATCGCGATCGAGGCGGTGCGCTCGAGAAAGGTTGGCGCATGGTGGCTAGACAGGAAGATTTGGTGGCCCTTTTAGACGTGCTCCGACACACTACCACCGATACGCCTCGGCGGTCGGCGGATCTAGTCCACTTGATCGGTCAGACGGTCTCGCTCTAATTCATCTCGCGCCTCGAATCGAAAGGCCTACACCCGCTCATCATGGGGCACTCTGGCGCCATCCGAATAAGCCTTTGCCAGAGCGTCCGCCAAGGCACTTACCCCGTTGGCTATGGGCCTTTAACCAAGCAAGGACACGTGAGTCCGATCACCCCTTGACCACCCGACGCAAATCACGATCCACATAATCGGCCACGATCGTCTGCAGATATTCCAGGAGCGCTTCATGAAGGTCAGGACGGCTTAGTCCGACCTCAATGGTCGCTTTAACAAATCCTAGCTTTTCACCTACGTCGTAACGCTCGCCTTCGAAAGGCACCGCGATAAGTTGTCCGTCGCGCGCCAGCAGGTCGAGAGCATCGGTCAACTGAATTTCTCCGCCCGCACCCGGGGCTAACCCATCTAGCGCGTCAAACACGCCCGCGTCCAAAACATAACGGCCCATGACGGCCAATGGCTCCACCTCGTCGGCAAGCTCCCGAGGTTTTTCTACCAGATGGGACACGGCCAGGGTGTTGTCCGATTTCCAACTGCCAAAGGCAATGCCGTAGCGTGAGGCCTCTTCGCGGCTGACCCGCTTGACAGCCACCACAGAAAGCCCCGGCCGCCAACGATTCATCAACTGCCGCAACACAGGAGGATTCCCGACAAACACATCGTCGCCTAAGAGAACACTAAAGGGATTGCCTCCGACGTGCCGCCGGGCGGATAAGACGGCATGACCCAGCCCCATGGGAATCTTTTGTCGAATAAAATGAAGATCGGCCAGGTGGCTCACCGATTGCACCACTTCCAGCAGATCCGTTTTACCTTTGCTTTTTAAAAACTCTTCGAGTTCGGGCGCACGGTCGAAGTGGTCTTCGATGCTCCCCTTGTCACGACCGATAATCACTAAGATGTCTTCAATTCCTGAATTGGTTGCCTCTTCGACGACATACTGAATCGTGGGGGTGTCGATTAACGGCAACATCTCTTTGGGTTGTGCCTTCGTCGCTGGCAAAAACCTAGTACCCAGGCCCGCAGCGGGAATCACCGCCTTGGTAATCATCTATCCCAGACCCTCCTTATTGTGCGGCCGAGTGACGCGTCAAAGCAAATGCTCGTGTCGGCCTTCCTTCAACGCCTGAACAACCTGGCGCACGTCTTGGGCTCGGTCCGGCGACAAAATCAGCACGGCGTCTTGAGTGGCCACGACGACCAAATCCTTGACTCCAATACAGGATACGACCGGGCCCTCGCTAATCGCGGTCACATTTTCGCTATCTACGAAAACCGCATGTCCTCGGGCGGCATTCATTTCGCCGTTTCGTGGCAGTAGCCGTGCCAGGGCAGCAAACGTGCCGACATCATCCCACCCGATATCCGCCCGCAGAACATACATCGATGCCACTTTCTCCAGGATACCATGGTCCACTGAGACTTGAGGCAGTTCAGGAAATATCTGGTCGAGGCTCTCGGGCTCTTTACCAATGACATGGAGCCCTTGACTCAAGGTCGGCAAGTAAGTATCCACGGCCGCTAAAAACTCGGGGATAGGGAAGACAAACATACCGGAGTTCCAGTAGTACCGCCCGGATTGGACCATGGCTTCGGCCTGTTCCAAGGGGGGCTTTTCAACAAAACGGGCGACCCGTTGCACGCGAGGATTGGAACCTTCCCCATCTTGTTCAATATAACCATATCCCGTTTCTGGATGATTAGGCACAATGCCAAAGGTATAAAATCCTCCGCGGGCTTCCGCCTGTTCCATCGCTTCTCCCACCAGCAGACGAAATTTCTCGGTATGCCGAATCATGTGGTCCGAAGGCAACACCACCATCACCCCGTCGGGGTCGACCGCGGCAATAGAGGACGCGGCCCAGGCGATGGACGGTGCCGTATTGCGTCCGACCGGTTCTCCCAAAATCTGCCCCGTAGGTATGGACGGCAAGTTTTCTCTGACCTTGTCCACATAGTCTTGGCCTGTCACCACCCAGGTATGGTCGTCATCAATGAGCGTCCTTACCCGATCGCGGGTCGTCCTGAGCATGCTTTCGGACCCCACCAATGCGAGAAATTGCTTCGGATGCATCATGCGCGAAAGAGGCCAAAAACGTTCTCCCCTTCCGCCCGCTAAAATCACCAGCCAACGCGCCAATCGTCTCGACTCCCTTATCCTGATGTAGACATTCCTCTGTTGCTTCCCGCGTCAGACGTAATGAGAGCACATGGTCGGCTCCGAACATCTTCTGAGCTTGCTCCTGCCTTGTCGCTTAAATTCGGTTTTGACCGGGAAAATCCCTGCCCGTTCTCGAAAATCCTTCTAGAATTCATGGTATGCGATCTGCCCATCAAAACAAAGGTCAAGTTAACTGGCAGGAAAGGTGAAATCACCCGAAAGCTAATATAGAATATACAGAAGACACGGGGGGAGGCGCGAGATGGCGTTCCTAGACCGATATAATCAGGGGATACGGACGGTGGAACAACGTTTGGCCAGCCTCACCGAGGCAGTGGTGCACATGTTGCACAAGAGTCTTAAGAGCCTAACCGAACAGGATGTCACCGCCGCACAAGATGTGCTCGACTATGATGATGTCATCGACGACGAGACCGCAGACATCGAGCAGGCGTCCGTCGAGCTCATTTCCCTGCAGCAGCCGAGGCAGGAAGACTTACGAGTGCTGACCGCGTCGCTGCGCATCGTACGTGATTTGGAGCGGATTGCCGACTACGCTTGCGATATTGCTGAAGTTACCCAAACCTTAGCCGCGTCGCCTTATTTTAAGGCGCTTATCGACGTGCCGCGCATGGGCGATCTGGCTTTAACTATGTTAGAGCGAGCTCACGAGGGAATCTTAGCCAAAGACGTCGCGATCGCCTATGAGGTGATGAAACGCGACGACGCCGTGGACCAGCTTTATGTCGAACTGCACCAAGAATTGGTCACGGTCATGCGCGCCGAGTCAGAATACATCGAACAAGCCAGTAATCTCTTGCTGGTGGCTCGCTACTTAGAACGGATTGCTGACCATGCCGTCAATATTGCCGAAATGACCGTCTATATGACCAACGGGGTGCGTCAACCGTTTAGGCACTCCGCCCGCCCTACTGACTGCGAAGGGACTCCCCCATCGCGATCCCAGTGAGGACCCTCTGATGCTGATTACTTGGTTAGGACTGGCCGGCGGTCTCGCACTGTTTACCTATGGTCTCAATCAAACCAACGAAAGCATCAAAGCCCTCACCGGTGGAGTCTTGCGACGCCAACTAACTCGCGTGGCGCGCACGCCGCTCGGAGCAGCCGCTTCGGGCTTGGTTGCAACCCTTCTCGCCGGTTCGTCAAGCGCCATCACGGTGGTTACCGTGGGATTTGTCAACACGGGCCTTCTCACCTTGCGTCAAGCCTTACAAGTGATTTTAGGCGCATCGGTGGGGACTACCCTCACCGTCCAGCTGATCTCTTTAAAAATCACCACCTATGCGCCACTCATCATCTTATCCGGTGTGGTGTGGATGTTGGTCGAGCGATCCCGTCAGCATAGCCGCATCGCACCGACACTTTTGGGACTAGGCTTCATTTTTTATGGCATGAACCGCATCGTCTCGGCGGTGCACCGGCTATCAGGCCTAGCTTTTGTGCATCAAAGCCTGGGTGCGCTCGATTCCGTCCCCCTGCTAGCCGGACTTTTAGCCTTTTTGGCCACCGCCTTAATCCAAAATTCGGCCACCGTCATCGCCTTGGCCATCACCTTTCAAATCCATCATTTAGTGAGCTTGGATGTGGGACTGGAGATGGTACTGGGCGCCAACCTCGGTTCCACGGCGGCTAGCGTCTATAGTGCTCTCTTAGGGGGATCACGGGCCGCCAAGCGGGCCGCCTTTTCCTATTTCCTGATGAAGTTCAGTGGGGCCGTTCTTTTTTCATTCGCTCTGAGTTGGTTCGCACGGGCGGTCCTGGCCATCGATCCACACCCCGCACGCACGCTAGCCGACGCCCATTCTTTGTTTAACGTGGCCATCGCCGTCATCTTCCTTCCGTTAACTCCCTTCTTAGCCCGTCTAATGGCTCGCATGATGCCCGACCGCGACCCGGTCGCGGTGACCCGTCTGGATCCGACGTTATTGCCACGACCGAGCCAAGCCCTTCCCCAAACGCAGGCTGAAATCGGCCGCATGGCCGAATGGATCGCCCATCGCTTGATTGCCCCCCTCTCGCCCATCCTCTTTCATCCCGACGATGATGGCGAACGACGGCTTAGGGAGGCGGAAATGGAAATTGATTTGCTGCATGACGCCATCATCCATTACCTGGTCGACTTGGGTGGAGCCCAACGCCTCAATGATGCCGACCGCTCCCAACAGATTGAACTGTTCTATCTCACCAATCAGTTGGAGCATCTCAGCGACACGGTAATTAAAGTGATGGACACCTTGATTAAACTGAGCCATCGCGAATTCGAATGGACCCCCAATCTCACCCACCGCATGCACGAATTGATGGAGCGCATCGAAAGTCATTATGCGGCGATGGCCACTGCCATTTCGATTCAAGATGATGATGCGATTCGTGAGCTCGTCCAAGAAATTCCCGAGCTCCGCCAGCATGAGAGTGGCGTCCGCCTCTATATCTTGACGCACGGGGGTGAGTTCGAGCGCCATGCCTTGGCGGCGGTGTTGGAACTTTCTGACGACCTCGCCATCCTTACCGGACGCATCGGCGATGTCGGACGCGCCGCCCTGGGGATCGTCTAGACACCGCTGAAGAACTCGCCTCTGAATGGTATGGCCGGATGAACGAAGAAAGGCAGGCACGAAGGAAGGCGAAGATATGGCGGGACGATCGGGGCCGTGGACTGGGAGCGCCCTGGGCGTCGATCGCCAAGCCGCCGACCATGGGGATTTCGGCATCAACGCGGCCACCTGTCTTGTCAACGCTGGTCGTAAATGGTACTATTTTCCAAAACCCGACATGAAGGAGTGCCACCATGATCGTTCACGCCATAGATTTTCCACGAATTCAAGATGCCCGAGGAAATTTGACTTTTCTCGAATCGGAAGGCGATGTGCCATTCGCCATTCAGCGCGTCTATTACCTCTATGACGTTCCCGGAGGAGCCTCTCGCGGGGGTCATGCTCATTATTCACTAGAACAGGTCTTATTTGCCGTCAACGGCAGTTTTGAGGTTCGCGTGGATGACGGCTTCAGTCGGCGCTCGTATACCTTAAATCGTGCCTATCAAGGCCTTTACCTCCCTTGCATGACTTGGCGGGAGTTGCAAAACTTCTCTTCCGGGGCCGTATGCCTAGTATTGGCATCCCAACACTTTGATCGGCAGGACTACATCCGAGATTACGACACGTTTCGGAGAATGGTTGAGGCCATGGCTCAGCCATCGAATCCCGCCTCAGAACCCGCTCTATTGTCTTGGGACCGCCTGCCATCATGATGGAATGGTGAGCGCCTACCAGGTTAACTGGTAGAAGCGTTGCACCGTGTCGCGAGCACCAAACCCGAACTTAAAACGGTGGAGCCCTTGGTTGAGCAGGCGGCCGTCGGCTTCGTTGCTGTTGCCAAAGTCGAAATAGCGATGCCCACGGTCCACCGCCGCTTGGATGGCTTGGTCGAAGACGGGATTCAGCGCGTAGAGGGTTCGACCCTGTTGGCTGCTGGCGCTATACTGCGCCCGAACTACGGGACCCATGAAGTAAGTCACCACCCCAGCCACCATTTCCCCGCGATATCGCGCCGACACTAACGCAATGTGCTCGGGAAAGCGCGCCATCAAATCTTCCATTTCTGCCTGTTCATGCACGGGCTGCACGCCGTGCAGGGTGCTTAGTTGCCACTGTAATATCGGCCAGAATTCGTCTAGCCCCTCTCGACCCAAAGTGACCTCGATGCCCGCGCCTTCGGCTCTTTTTAGGCCATAACGGCGCTCACGGCTCCATTGGCGTGGCTGCGCCAGGTCAATGACGGAACACAAATCCACCCGATAGCACGAGGCGTTTAACCGGAACAGGGCGTATTCCTCGGTCTCCGCCGCTTGACGGTGGTAAACGTGGGGAACCGGCTTATATCCCAAGGCAGAAAATCCCTGATGGCGATACCAACTGGAGATTGCGGTTAAGGCCTCCACCCCAAGTTCCCCATGGAGCGCACTGCCGGCGATCATGCCCCCGTAAGTCAGTCCAGGGTGGCTCACCACCCGATCGCCATCTTTCGGATCGACAGCGGCAGCGAAGACCCCGATGACCTGACCGTCACGCTCAATCCAAAGGGATTGATCCACGAAGCGATCCCCATGATACCCGAGATATCGGCGCGTATGCAGCATCGTGCCGTTATAGGATTGTGCCACCAGCTGGTCCCACGCTAATTCCGCTTCGCCGGACTTAAATGGTCTGACGACGATTTCTGCCATTTTGCCACCCCCCTCGCATCGCCTTCACGCCAAGCCTCCTGACGCCAACATTCACCGTTTCGATGACCCGCTCGACCTGCTCATCGCTAAGATGCGGACCCATAGGCAAGCTAAGAACTTGCCGACTTAGCTGTTCCGTGACCGGCAAGCTTCCCCAAGGCATGGCCAAATTCTGATAGGCGGCCTGCCGATGTGGGGGGATAGGATAATGCACCATGGCCTCGATGCCCAGATCTTGCAAATATTGCAAAAGCTGGTTGCGGTGAGGACTTTGCACGACATAAAGATGCCATGAAGGTTCCGACTGGGGAGGCCAAATGGGCAAATCGACGCCCCTCAATCCTTGTTGGTAGTGAAGAGCAATCTCGCCTCGACGATGATTCCAAGACTCTAGCCGACGAAGTTTTACCCGAAGGACCGCGGCATTCAAGGTGGACATGCGGCTGTTTTCGCCCTGAATCTGGTGCACATACTTGACCTCAGAACCGTAGTTGCGCAATTTCCTCAAGATCGTGGCTAAGTCGCCGTCGTTGGTAACCACCGCCCCGGCGTCACCAAAGGCGCCCAGATTCTTGGCTGGATAGAAGCTAAACGCCGCCGCATCGCCGTACACCCCTAGCGGATTTTGGCGATATCGTGCGCCGTGGGCCTGGGCGGCATCCTGCAAGATCTTGAGCCCATGGGCCCGGGCGACGGCACCAATACTCTCCAAGTCACAAGGTTGGCCATACAGATGCACCGGAATCACCACCCGCGTGCGCGGCCCAATCGCCTTTCGCAGGGTCGACGCATCGAGATTATAGGTGGACGGATCAGGATCGACCGGCACCACCACCGCGCCCACGGCGCTCACGGCCAAAAAGGTCGCGATGAAGGTATTGGCAGGCACGATGACTTCGTCGCCCGGCCCAATCCCCCACGCCCTAAGCGTTAAGGTCAACGCCGCCAAGCCGCTTCCGACCGACACGGCATGCTTCGCCCCGACAAACTCAGCGAACTCTTCTTCAAATTGCTGTACTGGCGGACCGTAAAGAAATTGAGCGCTGTCGACCACGTTCGAGACGGCTTGGTCAAGGTCCGCGCGAATTTCCTGATGGACCGAGGTCATATCCAAAAACGGTACACGCTCCATTGGCATCCCCCATTTTGTCGCCGTACCTGCCGTGAAAGGAGGTTCGGGAAGCACCAAAACTAATTAGACGTCGTGCATGGCAATTCCTCCCAACTTCTTGAAATAATTGGCAGGAATTTGCTAGAGGCCGTCGAATGGAATTCAAACAGCGAGGAGCGCGCCCAATGACAGCAAAAATTGCAGTAATGTCCGGGATTTGTCCATTTTCCCATCGCGTGCTGGCTGAGGCCTTGGCCCGATTCAGTACCCTAACCTCCAATGAGAGCAAGCTTCGGTCTAGAGCCTTTGGTGCTCGCGCGCGCTTTCGACTCCGTTATCCGACTTCCTGGCGTCCCCTCCCTAATCGCGTCACGAGGAACTTCGCCGCGAGACTCCCGCTCGCCCCTTTGTCACCCGAGCTGGACAGGAAGCTTGGCATTCGGGTCGACCCAGGCACGGACTTTTCCAGCGGCCTTCTTCTAACGAGGATCCACCGTTTCGATTATCCAGTAAGCTCATTCATTCGGATCCACGAACGAAAAAAGCTCGATCTCCACGTTAAGCAAGAGCACGCCCCTTTTATCGGAAAGATAAGCGGTTGAAAAGCCCGTTGAAGGCCACGTTCCAGTTAAGCCTGGCCACGCTCTTTACCATGGCGATGGGCCTTATCTCAGCCAAGGTGCTGGCCTTGGTGCTCGGGCCGTCCGGCCTGGGGGTCCTGGGGCTGTTACAGGCGGTGGTAGGGTTTTTGTCGGTGGTGGCTGGGCTGGGCATCAGCACGGCATTAGTAAGAAAGGGCGCCAGCCAGCACCAAGCCATTGGATTGATCGAACGTTCAGGGCTTTACCTGACGGCGATGTGGAATCTCTTTCTATTCCTTGCCTGGATTTTCTTGGGACCCCACCTGCTATCTAGATTTGGCATTCATGTAGGCCGCTTTTGGCAGATCCTTCTCGGGCTTAGCTTTGGGTTTCAGAGTTTCGCGAATTTACAGCTGGCGGGCCTGAAACTCCGGCGACAGGTCGGAGCCATCGCCCGCGCTTCGGCAATATCCGCGGTGATGGTGCCCTTAGCCATGGTGGTCATGGTGGCTTACGGCCACCGGAACGGTGTGGTCCCAGCGATCACCGCTTCAGCGGCGATGGCGTTTCTCATCCCGTGGTGGGTTCGCCGTCGCCTCCGGCCAAGTCCGGATTCCGCCAGCGCCCCCGAAATAAGATCCGAGATGCGATCCCTGTTGTGGGCCGGGCTTCCTTTAATGATCAGCGCCTTGGTCGGAGCTTCAACCAAAACGGCTATTCCCCTCATGGTCCAAGACCAGTTGGGCAGGGCCGGAGTCGGCTTTTACATGGTCGGCCTGACGCTCTCCTCAACCTATTTGGGCTTTTTGTCCGGAACGATGAGCCAGGAATACTTTCCCCGGCTTAGCGCATTAAAGGGAAAACCTAGGGAACTGGTCGCCGCCATCAATCGTCAACAGCAGGTGACGCTGTGGATCGCGTTGCCGATCGTGGCGACCGTAGAGATTTTTGCAAAATGGCTCGTTCCCCTGGTGTGGACAGCTCGCTTCGGCCCCGCCGTACCGATGATCCGCTGGATGGTCATGGCGGATCTGCTGCGTTTCTCGAGCTGGTCGCTAAGTTTTGTCATCCTTTCTGAATACGGAGGCTCTCTTTACCTGGGCACCGAACTTCTCGGCGGTGCAGCGACCCTCACGCTAAGTTTCTTCGGGCTTTCTTTCCTTGGTCTGCGCGGTCTAGGCATGGCACTCAATCTCAAGTATGCGTTGTATCTAGGATGGGTCTGGCTTATTTGTCGTAAACGCCTGGGATTTGTTTGGACTAGGTCGAACGGGTGGGCCCTTGTCCTCGGTCAACTCTTGATGTTCATCTTGTTGCTGGTGCCCATCAATTCCAGCCCATTCGCCGCCTGGGTCGAAATCCCTTTGGATGGCGCCCTCATCCTCTTATCTGCCCATAAGCTTTGGCGGCAATGGCGCGCCTCTGAGTCCAAGCCAACGCGGGCGGAGTCCTCGCAGGCGCTCTAGCCAGAACGGGGAGACACCCGAAGGCGCATAAGATGATCTTGCCAAAGGGTGCGACCGCCCACGGTGACTTGTTCGCCACGAAGTCCTGGCTGTAACCCCAAGGTCAAATCGCCGGGAGCTTTCAGGGAACGGGGAAGGGCTAAGTGAATCGTCACGGTTTCGCGATTCCTCTGGATGTTTTTGAAGGCGGGCACGCGGAGCTCAAACCCTACTATCGCCTTGTGCAAACGACGATCATTGGACACTCTGGTATGGCTGGAGGTTTTTCCTTCGACGCTCACCACTTTCGTACCCCATGGCAGGTAAAGCGAGATCCACCCGAGATAGGGAACGACTAACCACCCATTGGCTGCCCTGGGAAGCCAGTAGCTTAATCGTATGATTTCACTCCGGCGATGCCCGACCCGAGGTGTCTTGGGCAGGGTAATCTGAAGGCGTTGTTGCAAGTAGAGGTTATCCTTGTGAGCGCCAAAATTGTCATTGACCACCTCCAAAAAGTTCCCTGAGCTCGGGTCTATCGACCCGCTCATACCCATGCGGGCCAGCCACCATTCTAACTCGCGGTTGTTGCTGAAGAGGATTAAATCCTGGTGCTGAACCCCCCACTCTAGCGCCTTCCACAAGGCCGCTTGCTGGGCGGCGCTGCCGTGAGCCACCACTTCTTCCAGGACCCGTGCAATGCCGCCTAAAACGGCCCGCGTGCCCTGTGATCCGTATCGATAGGCGATCTTCTCCATGGCAAGGTTACTAGGCGGCAGGTCAAGGCCGTGGCCGCCCACGTTAACCGAGATCGGCCCGGTTAGGCGCAGCAGGCGATCCGCCATCCAAGTGTTCACCCAAAGGACGCCCGAAAGAAGACGATGGCCTTTGGCCGTGTTATATAGATTCTCAAACATTCTAGACGAAGTAGGTACATTGGGAGAAAGATTGGCGTTCATGAGGGTCAGTCGTCTATACCCAAAGAAGTGATGAAGCGTCCAGGGGGCCGGGGGGCCGATCTCGACCGATCGGCTTAAGCCTTGAATGGCACCAAGGTGAGAAATGGTCAGGTGTCCACGCTTGACGTTAAGGAATCCGTATCCCGCCACGAATCCTCCACTCGCCCGCAATTCACCACTGTCCTGAAAGAGCATCAGATACCGGGCGCTTTGGGTCAAACCGAGCGCTTTGCTCAACACGGGCGCCGCCTTCGCCAGGGCCCCGATTTGATGTTCTCTTTGTCCCCAGGCCAAAAAGGGATAGGAAGGAATATGGGGGATCTCGCCTACCTGCTCAAGATACCGCCCCGCCGACTGCAATTTCGGCCCTGCCCGAGCCAATTTTTCCGCCAGCGCCGTCCAGATCCTTGCCCGGACCAACATCCTGCCATGAAGGGGGGGGTGCCAGACGCGTTCAACGCTAGGCAGAACGCGACGCATCGCGTCCGTCGTGACGACTCCCGCTTGCAGTAGGTGATCCAGACTTTGGTACCAACCTCCGACTTGGGGCAATGGCGCCACCAGGCTAAATTCCGCTAACGCGGCTCTGGCACTCACCAGGACCCGGTAAAGTTCGGCCGTTTGCTGGTTCAATCGCCGCCAATTCTTGGTCTCAAACGCACGATGGATCCCTGATCCCAGGCGCCTGGCGCGTTGGCTATCGTGATAGAGGCGTAATCCGGCCACGACCCATATTCCTGCCCCTAGCCCCAATAATCCGCCAGCTAGCCACCACCAACGACCGCGATGGCTAAAGGAGGTGCGGCGATCGCACACGGGCTTATTGGCCAGCCCGAACGACATGGGCATCGTCTCTGCCTCCCACGGTATCATTGGAGAACTGCCACAAACGCTCGGCCAGCCCTTGGACGGCCTTTCGATGGAGGCGAAAATAGGTAGCCCGCGAAACATGAATTTCTTCCGCCAAACGTTCGTGGGGACCGCGATGTTCGACGTAGTATTGACGAAGGATGGTAGCCAATAGCGAAGGCCTCACTTCCAACGCCATGGCGTCGATCGCATCCTCAATCCACCGAAAAAACGGATCGGGCCGACTGAATCCACTGGCCTGGACCCAAGGCTCGTTCCTCGAAACGCGCTCTGCAGGACATTCGATCGCCTTAAGAATCTGAAAGGTCCAGCGAAGCCCAGTCGTTGGATCAATGGGAGGCTTTCGGACCATCGCCGAAAGCTGCTCGAGCCAAGGAACGACATCCTTTCCAAGGGTCATAACGGCTGAAGCGGACGAGGGCTCCCTCGAAAACCCCAATGCTTCTAACACCGGCCAGGCCCACGAGGGCATCCGGCAGCATCGAATCGCACCGTATCCGGCAAAGAGGGGAACAGCCCGTCGCAAGAGCGTGATGCCAAGGCTGTCCAGGTCATCCTTTACACTCAACGCGATTTCAGCTGTGCCGGCAGTCGTTTCGGCCACGGACAAGCGCCCGCATTCCACCCCGTCAGGAAGATAGGCGATCATGATGGTCGTGCTCTGGGAGCCGTCGATGGTCGTAAACCTCAACGCTCGGTCGGCCCTGCCGATGGCGCCCGCATTGGGATGAAACGGCAGCAAAAGATGGTTCAATGCCGGCCATACTTGGATCAAGGCAACCCGGCCTGACTTCACTTGAGCGACCAGGTGCCCGACGGCTCGGTCCCTCCACGCCTGTTCCACCCAGGGACGCTCCCGTTTTAAAGTCTCCTCAATGCGATCCGCGAGCGACGGGAACAATTGCCACCGCCCGCCCTCTAGCGCCATGACCAGAGGGCATTCGCCTAGCTTTCGCCACGACTCGCCGTCAACGATCCGACCGACCATGGCCTCTATCAGATGACGGTCAAACTCACCGCTCAGCGAAGCGGCGGCCAGATAGGCGTCCATCCCCGAGGGCCCAACGGGAATGCGCCATTGAAGACGTCGGGATCCGGGATGCAAAGCTTGTTCCATGAGCAGCGAAAAAATTTCATGGGACCGCATTGCTCCAATGTTTTCAGGATTTCCTGCCTGCGCGAACCCATGAAACCCATCTACGGCCAATTCCAATAGTCCTGGTCTGCCGTGGCCGAACGCTAAAATTTCCTCTTCCCAAAGCGGGTCGTTGACGCCATTAATAGCCAGGTATCGTCGGCTGGTGCACGGGTGGAAATCCACCAGCTCCATTTCCGATACCGACGTTCGCCACCAGCGCGATCCGGGCCACAGCCGTTCCGGCGGCTTGCGGCCGACGACGATGGTCACACCGCCCCCTTGGCCAAGCCACTTTCGCGCCAAGGGTTCGTATTCGAAGGGCATGTCATCATAGTTGTCCACAATGCGCAGCAGGGACTGGCCAAGATTCTCGGCCTCAGGTCCCCTCCTTCGTCGCTTGGGCATGGCGGCCAGACACGCCATCACCGCGTCCACACCTTGACCTGCCGACACCGTCCGTACGAGCCACCCTTGCTCGTCCAGATGCTTGGCAAAAAGGCTTACCAGAAGGGTTTTTCCAACTCCTCGAGGTCCGTGCACGTAGACCACCCGGCCACTAGGCGGACCCGTGGTCTGATCGATTAACCATCGCCATTCCGCCTTGCGACCAAACACGGGAGACTGATCGGCGCTCGCGGTGGAAAACGGTGGATTGACTGGCCAGTCCATCTCCTTCATCTGATGTCCCTCTTTTCCCCATTTGTGACATTTTATTACAGTTATGAAACAAGCATGGTTCCCGTCGAGGTCCCGTTTGCCGACGTTGCGAGCGAGGGCTAGGTTCGATCCAACCAAGCCCGACGCTTTCCTCTAAGCCAGCGGTACCAAGGGGTAGGCATATTGGCCGCACTCAGCCCAAGGATCGTGTTCCAGCGCTGATCGGGGAACTTGAGAACGGCTTCAAAGCGGCGGTGGGCGCGACGCCGCCTCCCCTCGGAAAGATCAAGCCAACCTTGCAGTCGAATTCGTTGATGCAATGCCATGCGTAATTTCGCCTGATTTTCGGATCCTAGTTGCTGGCTAAAATGACGACGCACGAAGCGCAGGAGGCTCGATTGTTCGGCCACGATGGGAAGGGTCCAGCGGCTGGTGTTGCTAGCATGACGACGATAGTAGCCAAGCATCTCATGGGTGGCATAGCCATCCCACCCGTCTAGTCCCGCGGCAATCCAGTGAGCCCAGTCGAGGCTGAGCGAAAACCGCCGAAAGCGGCAATCATGGCGTAGTGCCTGGGTCCGCCATAGAATGACCGGATGGGCATAGACAAAGTCATTGTCGAAAGCGTGGTCGAGGAGGCGATATGGGCCCTCAATAGGGGAACGACTCAACCGGGTCCCCCCGTCTTCCACCACAGTCCGGGCACCATGCACCACCCCGATGTGGGGGTCCTTGTCCAAGAATCTGGCTAACACCTCCAGAGCCCGAGGTTCAATCCAATCGTCGGAGGCAATTAGGTAGGTGTACTCCGTCTCCACCATGTCCACTCCTCGCCACACACTGGCCCCCACCCCTTGACGGTAAGGCGACTGGAGGTAGCGGATACGGTCGAGGTACGGGGCCACGGCCAGGTCCGTTCGATCCGGAGAGTGATCATCGATCACGATGATCTGGCTGGCCGGCCGCGTCTGTTGCAATAGACTTTCTAAGGTCTGCGCGATATATCGCGCGTGGCCAAAGGAGGGAACAATGACCGTGATTTCGTTCATAGGCCGACACCAAACCCCTTTGTCACCATCGCTAATGGCGATCCATATATTTCCACATCCATGTACCAGTATTATCCATATTTCGGACATTTTGGCAATACCTGGAAAACCTTGGCCTGGGCCGTCGGGAAGTTGACAGCATTTGGTCTTTTAACCCATTCGCGGCCATGTATCGCATCCGGGCCTGGTCCTCGCCAGGGTATGGCGGCGGTGGGCGAGCCAGGGATCAAGAGGGGATCCCTTTAAACCAACGACTGCGGAAAACCGGCACATTCTCCACGAATAAGGGAAGGGGCCTTTGGTTGCTGAAGGTAACGACATGTTCGATGCAGCGCTTGCCCATTGCCGATTAAGAACCGGTTCCCTATCATGATGCCTTCGGAATCAGAGACGACTAGCCAACGGTCGAATTCACGGGCAGTAAAGAGAAATCTCCTCAAGGCATGGTTGTCTTAGGAACCAGATGAGGCGATGCCTCAAGCGCTCTCCCCATTGGCCGTACCGAACTCCAGTGAGGGTGTACGGTTGGTCCCGTGGGTCCGTATCGCGTGGATGGTCAAAAGCGGTTGCTACCGCTGGTGGGAAATTGGGTCGGTCAAGCCCGCGACGGCCAGTTGCTTTGTTGCTAATTGCTGCTTGGATGGCCGCTGCCGACACCGGCGTTGGCCCGCTAGATGTCGCGTACGCTAAATCGGCTAGTCGAATGACCCGATTTGGCGGGAACAGGGCAGTCTTTGACCATGGCGCCCTGCCTCCAGACCATACGTCTTTACCGAACCGGCCCCAAGGCGCGTAGCCAATAATATACCGGCCGAGGCAGGCTGGCGGCACCCCAACCCACGATGCTATTAAAGCGCCCCGGGGAGTGGCGGAGGTGATGAGCAAACCTTCGTCGGGCACGCTCGGCCCTTCCGGCACGAAGATCCTGCCACGCCCGATCGCGGTAGTGCCCGTGAATATTGACGCGAAGCGTGGCTAACTGCCGATGGGTCATGCGATGCCGGTAGTGACGCAGAATGAAGCGAAGCGCCCGCAGCTCGTCCAAGCTCATCAAATGGTAGTTAGCTTGTCGACTAGAGTTGCGCGCATGTCTACGATAGTGGCCCAGGACATTGGGGACTGCATAGCAGTGCCAACCTTCCAACAATACAGCCATCCAACGCGCGTAGTCCAAAGCGAACGAGAGATTTAGGGCCTCCTGGACCTGCCGCACTGCCGCAGTTCGCCAGAGAATTGATGGGGTGGCATAGATATACTCGCCCGAGAGCACCAGCTTCAGATTATGATGCTTACCCACGAGGGGAGGCCCGTTTAAGTGGCTGGAATCACCGTCCTCTACCACCCTCCAGCCGTGGGCTACTCCGATTTCAGGGTCGCTGTCAAGAACCCGAGACAGGACTTGAAGGGCCGTGGGCTCAAGCCAGTCGTCAGAGGCGATGAAGTGGACATATTCCGTCTCAACCAGACTCAGCCCGTTCAGCACCGCATGCGCAAGACCCTGGTGAAATTGGCGAAGGTAGGTAATACGATTCAAATAGGGTCCGACCGCCGCGTCGGTATCATCGGGCGAACCGTCATTCACCACCACAATGGCCCTCGGCGGCTCTTGTTGCCCGAGCAAGCTCTCTAGGGTCTTACCGATATAACCAGCATGTCCATAACTAGGTACTACGGCGGTGACCTTGGAGATCCCCATAACCCCTCCGATAACTTCCTTTTTCTTACAGTATATTCCACTTTATGGCACTCGTCCACGGCACTCCTTCCGTTAGATTGATCCCCCTGAACGGACACCCCTCGCCCTATCGCCCAAAGTACACGTCGGCCCCGGTCTTGATTTCCTATCGGTTCAGGTCTTCAGGAAATTTGTTGGATCGCTCCGTGGTTGACCTGCTTATCCATGCTAGCCAATTCCCCGTATCGGGATGACCAATCCTAAGCCGGCATCGGTCCCTTTAGGGGAACGCACTTAGGGCACTGTAAATTGACACTGCCCTTGAGACTGCTTTTGGCCGTTGGATTTTGTATACCAAAAGAGGACTTCTTTGCATTCCACGAGGGATACATGGCAGCTTGCAATAGAAAGGGTGAAACGAATGCTAGCCCGGGAATCGAATGCTTGGAGCGCTGAGCCGACGTCTACTTCTCAGAAAGATGGTAGAGAAAAAGATGAAAGTGGCATTGTCGCAGTAATTCCCGCCTATAACGAGGAACGCTTCATCGGTAGTGTCGTTCTGGAAACGCTACCGATGGTGGATGGCGTGGTGGTGGTCGACGACGGGTCCAGCGACCGTACGGCGCGCTTGGCTCGCGCGGCGGGAGCTGATGTCATTTGCCTTTCGCAAAACCAAGGAAAAGGTGCGGCCCTGAACCACGGATTTAGAAGAGCTTTGTCGCGTAATCCTCGTGCCGTGGTCATCTTAGATGCGGATGCACAACACGATCCGGAAGAACTTCCCATCATGGTGGAACCGATCCTTAATGATGACGCCGACGTCGTCATTGGTTCAAGATTTTTAGGAACCAAGAACCGAATTCCCCGATATCGTCAATTGGGCCAGTCTCTTCTGACCAAGGCCACCAACGTGGCCAGCGGAGTTTTTGTGACAGATTCGCAAAGCGGCTATCGGGCCTTTTCCCCTGCAGCGCTTCGCCAGTTAAATTTTGACAGCCTCGGCCTTCAGGTGGAGTCAGAAATGCAATTCTTAATCAAACGCTCGAATCTTCGCGTGGTTGAAGTTCCCATCCATGTGCACTACCTCGACAAGGCCAAACGAAACCCCATCCGCCACGGTGTGCAAATTCTCGATCTGTTGTTGGGCCTAGTGGCTCGTAGGCGCCCCCTGCTGTTTTTTTCTACACCCGGACTGCTCCTCGTACTCATGGGAGTGCTGTTAGGCTCGACCGTCATTCAGACCTTGGCTCGTACGCAAGTCCTGCCCGTGGGCACAGCCCTGGTCACCACCATGTTCGTCATCTCGGGGATTCTCTTGGGCATCACGGGCGTAATCTTGCATAGCTTCGACCACCTGGTTACGCATCTGCGCTCCGAGTTTCGCGTGTCACCGCTTTCCGACGAACCTCTCGATTCCTAAGCGAAGCAGCACAAGTGAACCTTCTTCCCCTCGATGCCCGACTCGCGTATCGGGGATCCAAGCGATCAACGAAAGGATGTGGTCCAGTGATAAAGACGGAAGTATCCGGTCTGCCGCGACCCCGTCGTGCATTTTCCCAAGCCGTTCTCATCGACGGGTTTTTGTACACGGCGGGCATTGGTCCATTTGATCCCGAAACACGCCAAATTTGCGGTTTAACCATCGAAGAGCAAACCCATCAGACCATGATCAATCTGAGTCAGGTACTTGAACATGCTGGCCTTACCTTTGACCACGCCATTAAAGTCACGGTGCATCTACAAAATCTCGCTCGCGACTTTGATGGCTTTGACCAGACCTATCGCAGTTTTTTCTCCAGCCCACCTTATCCAGTGCGCACCACGGTGGGCAGTCATCTTCGCGCTATTTTAGTCGAAATGGACCTCGTCGCTCACATCTAACCACCTTTCGCACGCATATTAGCATTCAAGGGCGCCCGCTAACAGGCGCCCTTGAATGCTGAGTAGCCAAGATCTACTCGCCTGCAGCGGGTATCTTCCCCTGGATGTATTTTCGAATATGCACTTCATTTTCCATTTGATACAGCACGACAGAATCTCCGGAAGAGATCCCGCAGGCCTCCAGCACTTCTCGTGGAAGTGCGACCTTTCCCCCTTCGACCGACACGATTGGATTAGCGTTCATCTCGCATACAACCTCCCATTTGCCAGAGTAGTGCATCCTGAGCGATGAGCACGTCAACTGCCCACCATCATTATACGGGGATGAATTTTCTTATCGGCCAAATTCGTTCGTCAATAATGTCAAGCAAGGGACAATTTCTTCGCCGGTTGATGTCGAATGCGGTCGATACGCGACCCATGGAGCACAATTTAGGGAAAACGTAGGGAATAGATTCATTTTGCGATGACCGCTTACCGAGGGAACGAACGACATGGATGATGTCCCCGCATCATCGAACCGGCGACTGCGGCGTAAAAGACGGAGCCCCGCCGCCACGGTCGGCGGTTTTCGCGGGACACTAAGCCATGCGGCACCATGGCGTCTCATCCATCCATCTCCATCAAACATCGCCCAGCTACTTACTCGTCGCTATGGACCGCTGCCAACCCGAAGGCCTGGTGCAATGCCCCAAGAGCTCGCTCGGCATCCTGGCGAGAGACAATGCATGAGATCTTGATTTCGGAGGTGCCAATCATTTGGATGTTGACGTCTGCCTCTGCCAAAGCTTGAAAAAAACGGGCGGCCACCCCCGGGCGCCCAAGCATCCCCGAACCGACGGCAGCAATTTTAGCCACCATTTGATCCACGACCAGGCCTTGCCCCTTCAGTTCGACCAATGCTTCGCGGGCAATCCGCTCTGCCTGAAGCAAATCCTCTGTGCTCACGGTAAATGCAATGTCGTTCAGCTTCTCATGGGATAAGGATTGAATCACCAGGTCTACGTCAATACTCCGTGCCGAAAGGCGGCTAAAGAGATGAGCGGCCACCCCCGGGGCGTCGGGAACCCCGACCAAGCCAATCTTGGCAATGTTTTTAGCCATGGCCACGGCCGTAACCGAGGGATTGTCAAGATTTTTGTCGACAATGCGAGTGCCTTCGGCATCGTGGAAGGTCGAGCGGGCATGAATCACCACGCGATTTTCCCGAGCATATTCCACGGCCCTGGTCTGCAGTACCTGGGCCCCCTGGCTCGCTAGTTCCACCATTTCGTCATAACTTAAGTGGTCGATCGGCACCGCATCGGGAACCACCCGGGGATCGGCGGTAAACACCCCCGCCACATCCGAAAAGATCTCACAACGGTCGGCCTTCAGCGCTCCCGCCAAAGCGATCGCGGTCAAGTCCGATCCTCCCCGACCTAAGGTGGTGACGTTGCCTTGGTCGTCAACCCCCTGGAATCCGGCCACCACGGGAATAATGCCTTGATCTAAGGCTTGGCGAAGGCGAATCGGGTCAACGGATAAAATGTGGGCGCGACGGTGGTGACGATCGGTGGTGATCCCGGCGTCGCGGCCCGTAAATGAACGGGCCATCAAGCCCAGCCGACAGAGCGTCATGGCCAGAAGAGCAGTCGTCTGAATTTCGCCAGTGGCCAAGAGGGCGTCCATTTCCCGGCCAGGCAAATCCGGATTGGCCATCTTGGCCATGCTCACTAACGCATCGGTAGAGTCACCCATCGCGGACACCACCACGACCACGGCATCGCCTCGTTGGCAGACGCTTTGCACTTTAGCCGCCACCCGTTCAATATGGTCCATGGTGGCCACCGAACTTCCTCCGAACTTCTGCACCAACAACATGATCTCCATGGTCCTCCCTGCGCTAATTTTAGCTCAATCGCGGTTCTTCTCATCCCTCATGCTTGACCCCGTGGCGAAAGCGCCGGCCAAGGTGGTCAATGATGGGCATCAGCGGTGTCACCCGATTAAACGACGGCACCAAATACACTCCCTGAACAATTCCCGACACCTGTTCGATGAACTCGAGAGCGAGCTCGACGCCCAGGTCAATTCCGTCTTGGCCTTCGCCGACCGCTTCCATTCGCGCTAAAATGTGCGCGGGCACCGTGATGCCCGGCACTTCATTATTCAAGTACTGGGCTTGACGCAAGGACACCAGCGGCATGACGCCAACTAAAATAGGGACGTCCACCGGACCAAAGGCGTCAAGAAATCTCGCCAGTTGATTCACCTCGTAAACAGGCTGGGTCATAACAAAGTTGGCCCCGGCGTCTAACTTCCGACGAAACCTTGACATTTCCTCATCTAAGGACACAGCGTTGGGATTAAGGCCTACACCCGCTTCGAAATTGGTAGGGCTTCCTAATTTCAGGCCGACTGCATCAATACCCTGATTCAGTGCGCGCGTCACCTTGACTAACCCTATCGAATCCAGGTCGTAGACAGCGGTCGCCACGGCATAATCACCCAAACCTGGAGGATCTCCCGTCAGGCATAAAACGTTTCTAACGCCTAGACTATAAGCTCCCAGCAAGTCACTTTGCAATCCCATGAGGTTCCGGTCGCGAGTCGTGAAATGCAAGATAGTGCCAATGGGCACCTTCTCCTGAATGATGCGGCACGTCGCACTAGCAGACAGGCGCACCCGCGCCATCGGACTGTCAGCCACATTAATCAAGTCGGCTCCCGCTCGATACATTCTGTCCGCCGCCTCCACCAAGCGGCGAACATTGACGCCCCTTGGAGGATCCAACTCAACACTTATTACAAAACCCTTTTCCGCCAATATTTCCGTGACTCCGCGACTCAAAAGAGGAGCTGGTTCTCTAGGCTCGCTCATCTCGGGCTCATCCACCGCCAGCCCGCCGCGCCAGTGGGCCCGGTCAACCCCGAGCGGATCGGGTTGCACCTCGGTCAAGGCTCGGATATGGTCGGGGCCGGTACCACAACATCCTCCAACCAAACGACAGCCAGCCGCCTTTAAGGCGTGTGCCAAGCGGGCGACATACTGCGGCCCAGCCGGGTAATGAACACGTCCGGCCTGCCACTGCGGCTGACCGGCATTGGGAAATGCCGCCAAACCCACGTGTAAGCGTTCGGCCACGGGCGCCATCCGCAAAATCGCATCCAACAGGGGACTCGGTCCACTTCCACAATTGGCTCCAATCAAAAACGGGGGACCTCCAGGCATATCGGCCATCGCCAGAGCGGCCTCTTCCGGTGTCAAGCCATACAGTGTGGTCCCTTCTGGGGAAAAGGCGAAATTAACCACCACTGGTAGCCTGCTCTCAGCCCGAATGGCAGCCATCGCCGCCCGCACCGTGGGGATCTCCGACATCGTTTCCACGATGAAGCCGTCGACGCCGCCGGCCAGGAGGCCAGCCACGGCCTCGCGATAAAGTCCCTCCGCCTCTTCCATGGGAATGCCACGCACCACCGGTGAAGCGACCGGCAAGGCTAGCGGTCCCACCGCCCCTAGGACCCATGCGTTGTCGCCGAAGATATCCCGAGCATGACGACCTAGTTGGGCGGCCCGGCGATTGACTTCGTACACCTCGGCACCAAGTCCCGCTTGTTTAAACTTCGACCCGTTGGCCGAAAAGCTATGCGTCTCGATAACCCGCGCTCCCGCCTTCAAATAATCCAAATGCAAACTGAGGACGGCTTCACGCTGCCGAATGGGTAGAAGGGGGATGGCGTGTTCGTCAATTCCTCGCCGCGCCAACTCCGTACCGGCGGCGCCGTCGCCAATGAGAGTCCCGTGATCTTTGATGGCCAGTGAAAGGTCTTCCACCTTACGAAGACCCCAGTTCTTGTCGAACTTCGTTGACCGCCTCCATCATCAACCGCAATTTCCCTTCGGATTCTTCCCAGGTTCGGGTCTTAAGCCCACAATCGGGATCGATATACAGACGGTCTGCGGGAACCGTCTCCAACGCTTTATAAATGCCCTGTTTGACAGCCGCCACCGATTCAAGACTGTGGCTGTGCACATCGACCACACCCAACGCCAATTCCTTTTGTTTGGGCCATTGATAGGCCTGAATGAGGTCGAGCAGCTGAAAACCCTGGTTGGCCGCCTCTAAATCTAGTTGGTCTACGGGCAAGTCCAACAATCGCGGGTAGATGGTTTCGAAATCACCGTAGCAGATGTGGCTAATGGTATGCGCGGTCAGTCCATCCGTGACCACGGCCATGGCCTCAATAGCCAGGTCTAACTCTTCGGGTCGCGTAGAGATGGCGGGCTCATCGATCTGGATATAGTGGGCGCCCGCTTCCTGCAAGGCTAGTGCCTCTTCGTGAACAATGGCAGCCAAGTCTAAAATGAGCGAGCGACGGTCGGGATAAAACGCATTAAACGACCAATCACAAATCGTGTAGGGCCCCGTCAGCATTCCCTTCACCGGTTTTTTGGTGAGTGCTTGCGCTTGTCGCCAGGAATCGACAGTGAGGCCGCGTTTAGCGCCCACGGTGCCCACGACGATGGGTTTTCGGTAGTAGCGGTTGCCGTACGAACGCACCGGCAGCGACTCTTCAAAACCCTGCCACGTTTCGGCGAAGTAAGCCACCATATCGCCGCGCTCCATTTCGCCGTGGACCAAGATGTCAATGCCCAGGTCCTCTTGCAATTGAATCACGGCCTTGGTGGCATTTCGCTCTGCCTCGGCTAGTTGGGCTCGTGAAATTTCTCCCTTGCGAAAGCGAATCCGCGCCTCCACCAACTGGGCAGGTTTGGGAAAGCTGCCGACCGAAGTGGTCTTTAAAATCTGGCTCATGTTATCCTAACCCCGCTCTCTTGGTCTTAAGATTTGGTCGTTCCCAATACCGCAGCGCGCACCTCGGCCAAGCGGCGAACCTTAGCCTCGGCCCGATCTGGCGGCAACAACTCCAGGCCACTCGTAGGATGCAAGATAACTCGGTCATTACCCTGCCGACGAATAATTGGTTCTAATTGACGCGCGAGATCCGAGGGCGACTCCAGTCGCACGTTACGGGCGTCAATAGCCCCCACACCTACAGCGAACGGCCACTCGGTTTCGGCTAGCGCCGGTATTACCGCAGGGTCGGCCACCGCATCGAGGTAGACCGTGCGCAGGGGCAAATCGGCCAGGGCTTCAAGCCACGCATGTGCGCCTTGCCCCCAAAATAACGCGACAGACTGAGGTAGGCTCGCCTCCGCGGTGAGCGTGGCCAAGACTTCTTTAACGTAGCCTTTGTCTAACGCACGGTCGCGGGACAAACTTGGCTCGTCCCACTGCACTTCCGCCACGCCGATTCCCGCCAAAGATTCCCTCTCAAGCTTCAACACCGCTAACAAGTCTTGAAGAAGTCGGTCCGACTGATGATAGCTTTGGTCTTCTGAAAGTCCCATGAAGGTAAACGGGCCTGGCAACGCCACTTTCAGCGGAACCTTCGACATGGCTACCGACTGCTCAGACCAGTAGCGCAGGGTTCCTCCCTGAAAGGCCAGCCGGCCGCGTATGACGGGATGACGATAGTAAAAGTTGTTATCAAATAGCCGAAGCAGACCTTCGGAATAGACATTGTCGACATCGCGTACGATGGGATCAAATAGGTCGTTCCATCGAATCTGCCCGTCGGTGGTCAAATCTAAGCCCACTTCATCGGCCAAGTTCAACATCCGTCGAGTGGCTTCGCGGTAAGTTTGGTCCAAATCTTTGGGACTTCCCACTCCGCGGTCGAAACGCTGGATCTGAGTTCGCACACTTGCACCAGCACCCGACGGAATCTTGGGATACGACCCTTGCACAGCTATTTTCATCCTGTCTCCCCCTGCCTTTTGCGGTGTCCTTGTCGCGTTATTGACCGAGATGCACAAAAAAAAAGCCCCATGTCGAAGAGGCGCCAAACGTGGCTCTCTTCTCATCTCGAAGAACCCCTTGGTTCTTCCGGATTTGGCACCCCACGATCTGGCTGGGGTTGCCGGGCTTCATCGGGCCAGTCCCTCCACCACTCTGGATAAGAAGTCAATCTATATCGATAATCCTGACCATACATTTTAGAGGCGATTTGGTCAAGAAAAATTTATTTCCACGCGGAGACGGAGGGC
>JAJZZI010000198.1 GCA_021797635.1 Bacillota bacterium | reverse complement strand
GACCCCAACCATCAACGCTCAGCCTAACCGCCTCTTGTCTTCCTTTTTTGGACGCGATAATTGTAGGTCACGTTGGTGTGGTCCCTTAAAGACCGAGTCGGGTCGGGATCTTTCCAGGCTCTTTCTCAAAGTGTAGGATTAGCATAAGGGCTAAATGCGGAGATTAGGGTTCCATGCCCACGTTGGCCAGATGGTTTGCTCACTGGCGCTTCCCATGGTGTCCCTGCGCCCGATACGGACTGTCACTCATGAGGAATTATCTGGATCCTACACATGATAGAGCCTCTTTCCACATGTTTCAGATGTCGATGACCGGCTTGATGCCATGGGTGTCCCAGGTTTCCCGGAGCAGTTCGGTGGCATCATAGCCCCGCTCCGCCATCAATTCGGGATGGCTGGTCTGCACGTGATCGAGGATCGGGAAGGCGCGGGTAATGTCCGCGGTGGAGGCTTTCGTCACCTCCCACGCCACAGGCAACTCATACGTCGCATCGACCAGCAGATGCAGCTTGTCGCCGAACCCTTGGATGACTTTGGTCCACCCGGACCCGTCTTCGCGGGTTCCCCGATATTCCTTCTTGAGTTTCGCACCCCGCCAATACAGGCTTTTTTCGTCGGCGGCGAGGCCGCGAACCCCTGCTCGCCCTCACGTTGGTACTCCTTTCCACTTTGGCGGTTTAAGCGGTCTGATCGAGGGATGGTAATGGATGGCCTAAGAATGACTCCTCAAACGGGGCTTTCAGCATGGCATATTCGGGCGATCGTTTAAATTGCCGGAGGTCGACCGCGCCCGAATCGACGATGGAGGTAAGCGTCAAAGACTCAGGCCGCGAGCGGATTCCCCTATCCAACAGGATTAGCTTGAGCCGGTTATTGTGTCGGCGGTATAATCAAGCCAAGGAGGCGATCGTGTGGCCGACTACCACGACCGGATTGTCCTTGACCCTGGCATCCGGAGCGGAAAACCCATCATCCGGGGAACGCGAATTACCGTGGCCGATATTCTCGATTACCTCGCGGGGGGCATGTCGCCGTCTGAGATTGTCGTAGATTTCCCCGACCTACACGAATACGACATTCGCGCAGCCCTCGCGTTTGCGGCCGACCGGGAGCGCCGTCTCTTTACTCCGTTATGACGCTCTTGTTCGATGAGAACCTCTCGTTTCGCCTCGTCGACCAGTTGTCTGATTTATATCCGCATAGCTTCCACGTGCGCGATGTCGGACTCATCGGCCATTCGGATGAGGAGATCTGGCATTACTCGGCGATGGAGCACTGTGCCATCGCGACCAAAGACGTCGACTTCTATCAACGGAGCATGTTACGCGGCGCCCCACCGCAGGTTATTTGGGTGCGAATCGGCAATGCGACGACCCGCGCAATGGCGGATGTGCTTCGAACCCGGTTTCGGTCGGTCCAATACTTTATTCCAATACTTTATGGCCGAATCAGACGCGGCGTTTCTCGAGCTCGCGCCGGACGGCCGATAATCGCCAGGGTCTGAATCCCTTCGACACTGAGACTCCATAACCGACCACCTTTAAGGTACATACGCCCCCTTCAGCGACA
The DNA here is from genome assembly GCA_021797635.1 of Bacillota bacterium. GTDB lineage: Bacteria > Bacillota > Sulfobacillia > Sulfobacillales > Sulfobacillaceae > JAJZZI01. The sequence goes on along the minus strand of JAJZZI010000198.1, from coordinate 23,077 downwards.
CAAGCCTTCTTGGTTAGGTTTTATCTAGTAAATACCTATCTTTTGGTAAACAAATCTAGTCTTGCCAGCCGAACCCGATCATCTGTTAGGCAAACCAGACGATTTAGAAGCTTTTCCTCGTCCACCTCCGCCACCTCACCCCGCTTGGACTCCCCTTCATGGTATGTCCGCGAGAGAGGGTCCCGGAGATGACCAAGTTCAGGTGGTCTTCCGGCGACGCCGACCCAGGCTAAGTGATCCCCGGTTTTTACCATGGCCAGCGGTCGCACCCCGAATTCGAGGCCATGGCACGATATAGACCCGGCTGGCGGGTCGGATTACCCGGGATCGGGGATTTTTCCGATGGGCGGCCAAGGGCCGTTTGGCTCCGGATCCCAGTCCGCTTGACTAAATCATGATGCGCGACGACCCACTACGCCCGCATGGAGCCAATATACGCCCGTTCCAAAAACTTGCGTTTATCAGAATCCGGAAATCGATGGAACGCTGCTAACAGGCGATCGATGAGTTCGCTCATCGGAAGAACCCCTATCCGTAGACCATTAATACAGCCAAGACAGGAGGACACCCTAAGTGTTCCCCGGTCTTTACCATGGCCAGCTGTCGGACCCCAAGCTCGCGCACGATTTCACCCACAGACTTGCCAAGAGTCAGGGCACGACCAACCCATGACCGCCCCACCTGCGGGAGAGTTGATCAAAACGTCTCCCTCACCTTAGCGCGTCGACACTTTCAGAAACTTCTAAGGTTCATCCATCCCTGGGTACTTCATTGCCTATCCCTTCACACCTGAAACCCGCCCGTAGTCACCTTTCCGGACATATGACAATTTGATTTCTGATTTGCCGCTTTCGTACAATCCGATTGATAAAGTCCTCGCTTTACGTTTGCACACCCTTTGGATCTATGCTAAGGTCACCTTGCTCGTCAAAGGAAATCTAACAGGAATCGTTCGGGGCTCGGTCAAAGAAATACTATCCCCGCTTGGCTCACTCAGGTGATCCAAGGCGTTTGGTACTATCCACATGGCTGATGCAAATTACGAGCCCAGCGTGTGAAGTGACCGTTGCGAACTATTTCTGCGGACTTAGGTGGCAAACTGATGCCACTTTGCTTTTATGCCTTGGGAACGATGGCGCGGCACGAATCTGGATAGGGCGCATCCTTGGCCTAGGCCGGATCGGCTATGGCTTTGTCGTTCACCGGGCAATTGCCCTTCAACCTAGTCTCTTCAGGGAGGAATCTCACATGAATCGCTCCATTCCCATAGGAATTTCTACGGCATTGGTCGCGGCCGGAGTGTTAGCAGGCGGATTCCGATCTCCGGCTGCTATCCCGAATACCCTGCTCGCCAAGGTCAAGCACACCCACCAGCTCGTCATCGCTGAGTCGGCGTTTGCTCCTCAAGACTTTCAAAATCCCAAGACCAAACGGTGGACTGGATATGATGTTGGTATATTGCGAGCCTTTGCGAAAACGTTAGGTGCTCACCTCAAGGTGGATGCCTTGCCCTTCGCATCGTCGATCGAGGCGGTGGCCAGCAAGCGCGCCGACATCACGATTGATATTTACTACACCAAAGCGCGCGCCCGCGTGATTTCCTTTAGCCGACCGATGTTGAACTACAACGATGTGGTGGCGGTGAATTCGGTCCATCCGAAAGTGACGAAAGATATTCTTCCAGCCCTTAAGGGCAAGCGCATCGCCGTGGTCGTGGGCTCGGAAGAGGTCAGTGAAGCGAATGCCATCCCCAACGCCACGGTCAAAGAGTATGGATCCGTGGCCGAAAGCTTTCTGGCCCTCTCGAGCGGGCGAGTTGCCGCCGACCTACAGCCGGATACCGACGTAGCGTGGGCCAAGAAGCAAAACAAGTCCCTCAAGATTAAAATCTTGGGACCCGTTCCCAAGAAGATTGCTCCGCCGATTAAGAGCCTTCGCGGATACTACGGGGTGCCTAAGGGGCCGTACAGTCATACGTTCTTGCTGAAACTTAACGCCTTCTTGAAGAAGATCGCCAAAAACGGCGTAGAACAAAGGATTTTGGACCAGTACGGCATGAAGAATCCCGTGTTCTTGAAGGGAATTGCTAACGCGCCCAACGTCTATAAATAGGCGACGATAGAGCATACGAGGCAGGCAGGTGACCGATCCACCTGCCTGCAACGAATAGGGGGAGTGCGATTGCAAACGCTATGGTCGGCATGGATGCAGTACCTGCCTCTCCTCTTGCGCGGTACCGCGATGACCGTGGAGCTAACCGCTGCCGCGTTAGTGGTAGGGGTTTTGTTCGGATTCCTATTAGCTTTGGGACGACTATCCCGAGTTCCGGCGCTCGATACCTTAGCTACGGGCTACGTTGAGGTCGTTCGAGCAATACCCGTCCTGATCATTCTATTTATCACCTATTACGGGTTTGCCGAATTGGGCCTGGTCCTTTCGGGAATTACTGCCGCCGTAGTCAGCTTGGGAGGATTTTACGCCACGCAGTACGGTGAGATTTTTCGAGGAGCAATTTTAGGCATCGATCGCGGCCAAACCGAAGCGGCCACCGCCCTCGGACTGACGAGCGCCCAAACCATGCGGCGCGTGGTCTTGCCACAGGCCTTTTTTACCATTCTTCCGCCGGCTACCAACCAACTTAGCAACCTTATCAAGGATACCTCCTTGGTCTTCACCATCAGTGTGGCCGACTTGATGTATCAAGCCAACTCTGCTCTTTCGGTCAACTTTTTGCCGATGGATATGTTGCTCGAAGCGGGCGTCATTTACTTCATTTTCTATCTAATCATTGCCAAAGTATTGGGGAGGTGGGAAGTCAGTGTCCAACGACGTCGTAATTAGGGCGGATCGACTAAGTAAACGCTTTGGAACGCTTACGGTGTTTGAAGATGTGTCGATCGAAGTCAAAAAGCGCGAAGTCGTCGCCATCATTGGGCCCAGTGGAGCGGGAAAGAGTACGTTTATTCGCTGCATCAATTACCTCCACACCTTCAACCAGGGTACGCTCGAAATTTTAGGACATACCATTGTAGGCGGTCACAACCATCCATCTAAAGACGTGCTTCAAGACATCCGCACACGGGTGGGCATGGTGTTTCAAACGTTTAATTTGTTTCCGCATTTGAACGTTATCGAAAACATTACCCTCGCGCCGGTCGAGGTGAAAAAGGTGCCGCGAGCCCAGGCCAACGCCCGCGCCATGGAACTTCTGGAAATGGTGGGTCTGCCCCACAAGGCCGAGATGTACCCTAAGCGCCTATCAGGAGGAGAACAGCAGCGGGTCGCTATTTGCCGGGCCTTGGCCATGGAGCCTGAGGTCATGCTGTTCGACGAGCCAACCTCCATGCTCGATCCTGAGTTAGTGGGGGAAGTTCTGGCAGCCATACGCCGCTTGGCTAAAGAAGGCATGACCATGGTCTTGGTGACGCATGAGATGCAATTTGCCAAAGAAGTTGCCGACACGGTGGTCATCATGGCGGACCATGGGGTCGTCGAAAAGGGACCAGCCCGAGAAGTGCTGGAGTCTCCTCGTACTGAACGGGCCCAATCATTTCTCCATCGCGTGCTGAACCCCGAGGAGGTTCCCGACCCCTTGGAGCAAGAGGTCCTGCCGATAGGGGGCCGGCGCTAGTGCACATCGCCCTCGAATACGCAGGCACCATCGGCGTGGGTGGGCTTAAAGACGTGGCGCTTACCGTCGTGTCCCTAATTCTGTCCATCATTTTGGGCACCCTCTTCGCCCTAGGACGCTTGTATGGTCCTTGGCCCGTGCGCACCCTCATCTATTGGTACGTTGAGATCATTCGGGGTCTTCCCGCCATCTTGCAATTATTCATCATCTACTTTGGCTTTACCCAATGGGGCATCAACTTTTCTCCACTCACCGCTGCCTTGATCTGGCTGGTCGCCTACGGCACAGGCTATGCCGTGGAGATCTTCCGCTCGGGGATTATGGAAATTCCCACCGGTCAACGGGAGGCAGCTGCGGCTCTGGGCCTTTCCAGCCGAACTACGATGATTCGTGTGGTCGTGCCGCAAGCCTATGCCATCATGCTGCCTCCGTTAACCAGCTTTGTCGTCCTTCAACTGAAGAACACGACGCTGCTCTACCTGATTGGCTTCGCGGACATCATGTACGAGGCCCGTCTGGGCGTTGACGCCACCAATCATGCCGCCATCTTGTATTTCATGGCCGCTCTCGCCTATTTAATCCTCAGTCTAATCATTGGTCGGGTGGGCGTCCGCCTGGAACGCAATGTGGCCGCTTACCGGTAAGCTGGTGCAGTGAACCCTCTGCGCACGGTCGAAGGGAAATCCTCGTCGACCGTGCGAAAGGCTGGCGCGCGGGGCGCAACACGCTTTGGCCACTACGAGCTCGGCTTGGCCATGGGTGTCGGCTACGGGTCAAGACCTGCAAACTCTTTGAGAAGTCACCGTAGCGCTTCCCTTCCATCGCCGCTGTCTAACGCCCTAACGCCACGGTGCATTCGACCGCTGGGCGTCCCTAATAAACTTTTAATTCGTCTACCCAACCGATTGGCCCGGGTGATGCGCGTCTAACATCTCGGTCATGCCTCAGCGAGACTGAAATCCTCTGACCGACCCTCGTCAGAATCCTAAAGTCGCGGTAACCTTTCACCCCCACGGGACGTTATCTCCGTGGAGGTGGTTTGCATGGGTGGGATAAACCGCCCACTGGTAACCGGATCGGCGTTGGTTCTCATGCTAGGTCTGGTGGCCGTTTCTCCAACCAAACCGGAGGTCACGATCCAACTGGTTCCCGATTCCGGTCCCCCTGGCACCTATGTCACCGTGCACGGCGATGTGCCGTCCGCCATCGATCGTAAGACTCAGAACGATGGGTCTGTCAGCTTTGGCGCATGGCCGAACGGGCTGTCCATGATGCCTAATGCGGTCACGTGGTCCAAAACCCATCCGGGACATTTTACGACCAATTTTCGGGTGCCCATGGTGTCTTGGCTTTCTCCTCGGGGCCCGGTAGCTTTGAGTGCGGGGACCTATCGCGTAGGCATACAATGCTTTGGTGGCGGCATCGCGGGATGCGGGGGAGGTCCGTATCAAGCTTCGGCATCCTTTCGCCTGACGGGTACGATTCGCCATCATGATCTGACGCCAACGCTCCGCGTGCGTCCCAAAGCAGCTCCACCTGGTGCTATGGTGACCATCTCCGGCTGGGCCCCCCTCACGTCTGAATCCGCTGGGATGCCGAACGGGTACGGATTGGTCTGGCACTCTGCGCAATCGACCACCCTCGTACCCGTGGGTGCCGTCAAGCAACGGGCTAACGGCAACCTATACGGTACGATCCGGGTGCCGGCCGCAGCGTCGAACGTCCGATTGCAGGGAAAAGGGCATCTAAGCCTGCAATCCTGGTCACCGATGACTCTAGCAAGGTCGTTCGACTCCACGGCATTCGATGTCACCTCGCCACAAGCCTGGACGAACATTTTATCCGGCCAAACGGTAGCGAACCTGGCTAGCAACCAAAATCGGGGCTACGCGATCCCGTTGGCCACGCGCGGCTCGCGTCTCTATACTTCGGCCGGAAGTCATTTGTGGACATCCGACAACAGCGGTCGATCGTGGACTCGGGTTGCCATGGGCCCGCTAAAAAGTGCCCTGCAAGCCAAAGGGTATGTTCCCTTCTGGCAATCCAATTTGGTCGGCCTGACGCTGGCTCCAGGATCTACAAAACAGCTGTTCGCGTCGATCCCGACCGAAAACCCCAAGCAGGGTGCCCCGCCCATTATCGATCTCGGCCTCTTTAGTCCGAACGGCGGTCGGACCTGGAAATTCGCACCACCCCCAACGGGCATGGGGCTTCAGGACTTCGGCGGCTTCCAAATAGAAGGGTCTTCGATGTGGGCCTGGTGGCAGAGTCCCTCCGGAAAAATCCAGGTCGGGCCACGCGCGATGATGGTCGACCGTGGCATGTCATCCGCCCCAGTGCTGCTGAGAGCAAAAGCCACCTGTTTCTCGGCCCCGTGCCTGTGGACAACTACGGTCAGTTCGGTACCGAAGCCGTGGTAGCCTCAAGCGGCCACCGCTGGCTCAAAGTGGGTACGGCGCCGTTGGATGGACCGGTGAATCAACTGGCTACGCTCTCCGATGGTGTCACTCTATGGTTAGGAAACGCTCAGTATCCCATTCAGGAAACGTCCGATCAAGGCAAGGTGTGGCGGGATGTTGCCGCGCCCAACCTACCCGGCCCAACGGCCACGGGCTTTTCCCGGACCACGCGCCTCCTGCCAAATGGGGTACTGCTCGCCGCGAATCCTCACACCGGAGTCTATTACGCCTTGCATCCCGGCTCGACCCGATGGATCCCCGTACCGACCAGCGACGCGCCACCTAGGACCTACGTCCTGGGGGTGGCCGGAGATACCGTGTATTGGACCTCGGGGAATGCCTATGCTTCAGCACGGCCCAGCTCCATCGTCACGGTACCGGTCTCACGGTACTAATCAGCCAGCGCCCCAAGCCATCAATGCGTGATGATTTAATCGCCACACGTCCTACGCTCGGCCCAGTCGGCAACTCGGCACCATCTTCGCAAGGCCTGCTACAGGTCCCGACCGGCCTAGGTCCTCAGCGCGTTGAAAGGATTGGCGAAGGGATCCTCCGGTCGAGGCTTGCAGGAGATGGTGCCCGTTTCAAGACGAACGGCCCGACCTCAAATGGCAACGCGCCGAACGCCTTTTTATCGTATTACGATACTTTTCGGTTGATCAAATACATCGTACCGCGATATAATAAGGCAACTAAAAACCCCTAGGAGGCTACCATGCGTGCCATGGAAAGACCCGTGTCGAAGGACGAATATGTGGCCCTGGCTGAATTTCGGCACGGATTACGGCAGTTCTTGCGTTTTTCCGAAGGGGCTGCGCGAAATCACGGCCTTACGCCCCAACAGCACCAATTACTCTTGGCCATTAAGGGATTTCCCGGTCGCGATTGGGCCACGGTCAACGAATTAGCCGAGCGGCTGCAGCTACAACAGCATAGTGTGGTTGGCATCATCAGCAGGTCTGAACAGGCTGGATTTGTGATGCGCCTATCCCATGAAGAGGATCTCCGGGTTACAGAGGTGCATTTGACCAAGGAGGGCGACCTTGTGCTAGAAAGCCTTACTCTGGCCCATCGGGAAGAGTTGCAACGAACGGGCGAGTTTCTCGCCACCGTCTCCCGGATGTTGGGCACCAAGCCTCAGATTGAAGATTCCACGGGCGACGAACGGGAGGGACCGCCTCCATGCTAAGACGAAGCCTGGGAGACTTTAGCACGGATGGGCGCCAATTGGCGTTTTTAAGCCTGATTGCGGCTGTCATCGGACTCATGGGCGGATTCATCGCCTGGATTCTTCTCCGGCTTATCGCCCTCATCACCCATCTCGCCTACGAGGGCCGCGTCGGATGGTCGCTGGTTGCACCCAATACCCATCACCTGGGTCTATGGTCGGTAGCCATTCCCGTCATTGGGGGGCTTATCGTGGGACTTCTAGCAAGGTACGGAACGGATAAAATCAGGGGGCACGGTATCCCCGAGGCCATCCAAGCGATTTTGGAAGAAAACAGTCAAATGCATCCGCGAGTAGCCCTCATCAAGCCCATCGCGTCGGCCATCACCATCGGCACGGGAGGACCCTTTGGAGCAGAGGGCCCGATTATTATGACCGGAGGGGCCGTGGGCTCGTTGGTCGCGCAGTTCTTCTCGCTGTCTTCGTTGGAGCGTCGAACCTTGCTGGTCGCCGGGGCTGCCGCGGGCATGTCCGCCACCTTTGGCGCACCGGTCTCCGCCGTCTTGCTAGCCGTAGAGCTATTGCTCTTCGAATGGCGACCCCGAAGCCTCATTCCCGTCGCCATTGCCAGTGCCATTGCCGAAGGGGTCCGCGCCTGGCTATTTGGCACGGCCCCCATCTTCGCGACCCCGACAACTCCGGGGCTGCCTTGGAGCACGATAGGGTGGGCCGTAGGTATCGGACTGGCCGCGGGCCTCCTCTCCGGGTTGCTAACTAAGCTCGTCTATTTCACCGAAGATGCCTATCACACCCTGCCTATTCATTGGATGTGGTGGCCAGCCCTCGGTGGGCTCATGATTGGCATCGGCGGCCTTCTCGATCAAAGGGCCCTGGGCGTCGGATATCCCACCATTCGGCTATTGGACGCGGGCCACCTCGTCTTCGCGGCGGCATTGGCCTTGCTGGTGGTTAAAGCGGCCATCTGGGTGCTCTCCTTAAGTTCCGGAACCTCCGGAGGCGTATTGGCGCCGCTTCTGATGTTAGGCGGGGCCTTGGGCGTCGTCTTAAGCCCACTTTTGCCCGGCCACATGGCGGGTATCTGGGCGACGATAGGGATGGCCGCCATGTTAGGCGGGACCATGCGCGCTCCGTTTACTGCCACCATCTTCACCATGGAGACCACCCACAATTGGGCACTGCTATTGCCTGTGCTTATGGCTTCGGTGGCGGGCATGGCAGTCACGGTGCTCTGGATCCCACGCTCCATTCTCACCGAGAAGGTCGCCCGTCGCGGCATCCACGTCGCACGCGAATATGCCGTTCACCCCTTAGAAGGGCAAGCGGTCCAAAACATCATGGTGCCGCGTGATCAAGTAGTCGGCGTCGAGCTTAAGGCTTGGTTAGCCAGCGTGGCCCGAGACATTGGTGCGGCCGTCCTGCCGAGCCACCGGAGCTACCCCGTGCTGGATGCCAAAGGGGAGATTTGTGGCGTGGTCTACCGAAAGCATATCTTGCTCTACCCGTCATCGCAGGTAAAAGATGTCACCGAACCATGCCTCACTGTGGGCGACTGGGAGCGAGTGCGAGCGGTCGTGGAGGCCATGGCGCGCGAAAATCGGGGGGAGGCGCGCGTGGTCGACCGACAAGGCCAATGGGTCGGGTGGGTAACCCGCTCGGATCTCTTTATTACCTGGCGCCGGCAAATCGATCAGGAGGAGAATCGGGAACAAATTTTCCGGCGGCCGTGGCAACGCACCACCCCGCAGGACGATCCCGTAAGCGGCCAAGGGCCAGCCCCTACGTCCTAAAGTCGCTGACCGTGACGTGCTCCCGGTTTTACATACTTAAAGCCCTAGACCGAATCCCATTCGGGCACTCCTCAGCACTGGGGTATGCCGCAAAATGGTAGTCGGGCCGCCATCCTGGCGATCTTTCTAATCCCTTCCGATCGTCTCCAATGGAAGAATTATATTACGTACGAACAGGACCCCTCCCGTTCCCTGGGCCAGGGGATCGGGAGTAAGCTATAAGCTATAATAGGAAGCACCGATGAAGGAGTGGATGGGATTGGGGGAGTTGCTAAATCCCAAGGTAGACTTCGTCTTCAAACAGATTTTTGGATCGGAAGATCATCAGGACGTCCTGTTGAGCTTTCTGAATGCCGTGTTTGAGGATGCGGGTCAACCGCTCGTGACGCACGTCGAGATTCTCAATCCGTTTTTGGAGAAGGACGCCTTGTCGGATAAAATGTCCGTCCTCGACGTCAAAGCCCGCACGGAGGCTGGCGTGTTGGTAGATATCGAAATCCAGCTGCAGAACCGCCGGAATATGGAGCAACGTACACTATTCTATTGGGCGAAATTGTTCCAAGGCCAATCGTCCGAAGGCGACAGCTATCGTGCCTTGCACAAAGCGGTCACCGTCAACGTTCTGGATTTTGACTACCTGGCAACGGAGCGCTGTCACAGCACTTTTCATCTCCACGAGGACGTCACCGGGCTCATGTTGACCGATTTGCTCGAAGTACATTTTGTGGAGTTGCGCAAGCTCAAGGCGCACTCTGCCGCATTAGGGCGACACTTGGCGCGCTGGATGTTGTTTTTGACCACAAAAACCCGCGAGGGATTGGAGGCATTAGCGATGGAAGAACCCGCCATGCAAAAGGCGCTGACGACGCTAGAGTTTTTAAGCCAGGATGAACGGGCGCGGCAATTATATGAGGATCGCCAAAAGGCGCTGATGACCTACACCGCAGACATCGACGGCGCCCGGGAAGAAGGTAGAGAAGAAGGCGAGCAGATCGGGATCAAGAAAGTGGCCTTGGCCTTGTTGGATGCCGGGGATAGCGTGGAAAAGGTGATGCAGGTGACCGGCCTCTCCCGGGCAGCCGTCGAGGCGCTGAAACCGCACTAGGAGCGATAGAGGAATTCCACCACTTACCAACATGAGACGCTCCTGATCCCCATCCCAGGGCATCGGGAGCGGGCTATAATCTAAAGCATAGTGGATAGGATTGGCAGAGTTGCCACATCCCGAGGTAGACTTCATCTTCAAACACATTTTTGGATCCAAAAACCCGCGAGGGATTGGAGGCTTTAGCGATGGAAGAACCCGCCATGCAAAAGGCGCTGACGACGCTAGAGTTTTTAAGCCAGGATGAACGGGCGCGGCAATTATATGAGGATCGCAAAAAGGCGCTGATGACCTACACCGCAGACATCGACGGCGCCCGGGAAGAAGGTAGAGAAGAAGGTAGAGAAGAGGGCGAGCAGATGGGGATCAAGAAAGTGGCCCTGGCCTTGTTGGATGCCGGGGATAGCGTGGAAAAGGTGATGCAGGTGACCGGCCTCTCCCGGGCAGCCGTCGAGGCGCTGGAACCGCACTAGGACTAACGGCTCAGCCTCTGCATCGGCGACGACCACATCACCATGCTGGCGAATCGCCAGGTTACATAGCCCATGTACTTGACGCTTCGATCGAATGTTTTGACCCCACCGGCCGATCCCTCAAAAATCCCTTGCCTCTAATCGTTTCCAACGAAGAGGCTATCTTCTTCATGAGACACACCCTACCACTGCTGCTCCTTGACCTCTCCATCTTTCGCGATGATGATTAGCGGTTTGAATTCGGCGAAGATGCCCACGTCGACCACTCCAGCAAGGAGTTTCACCGAGCGGTAAAGCCGGTCGGGATCGGGGATCGCCTTGAACTTGGCGTCAACAATATAGTTGCCGTTGTCGGAGACAAAGGCCTCTTGGCCCTCTAGCCGCAGCACGGGATCCACGCCCAGATCTCGAATGCGATCACTCGTCGTCTGCCAACCAAAGGGCACGACCTCGATCGGCAGGGGAAACTTCCCTAAGACCTGGACCTGTTTAGACTCGTCAACCATCACAATGAAACGTTCTGCGGCCCTGGCCACTAAACGTTCACGGACCAACGCTCCACCGCCCCCCTTGATGAGGTGCCCCCTAGGGTCGACTTCGTCGGCCCCATCGATGGCCAAGTCTAAGTGCTTTACCTGATCCAAAGAAACCACGTCAAAGCCTAAGCCGCGGATCAAATGGGCCGTCTTCTCCGAGGTGGCCACGGCGCGGAAGCCCAGATTCTCCTGAGCGATACGCCTGGCCAGCGCCTGGATAAGCCAATACACGGTGCTGCCAGTGCCGATGCCGATGGTCATCCCTGATTGAACGTACTCCGCCGCTTTATCCCCTGCCTGGCGTTTTTCCGCATTCACATCCACCCGAGCCCGCCTCCATCTTCTTTGACTGCCCATCTCTCGTGTTCAGCCACTACATCCATTTTCGCCGCTTAAAGATGTAGAGCATACTTAGGACCACGATGCCCATCAGAGCCATCGTAAACTCTTGGCTATAGGGGGCCGTGAGCTCGGGCATGGGATGCAGATTCATCCCTAAAAATCCCGTAATGAAGGAAAGGGGAAGGAAGATCGTGGAGAATATGGTAAGGAATTTCATGATCTCGTTGAGTCGGGTCGATCGTTGATTCAACTGCAGATCCACTAACCCGGTAAGGTTGTCGCGTAGGCTATCAATGTTATCCATGACGTGATAAAAACCTTCATAGACGTCCACGAAAAGATTGGGTTCTCCGCCCTCTGAGGCGAACTTGCGGCGCGACAGGCGAGCGGCCATACGACGCAAGTCCGCCAGCACCTGACGCGAGCGATGGAGTTCGTGGCGCAAGGCAAAGATCTCGCGTGCCCGATCCTGGCCATTCAAGACGGCCTCTTCCAGATCATCAAATCGCGCATCCGCGACATCCAGGCGCTCCAAATACAGATCTGCCGCGCGTTCTAAAACTTCGTAGAGCAGATAGGTAGGGGAATCGAAGAGCTCCGCCTTCTTCGCGACCTCTTTGGCCAAATCGCTGACCAGGGTGATAGGATCGCGATGGACGGTGATGAGGAGGTTTGGTCCCAAAATGAGGAACATCGGCTTCAGATGCTCGTCTTCTGGAATGAAGATGAGCATCAATAAAAGCTCGTCGCGATCTTGTAGTTGCGCCCGCTCTCCATCCAGACGAATCTCATCGATGATCTTAGCATCCAGGCCCAGCGTCTCCCCCATCCGCTGAAGCTCGCCCGCGGTATCGGAAGGCACATCAAGCCACGCTTGTTGACTGCCACTGGGCCTGATCAGAGCCGTGTCTTGAACCTGTGCGCCATCTTTGATGATCATTGCCTGTCCATGCCCCCCGCTCAAGCAGGGGCGCACAGGCGGTCTCGCCCTTCGCGCCCCTTGCGCAAATAGTCTAGCCGCTGTAATCCTCTAGAAGCAACCGGCTGGCAAGCTCGGCAGAGATCGCGTTGACATCGAGTCCGCGAAGTCGCACCGACCAGGTCGTCGGCTTTGCACGCAGTTCATGTTGAGCAAGCGCCTCGGGGCCGCAGCTGGCACTGCCTAACCCTTGTTGGCGCCAATCTAGGTGAAGAAAGGTGCCGTCCTCAGGCGTGAGCAGGCATCGGTTGGTAGCCGACTCCAGCTGGCCCGAAGTAAACCGCTGTGCGCTAAAAGACAACTCGGTCTCGGCCACGGCCAACAGGCCGATGCCGCGCTCGTTGGTCACCGCCACCCAAGTCGTCTCGAAATGGCTTCCATTTTCTTGGGGCACAATGTAGGGCGTGGTCAGGTCCTCCACCCGGGCATGGTATCGCCCTAGACGCTGTCCGCGAAAACTATCGGGATAGCTTTCTTGGGGACCTCGTCCTAACCAACTCACTTGGTTGAAGCTCTTTGGCAACACCAGCGCCAGTCCAAAGCGCGGCCATATTTCGGGACCTTCTCCCTCAGGCTGGGCATCGACGGTGAGGCGAATCTCCCCTGATCCATACACGCGGTAGCGATAGGTCACCTGAAGTCCCCAGGCATGGACGGCGGGGGCTAGCCGCCCGACCACCTTAAACTCGGCTAGCGAGGCACTAAGGCGCTCCCACTCGGACCCATCAGGGCGCCACAGTAAGTGATCAAGGCCCTTTTGGCGCCACTTCGGCGCCAGCCGCACATCGTTATCGGTGGGAGCTCGCCACAGATCGAGAGTAGGACCTTTTTGAATTAACGAATGGCCTTGAAAGACCCACGTGTTCATCTCGCCCGTAGCCAGTCGAAACTGCACCGCGTCTTGTCCATTAGAGATAGAAAGAGCCGTGTGCGACTGCTCACACCATAAGGGCTTGGGGACCGCCAAATAAGACTGCTCTTGGGCTAGCTGGCGCTCCCCAAATGCAACTTCGTGACCCGCATCGGCCCAGATCGTGGGCGTCTTCAGACGAACGGAAAGGCTAAGCAGGTCCCCATGCACTCCTTCGCGCCAGGGGATCCGGAGAGCGCCCGTTTGCGCTGGCAGGAGATGGGGAAGATCCACTTGTCCGCCGTCCACCAAGCGACCCCCATTTGAGAGCGTCCATACCAGGGTCAGATGCTCGAGTCCCAGGAAGTCGTAGCGGTTTTCCAGGGTAAAGCGATGGGCATCATCCCCGTCCGCTTCAATCCGCACCGGCTCTATCGCCTTTTTCAGGGCGAACAGTCCCGGTGACGGGGTGCGGTCAGGAAACAGCAAGCCATCAATGACAAAATGGCCGTCGTGCGGATATTCGCCAAAGTCTCCCCCATAGGCATACCGCCCGCCCGCATCGTCCATCCGCCAGAGGCCGTGGTCAATCCACTCCCAGACAAAACCGCCTTGGAGACGGGGATAGCGGTAGAAGGTTTGCCAATATTCCTCCAGACTCCCGGGTCCGTTACCCATGGCATGGGCATATTCGCAGAGAATATGGGGTTTTTCTAAGCTGTCCTTTTGCCCCAAGCCCACCAGTTCGGGTACCGAAGTATACATGGTGCTATACAGATCCGCGCTGTTCGCCTCACGATCACCCTCGTAATGGATGACCCGACTGCCATCTCGGCCTTTTGCCCAGGTCGCCATGGCATGATGATTGCGACCATAGCCCGATTCATTGCCCAAGGACCACATGATGACCGATGGGTGGTTTTTGTCCCGTTCCACCATCCGTTCCATGCGATCCAGATACGCCGGTTGCCACTCGGGGTCGTCCGAGAGCTGGTCAAAACGCCCTACCAGGAGCATGCCGTGGCATTCGAGATCGGCTTCGTCGATGACGTATAGTCCATACCGATCACAGAGATCCAGAAAATAGGGGTGCGGGGGATAATGGGAGGTGCGCACGGCATTAATGTTGAACTGTTTCATCATGCGCACATCCGCTTCCATCACCTCTAAAGTCAGTGCCCGGCCATGCTTGGGATGAAACTCGTGGCGATTGACGCCTTTAAGCATAATCGGCACGCCATTGACCGTGAGGCGACCGCCATCGATGGCCACGCGGCGAAAGCCAACCGCCTGGTGCACCACTTCGAGCACGTTGCCTTCAGGGGATACCAGGGTCGCCGTTAAATGATATAACGTGGGCCGCTCAGCCGACCAATAAGAAACGTCCGGCAAGCAAGTCGAAAGGGTTATCCGATCTTCGAAAAGCTCATCGCTGGACTTTTCGCCTTGCCACAGCACCTGATCAGCCAGGGGATCCCATAATCGCACGACCACACGGGAAGCTCTGGCTGAACCTCGCTCAGCGAGATTCACCAAGACTTCGATCTCCCCTTGACCGCTCCCCCGGCCAGGATAGGCCTTAACCTCAATGTCGGCAATATGGGGACTCGGACGCGAAAGCAAGTAGACGTCACGAAAGATGCCTGAAAGCCACCACATGTCCTGATCCTCGAGATAGCTACTCCAAGACCACTGAGCCACCCGGACATCCATGTGGTTTTCACCGGAGTGGATCCATTCGGTCACGTCGAATTCGGCAGGCAAACGGCTGCCCTGGCTGCTCCCTACGATGTTTCCATTGACCCAAAGCTCAAATGCGCTGTCGACCCCTTCAAAGCGGATAAACACGGATCGTTCTTCCCAGGTTGGAGGCAGACGAAAGCTTCTGCGATACCACCCTTGGGGATTAGGATTGGGAACTCGCGGAGGATCGACGGGAAAGGGATATTGCACGTTCGTATAATGAGGATGGCCATATCCCTGAAGCTGCCAGTGCCCAGGCACCTCGATCGCATCGAACTGCGGATCCATAACCTGTTGGGCATCGTGGTCCTGAGCGTAGTAAAATTGCCAACGGCCATTGAGCAACATGAAACGATCGGAAAGGCCGCGGTCGCCAGTAAGGGCACTTCGTTCATCTGCAAAAGGGATATAGCTGCTGCGGCTCCGTTCTCGGCGCACTCCCAGCACATTAAATGCCAGGAGTTCACTCTGACCCGATTCGGTCAAATCTTTCATTTAAACGCCTCTCCTCTAAAAATATTCTACATTCTGGCCGACACGGCCCCGGAGTAGCTTGGCCGCGAGGTCCCTAAAGAACCGGGCCCATAGTCGCTCATGTACCTAGACCCTATTTTACGACGAATTCACGCTCAGGCAACCAATACGCTGAGGGCCTCGCGCTCCGCCATGGCTCGAGCATAACCCAGGCGGATGAGATGGGGTATCCTACCAAACCCCGTCATACCGACTTCCATGGGAATTCGCAACACGACCTGAGCCACCTGACCGGCGACAACGGCCGCGCGAACCATGGACATTTGCCGTATCATGGTGGCCAGCGACTGATAAAGCAGGTTTGGTGCTGAAATCTTGGGATCCAACCAGGGTGTAGGCTCGTCAATCCATACCCCAATAACCCGGTCCGCGCCCGCCAGCACCGCCACATCCACGGGAAAATCATCCCCGATGCCGCCATCGACCAGCACCCGACCGTCCATGAGTACGGGGAAAAACAATCCGGGAACGGCCGTGGACGCGCGCACCGCCGTCGCCAAGTCCACCGTCCTCGGGATTCGTGCGATGGCCAACAACTCTGCCAAGTGTCCGTCAAACGGTGCTCCACTCGGCCCGAACACCACCGTTTGGCGCTCCACCAAATCGGTGGCGGTGACCCATAGGGGGACGACCGTGGTGACAAATGAACGTTCCCTTAGCCAATGATCGGTTAGGGAAAACAAGGGGTCTATGCGAGTCAAAGACACGGGCAATTTCCGATGGCCGAGCAGTTGCCAGGCCAGTCGCGACCAGGATACGCGAAAATATCGTTTGGAAACGCTTTTAGCCAAATATCCTAATCGCTCTGGGCTAAGGCCAGAGGCATAAAGCGCCCCCACCAGAGCGCCAGCGGAACTTCCCACGACGAGATCGACCGAGATGTTCAGCTCCGTCAAGGCCTCAAGCACCCCAATCGCCGTAATCGCGGACAGCCCTCCACCACTTAACACGAGCGCGGTCACGGCGCATCCCTCCCGTTATCCGATCACTTTAATCTACGCCATCCGCTAGGGGGCAATGCCGACTTGCGCGCACCACTTCGCCACGGGGCATCCTTCACAGTCAGGGCGGATGGCACGGCAGATGCGGCGGCCATGCAAGATGAGCCAGTGGTGGGCCATGCTCCATGAACGTTTAGGCAAGAGCTGCATCAATTCGCGCTCCGTCCCTGCGGGATCTTTGGCCGTCGACCAACCCAAGCGATGCGAGACACGAAACACATGCGTGTCGACCGCAATAGCATCGACGCCAAAGGCGTTAGCCATCACCACGTTGGCCGTTTTGCGGCCCACTCCGGGAAGTTCCATGAGCTGATCGCGTTCCTTGGGGACCTGGTTGGCATAGCGCTCACGGACGATCGCGGCAGTCGCCAAAATGTTCTTGGCCTTGGTGTGATACAAGCCGCAGTCGCGAATCAAAGACTCCATCTCCGCCAAGCTCACCTGAGCTAATTCCATGGCGTCCTTATACTTGGCAAAGATGCGCGGCGTAATCATATTCACGCGTTTGTCCGTACACTGAGCAGACAGCATCGTGGCCACAAGGAGTTGCCAAGGCGTCTCAAAGTTTAACTCCGTGCGAGCATCGGGATACGTTTCCGCCAAGCGGGTGAGCACTTGGCGCACTTTATAGGCGCTGGTCGTCACATTCGTCGATCCTTTCCCTAAGGGCACTACACCGCACGACAAGCATCGAAAGCACTATTCCGTGTTCCGCTGAGGTCGCCGTTTACGAAGGCAACGCCACATAAACCTCTCGAGATATCTCCGACAAGACGCGGGCTCCGTCCTCTTCGACGATCACGACCTCTTCCAGGCGGACTCCAAATTGGTTGGGCAAATAAATACCTGGTTCAATCGAAAAAGCCATGCCCACGCGCATGGGTTCCTGGTTTTCCGCCGTGACCGAGGGACGTTCGTGTACCTCAAGGCCAATGCCATGGCCCGTCCGATGGACAAAGTGGGCCCCCAGACCCGCCGCTTCAATCACTCGTCGACTCGCCTTGTCGACCTCGCCAACCTGCGCTCCGGGATGAACCGCGGCAATCCCTCGGCGGCTGGCGGCCTCCACCAGGGCGTGAATGTCAAGGTATCGAGAAGACGGCTCACCCACATAGGCCATGCGCGTCATGTCCGAGGCGTAGCCGTCTTTGAAACAACCAATGTCAAGCAGCACCGGCCCCTCCGTTAAGGGAGTGCGGTCGGGAGCATGATGGGGGTGCGCCGCATGAGCCCCGTAAGCCACAATGACAAAGGCATCACGGTCTGCTCCCTCTTCGACAAAGGCGCGTTTAATCATGTCAGCTAGCTCGATCTCTCGGATTCCTGGCCGAAGTGCGGCAAAGGCTCGGCGCATGACGGCGTCATTGATAGCCTGAGAGCGGGCAAGCGCCTCAATTTCTTCTGGGTCCTTGGCCATCCTCATGGGTGCCAAATAACGTGAGGCCAGTCCCCAGACCGTATTCGCGGAAAGCGCGTCTCGCAAAATCTGGCTGTGATCGAAACGGGCATCATCACTTAAATGGACCGCCTTGGCGCTGGGGCCCAAGTGTTGGATCGCGCGCTGCACGGCGAGACCGGGATCGTCGGCATCATCAAAGCGCAACACCTCCACCTCTGGGCCTAGCTTGGCCTTCGCTTCCTCAGCATTGACACCATTGATCAATAACACGCTATGTTCTCGAGTCAGCCACAGCACCGCCAAGCGTTCGTCGGGGAGCGGTGACCAGCCCATTAGATACCTAAAGTCATTGCCAGGAACCACGGCCAATTGCGCCTCGTGCTCGGCCAAAAGCCGTCGCAGGGCACGGATCCGGTCGTTTTGCATCGACAACCTCCTCAAGAACCTTGCTCGGCATGCTCCACTAGTATCCCACAGGCTATGACCGGGGTCGACGCATGCACGGCAATTTTAGCCCACCATCAGCACGATATCGAATGCTGATCAACCTCTCCTGGCCCAGGCCAGCACCCATCCCAATACCGGAGAATAATGTGCGCCGGGGTGAAGGCGTGATACTATGGAAAAAACCCAGGGCAGCGCCATCGCGCCAACCGCCTCACGGAAAAGGGGATAGGCATGTTTTCCAAGCGTCGCAACGTCTTCGGAGCCGTGGCAGGACTGATCGTCTTATGCATCCTGATTGGGGTCTGGCTGGTCCATCGTCAAGCCAGTCAGGAGGCCTCTACCCAAACGGCCCTGGCTGGCGACCCCTTGCTTTATCCCCCGCAAAGCCTGCGATTACGCTGGGCTTCCCCACAGGCGGTCACGCCAAAAGCCCTCTCGCTCCCCAAAGGACAACTTAAGGGAGCCGATTGGTTCTGGCCCATCACGGCCTCTTCCAGCGTGGCTTATGTCCTCCACGATGGCCAATCCCGCTGGTTGATTGAGGGAAAGGCTCGCACCTTTGCCTCCATGCCCACCGACCCCATCGGCATGCTCGTAGCCAGTCCCAACGGAAAACGCTTGGCGTGGCCCACACCCAGCGGAGTCGAAAGCGTACATGGCGCCTTTGGCCTTAAGGCGGTGAGCCTTGCCGGGGCTTCGTCGCCCTTTTTCGAAAGCGACGGTGCGCTCGCGTACATCCTGCCTGGCCGTCGCGCCTTCACGGCCGTCGTAGGTCAGCATCGTTACGCCTTTAGCGGTCTGGGCCAGGCCTTTGACCACCCGTTCTTGCAGGGTGCCCTAGCCTATGACGACCACGGCCGCATTGGTGTTGTCTCCTTAGCCCGCCGAACCCGCCAATTAGTCGCCAAGGTGAATCCGAGACGCTGGCCCAACCCCTTAGCCGCGGGAAGTTTGCCCAGCGGCATACGCTACTTCTTACTCTCGGCCAACACTCCCATCCCGAGCTATCTCCTTATCATCGACCAGTCCACATCCGTCCGCTATTATGCCTGGCAGTCCCCTACCATCCCCGAGGTGGCCATCGCCGACGGCACCCTGTGCCTTACGTACATCAAGTCCCAAGGTCAACTGGTGGTGCTTAGCGGAACCCGATTGATTCCCTTAAATGTCTCGACCAATTTGTTTAGTGCAGGTGCTATGGGACTCGTCTGGCAGGCGCCCAATGCTAAGTTTCAAAGGCTTTCACGGCTTCCCTAGTCCATATTCCAGCAGGCCCGCTAGTTCCTTGAAGTATCGTAAGCGCTGGTCGTAGGCGATAGTGGAGCGACGGCTGGGATTGGGCAGAACCACATCCCACATTGCTGGTACCGTGCAAAACTCTTGCAGCCCCCACCCGACGGGCTGCGACTTGGTTAGGGCCCGATACGAACGGTAGAGGTCCTTGCCTAAGAATGCCGTGGCCCTAGGACGAAATTCCAGCAGTTTTCGATGCAGCCGCTCTCCGCCAACACGCATCTCTACCTCATCTAAATCGGCGGAACCCGGGGTCATGCGATCCACGAGGTTGGTGATGCCCAGACCGAAATAGGGGAGCAGGCCATCTTCCATCGGAGTGAGACGATGGCTGGTCAAACCCGCGTCATAAATCAGCGCCCAAAAATAGTTGCCAGGTCCGGCAAAATGGTGCCCTAAGGCTTCTGAGGCTCGTCCCGGGTTATAGCCCACAAAAATCACCTTTAAATTCGGTGCCAAAATGTCCCTGATCATCCCTTACTCCCTCTACCCATCCCAAGACAAGATCAAACCCTTGGCCGCTCGCATACCGCTTGCAAAGGCCGTGGCTAGGCTTCGATAGGCCGGCGCCTCCACTGCGTCCCCGGCCAAGCGCACGGTCTGAGGCATATTTAAGGCCGCTTCGGCCAAAGGGGAAAGAAGGTCGGGTTCCATGCCGATACGTACCAGAACATGGCTCACCTCCACCTGAACGTTGTCCCCACCCCGCACGAGCTGCACGTGAAGCCGTCCGTTTTCGCTTCGCGCTACCCCGGCCACCACCGTGTTTAACAGCACATCGGCGCCACTTTGGCCAAGCCGCTGACGAAAGCTCGCCCGCGCGCGAAGCCGACTTCTACGATGCACCAGGCGAACCGCAAGGCCGCTTTCGGCCAGGCGGATGGCGGCTTCGACCGCGCGGTCGCCTCCGCCTACGACCAAGATGTCGAGTCCACGCCGTTCAGGAAGGTTCAAAATTTGACTAGCCGAGACATCGCGGATGGCCTCGGCTCCAGGAGCCTCCAGGGTCCGCGTGCGGACCCCGGGTGCATATATCACCCCGCGGCAAGCCAGTTTCGTCCCATCGGCCAAACTTAGCTGGTGATTCATAAAATCCACGGCCTGGCAACCATACTCCACTCCAATGGCTAAGCGGCGAAGTTGTTCGTGTAGCTCGTCCATCAAAGCCTGACCGCCAATTTGGGGAATTCCCGGCATATCGGTAATCGGCAAGCTATAGTCGGCCAGTTGCCCGCCTAGATGCGTCTTTCTTTCTAGCACTACGGGTTCCAGACCCAAACGTCGAGTCCAAATGGCCGCTGAGATTCCCGCCGGCCCCGCTCCCACTACGTATACCCGCGTCCTGGTCACCCCCTGTTGGCCCTTCGATTGAAGTCAAATTGCTTCGATAACGGGAAGGACATTTGCACAATCCTGGCGAATCAGACTTTAGTGTACTTTATATACTTCTCTGACTGATCTCCACAACCGATCCCTTTGGGAGGTGTCGTGATTGGACAACGGTCTCAGAAAAGAAATGCGCTTCATCGATCTTACCATGGCCTCACTTGGTGCCATTATCGGTTCGGGCTGGCTCTTTGGTGTACTCTACGCGGCTCGCGATGCCGGTCCTGCCTCGATCATCTCTTGGGTTATCGGAGGCATCGCCGTTCTCCTCATTGGCTTAATTTATGCCGAGCTAGGCGGCCTCTTGCCCGAATCGGGAGGGAGCCGTCGTTCGTTATCCGCACTACAGCCATGGCAGCTTGCTCAGCTTCATCATGGGTTGGGGTGCCTGGATCGCCTACTCCTCCGTGCCCGCTGTCGAAGCGGAAGCCGTCGATGAACTCTCCCGCCACCTAACCACCAGTACTCGCTGTAAAGCTCGCCTGACGGGTTGAGGTGGGGGTTTCCCGGATCACTCCGAGAGGTTCCTGGTTCCGCGACTTTTGCGTGCGAGCCGTAGGCTTCGCATGTCTTATGTCGGTCTCCCCAGGCGTGACTTCGGACCGTTCCGGCCCTAGTGTCCGAAAAATCCGCGTGGTTTGGTGGGATGGAGTCAGCGGATCTCCGGAAAGAAGCTGGTTGATCCCCCGTTTTGCGATCACCACGGCGGCATTGCGGTCTGCGTTATCGGGGTGTCCACAGCGTTGGCAGACAAACTCGGCTTGGGTTGGCCGATTGTCCGGGGAAGTGAAGGTGCAAACCGCACATTCCTGTGAACTATACGCGGGGGGGACGGTAATGACCAGCTTGCCGTGACGCAGCGCTTTATAGGTGGTAAACGCGACAACCTGTCCCCACGCCGACGATAAGATGGCCCGGTTGAGGCCGGCTTTGGCTTTCGCTCCATTGGGAAGAAATCGCCCTTGGGCATCTTTTTTGGCCTTCGGCCGTTTGGTCATCTGGTCGATCCGCAAGTGCTCGAAGACATACACTGCGACGGCGGCCTGCGCCACGAGGTGGTGACTCGTTTGATGAGCATACTCGCTCTGCACATGTTTCTCGTATTGCTGATACCGGGCCGCTTTCCGATGGGCTTTCTTTTGGTTTTGGGAACCCTTCTTGCGCCGACTCGCCTTCCGCTGCCAACGCTGGCGTTGGCGGCGCGTCTTCTTGATCCGTTTTTTCTGCACAGGGAGCAGGTCAAAGACCTGCCCTTCCGAGGTGGTGAGAGGCTTGGCGACGCCCCGGTCCCCCCCGAGCGTCCGCTCGGTCAGTTGCTCCGTCGAAAGATGTCGTAAATCCTCCGCGATTTGGGCCGTGGTGGCGTCTGCCGTGTGCTTGGGCATTGTGACCTCGGCGTCTTCGGCGGCGAAAGATAGCCACCAATGGCCGCCTTCCACGGCAATATGAAGGGAAGAGGGTGCCGCATGGAGCCGATGCGCCCTGTAAGGAATAACGCCTACCGGGAACTTCTTCGTACCGAGGCTTAATTGATAGGATGCGATCGCGCCCGTCTGATCGAATTGCGGAATGAATACAAATAATTCTTTGGTAAGCCACACGGCTTGCCGCCCGGATTTTTTCTTGATTTTGGGTCGGCCTCCCAGTTTCTTAAAGAACCGCTGATACGCTTGACGAAATTTGGCGGCGCCATTGCGCAAAATCTGAGACGGCACGTCGCGAAGAAAGGGCGTGCGTTCGGTCATGAACTGACGGTATTGTTGGTCGACCGGAACGGGCTGACCCGCCGTGCCGACCATGCGTTGCGCAAATCGGCGAAAATAGCGATCTTCTTGCACTTTAGCGTTATAAATCAGGCGTTGGCACCCGATCCAGCGGAGCAAGGTCTGTTGTTGCTCCGGGTTGGGATACAGCCGAAACCGA
>JAJZZI010000240.1 GCA_021797635.1 Bacillota bacterium | reverse complement strand
TGATCCCGCGCTGCATCGCCAAGCGCCGATGCCATCAGAGACTGAGGTAAGTGCTTGGGCCCAGGTGGCGGCGGTGGTCGCGGAGAAGACGGGGTATCCGGCGGAACTGCTGGAGCCAGGCCAGGCGTTGGAAGAAGACCTAGGCATCGATTCGTTGAAACGGGTGGAGATTTTGAGTGCGCTCGAGAGTCGGCTGCCGGGGCTTAGTCGTCAGATATCCACGGCGCGGACGCTCGGGGACTTAGTCCCCGCTGGGGAAGACCTACCCATGTCAAATGTTTCTACACCGTCGTCGATTGACTCATGGGGGGAGGCCTTGGATGGCCAAGTTCTCAAAAGCTGGCAAGTGTGCACATACGCCCGGGAAGCATCGGGGTTTGGCCTTCTGAGTTCTGAGTTCCCCTATCCAGTATATCTGGTTGGGGGACCACCGGCAGTGAGAGAATCCCTGATGGCTAGTCTTCCAGGGATCGAGGTTCGATGGGTAAACGTGACCGATCGGTTGCCCGCGGAGGCTCGAGCCGTGGTATTTCTTGCTGGTCTAAACGCGTTTTACAGCGAGACCGAAGCCATAGCTGTCAATAGGATCGCCTTTGGATTAGCCCGGTCTTTAGTGCAACATCATCCCGATGCACTGCTGGTGACGGTGCAACGAACTGGAGGCGACTTTGGGCAGACCGGAAATGGCGACTTAGGAGTTTGGGCATCAGGCATGACGGGCTTAGTGCGGACGTTAGCCAAGGAGTTTTCCCAAGCGACGGTCAAGGCCATTGATGTGGGCCCCAACTACACGGATGCCGAGACAGGAGCGCTGGTTGGCCATGAGCTGACCCAAGGAGGATTAGAGATTGAGGTAGGGTACTCCGCCGACCGGACGCGCATCGTTCCCGTGCTGGAAGAACACACCATGGAAGGGACAGAGGCTCCTTTGGCCTCCGGTAGCGTAGTCCTGGCAACGGGAGGCGCCCGCGGTGTTACGGCTGCGATCTTAAAGGCGATGGCGCGCGAACGGCCTTTGAAAATCGGGATTTTGGGCCGTACGCCGATCGAGCCGCAGACGCAGCCACCGTTGTTCGATAAGGAAGCGGCCCTTGCATGGCTCGTGCAGCAGGCGAAAGCGCAGGGGATCAAATACACGCCCCAGGAGCTCTCACGGCGGGCTCAAGCACTGCTGGCCGCTCAAGAGGGAAACCAAACCTTGGACGAGCTCCGCGCGCTCGGGGCAGAAGTCCTCTATCTGGCTTGCGACGTGCGCGATGAGAACGAGGTTTTGAGGACCATTGAGGCCGTGCGTCAACGTTTTGGGCCGATTACCGCAGTGTTACATGGCGCCGGTGTTTTGCGCGACCGGCGCTTGGAAGACAAGACGGATCAGGACTTTGCCGATGTTTTTGATACCAAGGTTGTGGGTCTCTTGGCGCTACTGGCGCACACGGCGAGCGATCCGCTGACCCATATTGCTGTAATTTCTTCGATTGCCGCCAGCATCGGCAATGTGGGACAAAGCGACTACGCGATGGCAAATGAAGTGCTGAATAAAGTGGCAGCTCGAGAACAACGCCTTAGGGGCGATCAAGTGGCCGTGGTAGCGTGGGGACTTGGTCCTTGGGATGGAGGAATGGTGGATAGCACGATAGGCCAATACTTTGCGGAACAGAGCATTCGCCTCATCGCTCCTGAAAGCGGTGCCAAGCTTTGCATCGAAAGCTGGCAGCGGCATCTGCCCTCCACGCAATGGGTCATGGCGATGGCGCCTAAGAGCATGCGCCACCCTCGCGATCCGCGCCGCAAGCAGGGCGAGCGCCGCGGTTATTGGCGCATTCAAGCCGACCACTTTGCCTATCTTCAAGGTCATACCATTGAGCAGAAGGTGGTGGTTCCCTTTACGGTGGCCATAGGGGTCATGGTCGAGGCTGCTCGTGCCTTTCATCCCACGGCCTCTATGGTGCAAATTCATGATGTGGCCCTGTTGCATGGGATTTTGGCGGAGAAATTTTATCAGGACGGGGACGTCGTCGAGATCGTAGCCAAGGTAATCGAAGCAAACGCCGAAGGGGCGGACTTGGAGCAGCGGGAGGTTGAAGTGGTCCTGCGAGACGCGCGTCAACG
Organism: Bacillota bacterium; assembly: GCA_021797635.1. Classification (GTDB taxonomy): domain Bacteria; phylum Bacillota; class Sulfobacillia; order Sulfobacillales; family Sulfobacillaceae; genus JAJZZI01. The sequence goes on along the minus strand of JAJZZI010000240.1, from coordinate 1,858 downwards.
TCCCCTCTACAAGGGAGTTGTGCTGCTTGGACACCAGCTGTCCACAAAAGCTGACCTCGGCCTGGGGGAATCCGGGGAGATGAACGGGGCATGGCCATATTCTCTAGACACGGTCTATGCCGACAAAATGTTTCACAAGGGCGCGTTTCAAGTGATTCGCCAACTGGAGCAGTTTTCTGAACAGGGCGTGTCTGCCCTCCTTGAAGCGGAGCAGGCACCGTGGCCTTACCAGGGAGAACCTCTGATTTGGGATGGCGGGTTGCAATTACTGGGACTCTGGGGTCATGAGTTTTTGCACCAAAGGGCATTGCCCACACACGTGAAGGCAATGCACCTCTATCGTCCTATAAAGCCGGGAGAAACGGTGCGTTGCACGGTTTGGGGGCGGAAGCCTACTTCCGCCAAACTCGTGGCGGATATTTACTGGTCAACCCTAAAAGGTGAGCGGGTGGCGATGATGAGGTCGGCTGAAATGCATGGTCTTGGGCCAGATACCGGTGGATGGCACTCGCCGCAGAACTAACCCCTGACCTCGGGGTATGAGAGACAGCGTGGTGAAGAAAAGGAGGACGTGGTCTTGTCCGTAGTGGAATTGGAAACGAGCGCGATGTTTTTGCCAGAGGCCATGGTGCAAGCGTGTGAAGACATCAGAAACTCGGTGACCATCGTACAAGATGAGGCTGGACGCGCGGGAGTCTATTTTGGGGCCGGTCGCCTGGCCCCGGAAATTGCGGCCGTAGCCACACTCCCGCCCATCTACCCGGAGTGGTTGGGAGATGCGTCATTTATCGAAGCGCATCCGGTGAAGTTCCCCTATATTGCTGGTGATATGGCGGGAGGAATTTCGGGCCCCGATCTGATCGTGGCGATGGGGCGCATTGGAATGATGGGGTTTTTAGGTGCCGGCGGCCAGTCGCTGGCTGCCGTCCATGCACAGATTGGAGACATCCAGCGTAGACTGGGTGCCAGTGCAGCCTGGGGGGCGAACTTGATTCACACGCCCCACCATCCGCGGTGGGAGTCAGAGGTCACGGATCTATACATTAGGGAAGGGGTTGAGCGTGTTTCGGTGTCTGCTTTCATGGCCATTAACGAGAACGTGGTGCGATTAAGCTTGCATGGTCTACGCCGCACGGAAGATGGGATAAGACGCCGACACCATCTGTTTGCCAAGATTTCACGTCCTGAGCTGGCTGAACAGTTTATGGCACCTGCTCCGCCCGAAATGGTGCAAGCATTGGTTCGAAAGGGGCACTTGACTCAGGAAGAAGCAGATTTGGCTCGACACATTCCCTTGGCAGAAGACATCACGGTCGAGGCTGATTCGGGAGGCCACACCGACAACCGGCCGCTTCATGTTTTGATGCCGGTCATCTTAGCCATCCGGGAGCGGGCGCTTCGCCGCTTCGCTTCGGGCACGACCATTCGAGTGGGGGCAGCGGGAGGGCTAGGCACGCCTCACGCTTTAGCAGCGGCCTTTTCGACAGGGGCAGCTTACGTGCTGACCGGGTCCATTAACCAGAGCTCACGCGAGGCGAGTGTGTCGGATGCGGCCAAAGACATGCTTAGTCAGGCGACCTTGGCTGACACCGCCATGGCGCCTTCTGCGGATATGTTTGAATTAGGCGGGCGAGTCCAAGTTTTACGGCGAGGTACCTGGTTTCCTCAACGGGCCGCCTTGCTGTACGAAACGTACCGAAATTATGCAGGCCTCGCCGAAATTCCCGAAGCCTTAAAAGCAAGGCTAGAAAAAGAGATCTTTCGCATGCCGCTTTCGCAAATTTGGGACGCCACCCGCCAATATTTTCTTCAGCAAGATCCAAGCCAGCTTAAAAGAGCTGCAGAGGACGCCAAGTTT
>JAJZZI010000238.1 GCA_021797635.1 Bacillota bacterium | reverse complement strand
TTTTCTGGGTGCGTCAATCAGCGAATCCCAGTCCCTTGGGCTGATCTCGGCTTTACGTCTTTCGCTCATCGGTTGTGTATCTGACGACACGAAAGCTAGTCGAAGCGATGACAAAACCAGTTAGCGCCAACACCCAAGGTGGATCTGATAACGCAAGACATGGGCGACGCTTGGTGCGCTCAGCGCTCCACAGAGACCAACAACAGTTGCCGGACGCGGGTAGTCGTCATCTTGAACTTCGTCCGTTACCTGAGAGATCGGGAGATCACCGATATCGTGGGACCCCACATCCCCAAGATGGAACCCCGCACTTACGTGCCCCATGCGTTCACGGGCCTCGAGATGGAGAATTTCTTTCGGGTCTGCGACAGCCTGCCTCGTACCCATGCGACTCGCACCCGGAGGATGGTCGTGCCGGTATTCTTTCGTCTGCGGTACAGCACGCGAATCCGAACGAACGAGGCCAGGCTCCAGGTGGCGACGTGGGCCTCGCCCAGGGCGTTCTCAACATCCGCCATTCCAAAGGCTCTTCTCAGCACTATGTGGTTCTCCATGACACCATGCGGGACCTGTTACCGAGGTATCATGCCGCGATTCAAGCGCTGAACCCTGAGCGGGATTATTTTTTTCCGGCCCCGAACGGGTCCTCTCTCACGAATGGGTGGGTGGTCTACAAATTTCGGGCCCCCTGGCACCGATACAACACACCGCGTGCCACGGCGTACGACCTTCGCCACCACTACGCGGTGGAAAACCTGAATCAGTGGATCGGCGAAGGTTTTGAGTTCTTTTCAAAGCTCCTGCTCACCTTTTGGCCAGAGGTCGGAACGTGCTGCGCCAGGCGTGGTTATCCAGATGCCATTCACTTCTTCCGTGAGACCTGGACCGACTCGGGAGTGATGCCAATCCTTTCAAGTCCGTTGTTTGGGCACAAGAGTCTATTTGTCATACCTCGTCATGCGTCAGCGCTGGACCGCGGGAGTGTAGTTTGCCGGACGGTCGGAACAAGCGCCGATGCGAGGCCGACCGCTGCTAGCCAGCCGCCAGCGCCTGCAATGACAGGAGCGGCTCCTATGTGGTCGCCCAACCATCCGGCAACGAGCGCGCTAATCGGGATAACCGATACGGCAGTGGCGGATTGAAAGCCCCAATAACGGCCTCGCAGGTCATCCGGTACCAATAACTGCGTTACGGTTCCCATGGCAATGCTGCCAAGCGTCATGCCCACCCCTAAAATGACCGCGAAGCCATCGGCAAGGGCAATGGTGGTCGTCTGGGTTATCGCCAGAGTGGCGAGGCCGGCAACCACCCACGCCAGCGCGAACAGACGACCGGCGCCGACCCATCGTTCCACGCGGCCAATCAGGGGCCCCGATATGAGGACACCGACGGTGGTCATCGCTTCAAAAACGCCAAAGGCGCCTGCTCCTTGCTGGAAGTGGACACGAATCAAGGCGACGTACAGGGGACCGACGCCGGAAGAAATGTTTAGTGCCATGCCGAGGATTGTCATCGCACGTAGGAGGGGGGTGTCCCGAATCGTCTGCCAGCCTTCCATAAGGTCCTGGCGGAAATGAGAGGCCGTTGACGTTCTTTCGATGGTTCGTTGCGGCAAACGTGCAAGACTTATGCCCAGTGCTGCACATAAGAAGGAGACGGCGTCCCCCATGATCGCCCCCGCGCCGCCCACGGCGGCAATCACTAGTCCGGCCAAGGCGCTGCCAGCCACGCTCGCGGCGTTGCCGACCGTATTCATGAGGCCCGATGCCGTTGCCAAGAGATCTGGAGGAACAATATCCGGCATTACGGAGTATGCGGCTGGGCTTCCAAAGGTTTTTCCTGTATTAAGGATAAACACGGCGACCAGGGCGATCGCCACCGAGAGATGGATGAAATGGAAAACGATCGCGACGGTAGCGGTTACGATGGCCGACCCCAAGTTCATCGCCAACAAGACGTGCGTTCGGTTCCGCCGATCGGCGACGGTGCCCGCGATGGGCCCCAGAAGCACGCGGTCCAAGTGCCAGACGACTTGAATGAGGGCAGTTTGAAGTAGCGAATGACTGGCTGCGTAAATGATCCAAATGACGGCTAAATTAAAAAACGCATCCCCTACTCCCGACACGGTATTCCCTCCCAACAGGAATACCCAGGTGCGATTGGTGAATAGGCGGCGATAGGTCGATCGGTCAGGGTTAGGGGAGACGGAAGAAGTTTGCAAGGAACATCCTCCTCGATGAGAACATTGTGGTGCGGGACCTGAGCGAGTTTTCAGAGGAATTAGGTCCCATTTTAAGGCGCCATGTTTCCGGTGCATAGCACCGCCATACACTGGGGTGTTTCCCCCCGTCATTCGTCGATCCGGTAGACGCTCGGAGAAAGTCCACCGATGATGCCGCTGTCCCTATTGCGCAAAGTACCGCACTGGCACCGCACGTAACCGACTATTGCGCTTGGAGTTGCGGGTCTGCAGTGGCCCCGGCTCCACCCGTGCGCCAGGTGCTGACGCGCCCCCCCTGCTGCGGCAAGACCCGGAAAATGGTATTGGTCAAATTCTCCATCTTTTCTTGGAAACCATCGACGGGATGGCCTTGGGAGTTGAGACGGACACCACCATTCCGCTCTGCCATCGCCTGGTGAATGTTGTGGTACAACGGCCAGTTGTCGAGCCAGGTTCAGCGCGGCAATGGCTCTTTGGACCGGTGGAAGACCGTCTCCGCCGTCACACTCGTTGGTCGGCGGCATGGCTTATATTAGTGCCACGTGGTTCTGGGGCCCCTCTTCATGCATGGCCAAAATGGTTTCATCTCGGTCCTCACGGGTTCGACAGTTGTGTCCCAGGAGCGATCTTTCGCGGTGAACCGAGGAACACGACTGTATCCGCAAGGTCTCGACGGGCAACCACGTGGTTATCAGCTCAACAACGGCTGTCGCGGTCAGATTTTGTTTATTTGGTCGACTTTAACGAGTCTTCAAGGATCTACGTCGAAGTACTAGCAACATCGCGGTGGAACCCACACTAGGTCTGCTCTCTAGACGCAGTTGCAAACATCTCCAGATGGAGGAACGTTTGGGAAAATGAGCAAAAGTCTTTATCCCGATAAAAAAGAGTTATAGTCACGAATTGCAAACCAACTGCCACCAGAGCACCCCCCGACGCGTCGGCTTGTGATACGTTGCATAACGCACGTAGCGAATTTGCTGGCGTGAAATAATCTGGTGGACCTCCCCGATTCGGCGTGATTAGACGGATCCGCGGGTATGGCAGGCGGAAGCGCCAGTGCCCGAGCAATCTAAGTGGTGACTTCGGATCCTAGGTTTTTGGTCTATGGTCGGCGACAGGCGCTGACGATGATCGATTCCGGAGAGTTGCTGTTGTGGTTATGTGTCCAAATTCGTTTCCATTAAATGGGCGATTTCTATGGAGTTCGGGTCTCCGACTGATTTTAGAGCAGCGATTAGCTTACGCTGTTGCTCCACGGAATGATTTTGGCTGAGCTTCCATTTTCCCTCCATTTTTTCAATTTCGATCTTGAACCCGACAACGGCATTCAACAGGCCATCAAAGAAGGCTTGATTACGATTGGCAAGCACAGGCGATCCGTTTTCGTGGAGTTTCAGCGTGTCAAGGATGATCCGTTTCAATTCCTTTCTCTGAGCGATTTGGACGAACTTGCCATAGACATGTACGGCGGTATAGTTCCACGTCGGCACTACCTTCTCTTCCCCGTACCAAAGTGACGAGATAAATGCATGCGGACCTTGGAAGACAACCAAGACCTTGTGGTTGTTTAAAGTGGACCCCATTGTCAAGACAGATTTTTATATGCCTAAGTGTGACGACTGTGCCTCCTTTGCTTGGTCCGATTTTGTCTTCTCACTCACGAGTCGCGTCGGCATCCGAAGGAGCCGGACGCGACTCGTGAGTCCTCCTGGAAGCCTGGGGCTAGCGATCCCGCGGGGGGAT
>JAJZZI010000027.1 GCA_021797635.1 Bacillota bacterium | reverse complement strand
CATAGCTGTGTAAAAATCGTTCGAGATACCGATAGCCGAAACGGGCCAACCGATCCGGATATTCAATCAATAGGCGTTGAAATTCCCGTTGTTCTGCCATCGTCAAGAGGTGCTGCAGTGGCTTACGGTTTTCGTTAATCCCGGATGCTTGCTCTTGAAACATCTGCACCACGTCATAGCCATGATCAGCAGCATACCGTTTCAACCGTTCGACTTGTCGTTCCAGATTCCCATCCGCTTTTTGCTTGGTCGACGAGACTCTGGCATAAATCACGACCCTTTCTGCGTGGCGTATTCCCATAATCCGTTGGACTTCTCGTACGCTATATAAGCGTCGATTGGTGGGAGAACGCAACTCTTGAATTTTCCCCTCTCTCTGCCACCTTCGAATGGTTTGGGTACTGACGCCTAACCGTTTAGCGACTTTTCCAATGGACAAATACTCTTCATGTTCCATAGGAACGTAATACAACGTTTAACGCTATTTGTCTACTTTATTGTAACCTCTCGCCGGAGGAAAGGTCCATGCGCAAAATACGATCGAACATTCGATAACCTGGGAGGGCTCCCATGAAGGAGGCCTTCCTGACCCAGGAGGGCAATCGATGATCGTCTTAAAGACTCATGGCCTCTCGTTGGCGTACGCCGACCGCCCTATCTTCTCTACATTGGCACTTGAAGTCCATCACGGTCAGCGGGTGGGCCTAGTGGGACCGAATGGCGGCGGTAAATCGAGTTTACTCCAGGTCCTAGCTGGAACCACGTCGGCTACAAACGGTGTGGTGCATTGGCAACCCGATCCACCTTCCCTAGGCTACTTGCCCCAAATGACTGGGGATGCGGTTGACCAAGAATCTGCTAGCGGGGCCGCATCGGGCGGAGAACGGGTGCGTCAGGCGCTGGCACAATTGTTTCGTCAGGCGCCTTTAATCCTATTGTTGGATGAACCCACTAACCATCTCGACTTCGAGGGCTTAGAATGGTTGGAAGAAAGGCTGCGCAGGTTCTCGGGCACTGCCTTGATTGCTTCCCACGACCGTTATTTTCTTGAGCAGGTCACGACCCAAATTATCGAAATCGACCACGGTCGTGTTCGTCAGTATGCGGGAGGCTACCCCGTCTACGTGGAGGAGAAACGTCGCCAACAGGATCGGCAACGGGACGCCTACGCTGCTTACGAAGCCAAACGGCGCCAGCTGGAGGCCATCATCCGCCAGAAGCGTCAGGCTGCTTTTTCGGGGAGTGCCTCAAAGATTAAAACGGGAGGGGACGCGCCCATCGCCGCCAAAGGCTTTTATGCCGGTAAAGGCAAGGCTTCGGGTCGTGTGGCGGCGGCCATGCAGCAGCGCTTGGAACGATTGAAGGCGCCCCCGTTGGTGGCTATGGACAGCATAAAATGGCATCTCGCTGGATCCGGGCGCGGGCCGCGGCAGGTGATCCGGGCAACCGGGGTCGGCTTTGCCTATGAGCCTGGGCGCTGGATCTTTCGCGATGCCACCTTTGTGATTAATCGAGGCGACCGGGTAGGGTTGGTTGGACTGAACGGGTCCGGGAAAAGCACCCTGCTTCACCTCGTGCAAGGTGCGCTTCCTTCATCGGAGGGCAAGGTGGACCTGTCGCCAGCCTTTTCGCTAGCGGTCATCGATCAACACCCGAAGTCATACGGGGAGCAAGAGACGGTGGTGGATGTGCTCCGTGCCCATGCTCCAGGCCAAGACGCCGAAGTGAGGAACGTCTTGGCCGCTTTGTTGCTGCGCGGTGATCGCATCTGGCAAAGGGCGTGCCAGTTATCTGGAGGCGAGCAGGTACGCTTGGAGCTAGCCAAAATGCGTTTAAAGCCCCCCGATGTGCTACTTCTCGACGAGCCTACCAATCACCTTGATCTCGAATCGCGGCAAGTTGTGGAAGAGGCACTGGCGGGCTACCAGGGCACCTTGATCGTGGCAAGCCATGATCGCCATCTATTAAATCGTCTGGCCAACCGCCTTTTGGTGGTGTCGGACGCTCGCATTTCCCCCGTCTTTGACTCCTATGACCATTGGCGAAAGCAAGTCGTACGAGCGAATCAGGGGGAGGGGCCCAATGACGAGGCAGAGCGCCGTCTCCTGCTGGAGGTGCGCCTAGCCCACGTTTCATCGGAGCTGGCGAATCCCCGCTTGAAGGAATCTGCCAAGCAAGCACTAGACCAGGAGTTCTTTAGTTTGCGTCAAGCCCTAAAAACACTGAGGTCGTAAGCAGAGGGAGGCCAAGCGTTTGAGGCTTGGCCTCCCCGCATAGGAATCAGTAGGGGCCACGAATGTGCTCGGCCACGGAACTTTGATAAAAGCGCCGAAGCCGTTCTTCTTCTTCCGGAGAAAAGCCTTTGGCCTTCAATGCCACTAAATTGGACGCAACCTGCTGACTATTTTTAAATCCCGGGATGGCCGTGGTCACACCAGGCTGATCTAAAATCCAACGTAGCGAGGCGGCGGCCATCGACCCTCGCCCATCTTGGATCCAGCGAAGTTGATTAGCCAGTTCGACGCCCGTGGAGAATGGCAAGCCCGCAAAGGTTTCACCGACGTTAAAGGCTTCCCCGTCACGGTTGAAATTCCGATGGTCGTCACTGGGGAACGCGTCGTTGAGTTGAAATTTTCCCGTCAGAAGACCGCTAGCCAAGGGAACTCGAGCCAAGATGCCCACCGATTTCTCAATGGCTTCGGGAAAGAGAGTATCCAAGGGCTTTTGCCGGAAGAGGTTAAAGATGACTTGCAGCGCGCTTACTCCGGGATAGCGCATGGCTAAATGGCCCTCTTCCACCGTTTCCACACTGACTCCGTAGGAACGGATAAGGCCTTCCTGTTGCAGGCGGTCTAATACGGAGAAGACGTCTCCCTGCTCAATCACCCAGGTTGGCGGGCAGTGGATTTGATAGAGGTCGATGGCATCGCGCTTGAGTCGCGTGAGACTTTGCTCTGCGTATTGGCGAACACTCTCATAGCTATAGGTGGCAGCATCATGGATAGAGCCAGCGCGGCAAAACTTCGTGGCAATGAAAATTTCGGGACGCGTTGCAAACGTCTTGCCCAGAAGGGTTTCCGCTCGGCCGCCGCCGTACACATCGGCCGTGTCGAAAAAATTCACCCCTTGGTCCACGGCGAAATTGAGGGCATCGATGGCAATTCGTTCATCGACATGAGGACCCCAGGAACCTCCGACCGCCCAAGTGCCAAAGCTAAGGCAGCTAATCTTAAGCCCCGTCTTGCCCAACCCACGATATTGCATATCCGACTCACTGGCCACTAAGACATCTCCTTTGTCGAACCGTCTGAGCCGATGCGGGTGAGAATATCATCCCTGCCGGATCCCGGTGTAGCGGGCCGCCAGTGCGCGAAATCAACCATCGGCCCGACCCAGTTCTAGGTGTCCATATTATACCATTGCCCAAGGTGGCGCTAAGGCACCACGATCAGACGTTTCGACCCTTTGCCTCCTTTTGCAGAAAGATACGGGGACCAAAGTCGTGCGCGAGCATATCTTGCGCCAGGCGGAACAACAGGTTGCCCAGCTCTTCGTGCTGATCGGGCGACCATCCCTCCAAAAACTCGGCTAGACCGTCGCGCCAGGCCAGGGTGAGCCGGGTGATGGCCTCCTGTCCCTGATCGGTCAAAGAAATCTGGTGGCCCCGGTCACGATCAAGCCATCTGCCTGACACGAGGTGGTCGATCACGGGTGATAATTGGGGCTCGGGAATCTTGAGCGCCGTGGCCAGGTGAGGCATGCTTTTACCTTGGTGACTAGAGGTGCGCAAGAGCGCCCAGGCGCTGGGCACATCTAAATTTAAGCCAGCCCGATCGACTAAATGCTGAAAAACGACAACCTGGTTGTCATGCTCGGCCAAGACGGATAGACTCCGGGCTAACTCCTCGAAGGAAGTGCGGATGGCGGGCATCGCCGTGGGCGCATAGGTATCGGCAGGATTAGTGGCTCCCACCGTCTTTCGAAGAGGGACTTCTTTAAGA
>JAJZZI010000194.1 GCA_021797635.1 Bacillota bacterium | reverse complement strand
AGACGGACTTTAACGGGGGCGAGTTTTGCCGACACTACGAATTTAACAGATATTCCCTCGGCGCGAAGTACTCAGGAGTCGAATGATTTCATGGCCACTTTGAACACTAGGTCTGCTTGACCCCTTCCTAGACCTCTTAGGCCGAAGGCCCGGTGTGATCTTTACCGCGAATATTGGTGGGTCAGGCAGGCGGCTTCCGGGAAGGACGATCGATTTTTCCTTCGTTTGTGCGCTTCCTGAATGAAGCTCAAAGGATGATACCCTAGACCCAGAACGTTCGTTCTTTGAAGGTTGTGGCCTGCTGAACGGTTACCCGTTTCGTGGGTATCCAAATGCGACGAAGGAACAGATTTTACTCCGGTGGATCGGAGGCAAACGCCTGATTCATAACGCCCGGGGTGCAAGAGGACCGTGATGAATCTCGAGTTTATGGCCACCACAAGCTATTCAACATGGTTGTGGCTGTGGCCTTGTCCGCTAGAGGCACGGTTACCCTGGCGCTTACCTCACCCCCTTGGGGAGCCGTCACGGTCACGCCGTATGTCCGATATCCCGGCGCGGTCGCGGGCAACGTATAGGCGATAGCGTGATCAGATAGCCAGAACAAGCGCGTTCCTGATGGGAGTTGCAGCTCTGGGCTATCCGGTCCCGACACCGCATTGATGCGATTAGATACCTGTCCCGCACGGTAACATCCTTCGCAGTGAGAAACCGTCACCACCACCCGTGTTCTGCTATCAGAAGGATCAATGGCCTTAACGGAACCTTGCGAGTTGGGCATGGCACGCCAGGAGGTGGGGATGGCCATCAGAGGAGGGCTACCCAGCCACTTATAGCCGGTAGCCAGGTGATGGCCGTACGGAACGAGAAACTTAAGCGAAATCTGGGCCCCGTTAGCGAATAAGCCGCCGTTTTGCCAGCCCAAGGCATTGGCCGAGCCAATATTCAATAAGGTTTGGGTCTGGCCCGAAGCTAGGTCCAAAGCGGTTGCATGGCCCGTACCCGCATCCCACCAGGCTACCACCCCCCTCCCCGCCACGAAAGGTGCGCCCTCCACGCGACCGGGGTTCCATCGGCGAACGAGGCGCTCCTGACCATTGATGAGGTTGATACTCCATAAGTAGGCCCTGGCACCGCCCCCACCGGCAGCGTTTTCCGTGACCAGGGCGTAGCCTTGGGTCACGGCCGTGAGACTCAACGACTGGCCAAGAGAATGAGGCGCGATCCGAGCAAGCACACGGGCACCCTGGCTCAAGAGATTGGCCGAGGGCCCCTTGGGCTTAGCGATGGCCACGGTCCAATCACGCCCAGCGGAAGACATCCATTCGGGAGGTAGCAACAGCACCACGCCTTTGGGGGTATCCGCCACCCCTATCGTCTGATGCCGAACCGATCGGGGTACCGTTAAGACGTAGCGCCGACCATACTCCACCTCGATGCGACTCGATCCCCCGGTCGTGGCCCCGGCTCGAATCACTGAAACTTGCTTCACCCTAGGTCTGGTAGGCGGGTGGGTGAGACCCGCCATCGCGGATCCAGGCGAACCGCATCCAGCAAACAAAAAAACGCCAACCAGCCCTATTGCCCATCGCACCCGTTCGCGCATGTGATTCCTCCTCGCGTTTGCTAATATAACGCCACCCAGTTGTCAGAGGTTTCAAGGCAATTTGTGCCACACCCCTACTACCCAGCCCCGTAATTCGGTTCTCGGGTTACGCGAACTTTGGTGCCCTCTTCGGTCTTTCGCCCAAAAACTCCTGCCACACCCAAAATCCGCCCAAATTCCTTAAACTAACAGGTTCCAACCCTTCCTGTCCGTGGTATGGTGATAAATAATTTCAAGACACTGTAACCTGGCTGGCAGTTCGAACGTTATGCATGAGGAAAGGGTGAGTCAGTCTGGGGGCGGAGCGGGAAGATCACCAAGCCTTTGCCATGTTTATGGAGGCGCACGGCACTAAGGCGCTCCGTTTTGCCGTGCTGACTCTTCGTGATCGTCAAGAATCCGAAGATGTGGTGCAGGATGCCTTTTTGCGACTATGGCGACACAGTGTGCGACGGGGCGTGGAAACGTTGAGCCCGGCCCTACTATTCCACACCGTGACCAATTTATGCCGTGATCGCATGCGCCATAAGCGAAGGCACCCCGAGCAAGCCAGTGACCTCATTGAATTGGTCCACGCGGCGATGGAAAGTGGCGACCAAAGCGAGGAGTTGGCCATTATGGACGCGGTGATGAAACTCGAGATGGTCGAACGGCAATGCATCCTCATGTTTTACTATTTGGACCACTCGGTCAAGGAAACCGCCATAGCGCTGGGAATCAATGAGCAGGCCGTTAAGACACGTCTCTATCGCGCCCGCCAGCACCTTAAGCCGTTGCTCGCACCCATCTGGAAAGAGGAGATCTTATGAAGCTGGATCCGCCCAACGATCGCATCGGCAAAGCCGTGGATAGTGCCTTCGACAAACTCAATATCCACTTCGATAGTGACTGGGTTCCCGAGCGGCAGGGCAGGTCGCGCTGGATATTATGGACCTCGTTGGTCGCGACTTCGGCTGCGGCTGCCGTCGCCACGCTCTTTATTCCCTGGTCGGGGCCGCTGACTCATCAGAAGGTTAGCGTCAACGTGCCGGTAAGTGCTTCTCCGTCGCTTCCCCAGAATGTGACCCAAACGCTCAAACTGTTTCATGCCTCCGACATCCAGGTCGAAGGCATGGTTCCCGTGTATGCGTCCTATCCCGTGGTTAATCCCACCGCTCAAGCCTATGCGTTTCGCGGAAACTTTCGCGTGCACGCCGTCATGGGCAACTATTTGTCATTGGTTGTCAATCGATCCCACGAGGTGAGTCACGGAGTCTTGTTTTCTGGCCAACGCCCGGTATTTGCGTTCCAAATAAAGAGTATCGCACCCTCGTCGCCTACCCTTGGGAATTCTGAACTCATCACCACCGCGCCCAAGCCGTCGCCCTTAGCGGGGACCTGGTCTCAGGCAGGAACCAGCCAGTTAGGCAGTTTCACCGCATCCGGTCCGATGGTTTACGCGACCCACGAAGGATACTGGACATCGATCTCCGGACAGGGCAACGGGCTATGGCAAAACCCTCCAGTCGGCTCTCCCGCGTCGGAGACCGCCAGCATCGCCGGGCTACCCTCGGCGCCTCAGCATGCCCTGCTCGTCGAAGAAGCATCATCTGGACTCAGTCGCGGCTTTGTCACCCCCAATGCGGGAAGGTCGTGGAAACCTTGGACGCTTGGCTCCGTGCAATTCTCTAATTTAGTCTCGATGAATCATCGCTACTGGGCCATCATCAATGGCAGCCTCCGCGAAAGCCCCGGTGGAAGCCGTTGGCAATCGATTCTTTCGGTCAATCCCAGCAAGTGGCAGGTGCAGGACTTTGCCGTAAATCCCGCTCATCCCAACATGCTGGTGGCATCTCTGGTTCCCATTGCCGGCAGCGGCATCGGACCCGTTCTTACCACCACCGACAACGGTCGCCACTGGCACGAGATTTTGAACTTTCCTAACCTTGGAGTCGCCCCGACCGATATGGCGGTCCTGCCTAACGGCGACGTCTCGGCTTTAGTGAGTTTGCAAAAACCGGTGTTGGTCGAGTATCACCAAAGCACGAAACAGTGGCAAATGATCGCCGTGCCCCGCCAAGCCATGGGCGTGGGCAGCGGCCAATTGACGGCTGCCCCCAATGGCAATCTGGTATATGCAGCCCCAGGCGGCAACATCTACGTGTGGAACCACAGCCTAGCCAGCTGGCAAGTCATCAACGCGCCCGCCAACGCTCCCCTAAACTCGTCTCCAGCCAATCCTTTGGAGGCTATCGGGGACCAGGAAGTGATGGCCGTCTACCCGTCAGGCTGGTACTACTTTGTAGCCGCTCCCGCGGCCACTAAGCAATAAGCGCGTATAGCAAAAGGGCCTTGGTTAGATCCCCATCGACGACCAAATCTCCCGCCATGAAGGCCGCGGCAGGCGTGATTTGGTTCTGCAAAATGTTGACGAGGGTCGCCCATGGCAG
>JAJZZI010000051.1 GCA_021797635.1 Bacillota bacterium | reverse complement strand
GCACGCGGGAGCGTTGTCGGCTCAATCCATTCATACTCTGCGCGCAGGCGGGCGGCATCCCAAGCAATCCGACTTGGTGCCTATTGGCCCAACGTAGGGTATTTCCGTTCAGGTGTGAGCGGGTAACAGGATAAGGAAGAAAGGATGGGCCATGCCTAAGGTGCTCCTCGTCGAAGATGACGTTTCCCTGCGTCAGGCCATCTGCGATTTATTGGAGTCCGAGCATTTTGGGGTCGAGGTGGTGGACAACGGGGACGATGCACTCGATCGCGCGCTGTCGGGGGGCTACGATCTGGTATTGCTGGATGTCGTCTTGCCCGGGTTGAGTGGATTTGAGGTGGCTACCGCGATGCGCCAACAGCGGGTATTGACCCCGATTATCATGATCACCGCGAAAGACCACATTGCCGATCGGGTCCGTGGCTTAGACGCGGGCGCAGATGACTATTTAGTCAAACCCTTCGCTGCGACCGAGTTGTTTGCACGCGTCCGTGCTCAGCTTCGCCGATCAAGTGCCGAGTATCAGGGCCTGGAGTCGTTAAGCTTTGCCAACATGAGCTACCGGTTTGTCTTGCGCGAACTGACGATTGGTGAGGATAGCTTTCAGCTGTCGCCCAAGGAAGCGGTGCTGATTGAGATGTTTATGCGCTACCCCACTATGGTCTTGACGCGAAGCCAGCTTATGAACCGTCTTTGGGCAGACGGATCAGAAATTTTGGATAATGCCTTAGAGGCCCACGTTTCCAAACTTCGAAAGAAGCTGGTAGCAGCGGGCGGGCCGGATATCGTCGCCGTGCGCGGGCTGGGCTATCGCCTGGAAGTGCGCACGTGAAAAGCGACTGGCCCGAGGCCCGCCGCAAGCAGGAGCACCTGGTGATCCGCCAGCGCATCCGCGTGGCTTTGCTTGAGATGGGGATTTTGGCCGTGATTTGGGCCATTCTAGCCGGGTTTGTCTATAGCATGGAGCAGGGCCATCTCCAGCGCGAAGTGGACCGACAACTAGTATTGGAATCGCAAAGCCTCTCGAAGCTGGTGAAGGTGCACCCGGGCTCCGGTGACGTTCTCACGCCTTTAGATGTACATGCCATTATTTGGTCGAAAAGTCTTCACATCGTGGCTCAGTACCAGCCCTTTCCCGCCCCCACCTTGCCCGCTTTGCGTCACGCTTTAATGGTGCATCAAAGCCCTCTCCCCACCTACTACTCGCTGACCGTGGTAGGCATCCCGTACCGGGTCAGGCAGTGGACCGTTGCCGGCGATCGGCACATTCAAGTCTTTGATGATATTCAAGACGATCAGTCCCGGCTAGCGACAATCCTTGGGCTGTTCATCTGGGGTGGGGTGATCGGCCTGATTTTATCCCTGGTCGGCGGGTTTTTAATGGGACTTTGGACGCTTCGCCCCATCTTTCAGGTCAGGCGCCGGGAACAGACGTTCCTATCGGACGTCGCCCATGAACTGCGTACGCCCTTGGCCGCCATTAATGCCCAAGTCGAACTTTTGTTGCGCCACGTCGACGACCCCATCGGCATGCACCTACCCTGGATTGAGACGGTATACAGTGAAATGCAGCGCATGACTCGCCTCGTCAACGACCTATTGGAGGTGGGCAGGCTGGAAGAGGGGCGGAGTGCACTTACCTTGGAACCGGTCTCCTTGCGCCAGGTTGGGGAGGCCGTGGACAGCATCTATCGGCCCGTGCTGGAGGAGGCCGGTCTGGAACTGATGTGGTCGATTCCCGTCGATGCGGTCGTCCTCGCCGATGCCTGGCGCCTTCGCCAGTTATTGCTGATTTTCCTGGATAATGCTAAAAAGCATACCCAACGGGGCCAGATCACGGTTTTTGTCGTCGTGCGCGGCAACCATGTGGAACTTCACGTAAAAGATACGGGTGACGGCATGCCCGTCGCCAAACCATCCCCTGGGCGCAGTGCTCATGGTCGAACGATTCCCTCGACGGGTCTTGGCCTGGTGATCGCGAGAAAAATCATCCGTGCGCACGGAGCCAGTCTTGCCATGCACAGTCTCCCGGGTGTGGGCACCGAGGTGGTCGTCACCTTTCGCCGGGCCGTGAGGCGAAAGCCCTCATCGCCAGATGCGGGGATGCCTTAGCCAGAGGGTTCCCCATGGCGTGCTTGCCCGTTTGTCAAGACGCCCTGGCCATCTCGATCGATGGCTTGGGAGGTCCGTGCACGCGTTTGGCTGGATATCCCGTTTCGGTGCTGAAAGAGCGCGGCCCGCCCCTGATCGTGCCTATCCTTTGCTTGGCATCCGTAAACCCTGCGCTATCCGAAGGAGAGCGCGTGGGACGCGGCTTAAATGACCTCGCTGCCTTGATCCCGGCGAGGGTGACGCATCCATACCGTCGAAAGCCGATCCCAACGGGTGAGTACGGCAAAGGACCAAATTTGGCCATCCCATATCCGGGCGAGATTGGCCCAAAACTCCGGACTTTGGTTCGCCTGAGCCAGAATTTCGTGCAACGTCGGATAGGCCCGGGGACGCATGGCTTGAGACCATAGGTCAATGTCGTTGGGGTTGTTCTTGGTCATCGTCGAAGGTCACCCGTCTTGTCGTGGTCGTATTGAACCTTGGAGGACGGTCGTCGGCCCGGAGTGCTAGGACCACCCGCCGACGCGCCGCTGCCAGTCGAGAACGGACCGTGGCTGGTCTTAAGGCCAATAACTGGGCAATTTCCGTTCGTGCCATTTCCCCAACCGTGGCCAGAATGATGAGGTCTCCCCGGGTCGGCGGAAATGGGGTTGTGGAAATCGCAGTCGACCTTGGAGTTCTCGCGGTCGACCACGATTTGATGGCGATGGCTGTCGATCAGGCGTCGCCCGGCCGTCTGGTAGATCCAAGCCTTTTGTTGGACGGGACTGAGGACGCACAGACGGTCAATGCAGCCCCAGGCCTGCAAAAACACGTCTTGGACCCCATCCATGGCTAAATCCCGATCGTGGCAAGAGGCGAAGAAATATGCCCAGATGGCCTGCCGATGTTTTACGTAGAGTGCTTCAAACGCGCTTTCGTCGCCGCCCATTTACCTCACCTGAAGTTTCCCAAAGTGGGATACGCTAAGATAGCGCACCAGTGCCACCAGGTCGGGGCTCTCCACGCGGATATCGTCGGTGCTGGCGATCGAGCTCACTTTGGCTTTGAGCAGGTCGGGTGAAACATCAGCAGCGAACGTGGCGCTATCAAACATTACCAACGCCGTCGGCTCCTGCAAGAGCTCTAAAAAGGCCCGATCGAAGCGCGTGTCTTCGGTCCACACCCGTACTAGATTCCCCGTATATTGTCCCACTTGACCAACCTGCATGGTGATCTTGGAAGTAAACATGCTCTGCCCTTCCTTGGGGACGAATACCTGGCCGACCACCATGAGCGCTCTACATTGGAGCGTCGACAGGGGAGGTGTGATCACATACTGACCAATCACCAAGACCATCGTATGCTCATCATACTGCGCCAGCACTTTCCAAGAAAGTTCTCCCTGACCCACCTTGGTATGGACCTGGGTCCCCTTGGGTACCGGAACCACGGCACCGACGTTTTGGCAGTCGGCGAGGGCGGTTAGGTCCGGATGATCCTGGGGCACCAACACGACGCCGACATTGCGAATCACTGCGCCGACCATTTGGCTGGCGTCTTCGATGTGTGTAAGGTCCACGACTCCCATGTTTTGGTATTGAATGCCCTTGGCCTGCGGATTTTCGTCACTCATGTTGAGCATCTCCTTTGAAAAGCACTTTATGGCCGGGAGTCTCAGTGCCTCCGGCGGAATGTCTGGGCTTAAACTTTGGCAAGGCTTCACCAGGTATAACGGTTAACGGGTGAAAGTGTGCGTAGGCCGTTTAAACCCCCTGAGCCAGACCACGGGCACCATGATGACTCTTGTTCGCCGCCGGGTTGGCATAGCGCCTTTTAGGGTGGGAAAGGCTACCTTGCAGAGGAGGGCACCTGGTGGGACACGCTCAATATGTCTCAACGCTGGTGGCAGCGGTCGTGGCGGGTGGAGCTTTGCTCGCCGTGAAGTCTTATGGGCCTGGCTCTAACTTGGGCTCGCTGGGTTATTTCGTTGCCCCCCTC
>JAJZZI010000228.1 GCA_021797635.1 Bacillota bacterium | reverse complement strand
AACCGCACCTTTGCCGTCATGGACCATAACGTTCCCACCACGGACCGCAGCCAGCCCATCTCCGATCCCATTGCAAAACGACAAATGGAATTATTGGAGAGCAACTGCCGTGAGTTCGACATCCCCTTGTTTAACCTCCATCACCCTGATCAAGGCATCGTGCACATCATCGGCCCGGAGCAAGGGTTAACGCAACCGGGTATGACCATCGTCTGCGGTGACAGCCATACCGCCACCCACGGAGCATTCGGGGCCCTGGCATTTGGCATCGGCACGAGTGAAGTCGAACACGTCCTGGCCACCCAATGTTTGGTCCAGAGCCGCCCCAAGACCATGGAGGTGCGGTTTGTCGGCGCCCGTCCCTTTGGCGTGACTCCCAAGGACATGATCCTGGGCTTGATCGGTCAAATCGGCACCTCAGGCGCCACCGGCTACGTCATTGAATACACGGGTGAGGCCGTATCCCAGTTAACCATGGAAGAGCGCATGACGCTCTGCAACATGAGCATCGAAGCCGGAGCGCGGGCGGGTATGGTTTCGCCCGACCAGACCACGGTGCGATATCTCGCTGGCCGACCCTATGCCCCGAACCTAGACACTGACCCGGGTTTTTCGGAGCGATGGTTGGCCCTAGCCACCGATCCCGGTGCTCACTTCGACCGTGTGGTGGAAGTAGAATTGGCCTCCTTTGCACCCATGGTCACTTGGGGCACGAACCCCGGCATGGTCACCACCATAGATGGGGTGGTTCCCGATCCGTCCACCTTTGAGGATCCGGTCGAATCCGAGTCCGCCAAGTTGGCATTGGCCTACATGGCGCTATCACCCAACACCCCCATCGCCGACATTACCATCGATCGCGTCTTCATTGGTTCTTGTACCAACGGGAGATTGGAAGATCTACAGCGTGCAGCCGCCATCGTGAAAGGGCGCAAAGTGAACCCCCGGGTGCAGGCGATGGTGGTGCCCGGATCGGGTCGGGTGAAGCGTGATGCCGAAGCCTTGGGTCTGGACCAGATCTTTATCGATGCGGGCTTTGAGTGGCGCGAACCTGGCTGTAGCATGTGCCTGGGGATGAATCCCGACATTCTGTCACCGGGAGAGCGTTCTGCCTCCACCTCTAACCGAAACTTCGAGGGGCGCCAAGGCCGGGGCGGAAGGACCCACTTGGTCAGCCCTGAAATGGCTGCCGCTGCCGCCCTAGCCGGACATTTTGTTGATGTTCGCCCGCTTTTGGGCCAAGTGTAGGCGCTAACCGCCGAATTCATCGAGATGGACATTTGTGAAGGAGGACTATCATGCAGCCGTTAGTGCGCCACACCGGTCTGGTCGTGCCCTTGGAACGAGCTAATATCGACACGGATCAGATTATTCCCAAGCAGTTTCTCAAGCGCGTCGAAAGGTCGGGATTCGGAGAATTCCTGTTCTTCGACTGGCGATACCAGGACGACCACACGCCCAATCCCGATTTTGTCTTGAATTATCCGCAGTATCAGGGCGCTAGCATTTTAGTCGCCGGTCCCAACTTTGGCTGTGGCTCCTCGCGCGAACACGCGCCTTGGGCTCTTAGCGATTACGGCATTCGCGTCGTGATTTCTAGCTCGTTTGCCGACATTTTCTATCAGAACTGTTTTAAAAATGCCATGCTGCCCTTGGTATTGAACGCGTCCCAAGTGGAGCGCATCTTAAAGCGGAGCCAAGTGCACCCCCTGCACTTGACCGTGGATCTAGAAACCCTGAGCGTCTACAGCGCGGATGATGCTATCCGTTTTAATTTTCACTTGACGCCATACCAGCAAGAGACCTTGATTCATGGCCTCGACGATATCGATCGAACCCTAAGCAAAGAGCAGGCCATCGCGGCATTTGAAGCCACCCGTGCCTAGTCGAACCCACGCTCGAGCCTTGCCCACTGTGGGAAGGCTCGAGCACATTAGGGTCGAAAGCGTCACGCTTGACGGAGCGAGTAGCACTCCCCGACTAGGGCGGTTGGCGTGCGTTGCGAAGAACGCACGCGCAATTTGCGAGTCCGCTGGTTTGGGCAAGAGCGCCAACTCCGGCCGGTTATGGACGGGCATCTAATGCCGTGGCCATCCGTTCCACCGCCTGCGCCAAGCGTTCCTCCGACTCGGTCAGCGCAATTCTAAGCCAGCCTTCTCCCTGTTGTCCGTAGGCGCTCCCCGGGGTTACCACGGTATCCGCCGATTCTAGGAAAAATTTTGACGCCTCAGCCGAGGTCATCCCCTCGGGAACGCGAAACCAAAGGTAAAAGGTCGCCTTGGGGGTGGGAAGGTCGAGCCCAGCCTTTCGAAGCCCGCTGACAACCACATTGCGCCGGCGCGCATAGACACCGTTCATCTGCTCGAAGACCGCCTCCGGCCCGCCTGCCAGCGCCGCGATAGCGGCCTCTTGCACCGCGGTAAACACGCCAGAGTCCAGATGACTCTTAAGAAGACCTAGGGCCTTCACCGCGACCGTATTGCCTACCGCCGCAGCCACACGCCATCCCGTCATATTAAACGGCTTGGACCAGGAGTAAAATTCCACGGCGACATCTAAGGCATTGGGGATCTCCAAAATGCTGGGGGCACGGTAGCCGTCGAAAGTCATCTCCGCATACGCATTGTCGTGACACAGCAACACATCATGGGTCCGACACAAATCGACGGCCTCCGTCAGAAATTCTCTGGGCGCGGTAGCACCCGTGGGATTATTGGGGTAGTTTAACCAGAGCATTTTCGCCTTTCGCCAGACGTGCTCGGGAATAGCCGTCAGGTCAGGCAAAAATCCCCGGCTCGCGATCAGCGGCATGCGATAGACCTCGGCTCCGGCCAATACGGTTTGCGTCTGATAGACCGGATAGGCTGGATCCGGCACTAAGACGACGTCGCCCGGACCGGCCATGGCCCAGATTAGATGAGCGATGCCTTCTTTCGAACCGATGAGTCCTACCACCTGCTCGGAGGCATCGACGGTGACCTTAAACCGTTTCGCATACCATCTGGCGACGGCCTCCCGAAACTCCTTGGCGCCCAGATAATTGGGGTAGCGATGGTTAGAGGCACGATGGACGGCCTCGACCATGGCGGCCACCACGTACTCCGGGGTTGCCAAATCAGGATCGCCCACGCCTAAGTTGATCACGTCCCGGCCTAGCTGCCTCCGACTATCGGCCAGCCGATCGAGTTCCAAAAAGAGATACGGCGGAAGCTCCGCCATCCTAGCTGCTGGTTTCATGGTGGTCACGTCCTCATCGAGAGTTTAGTTATCGGCGCTTGGTGTACGTAACCCGCCGAGACAAGCTGCGAGATTAAGGCTGGTCGCTTCGGTGAGGCTTTAGCTCCCGTGATGGTTCCAAAATTACACTTTACAACCCTAGACGCATCTCGTATAATCCAAATCAAGTTTAGCGAAACTATGGTGAGCCGCAAAGGGGGGGGGGACAAGATGCTGAAAAATCCGTTAAGTCTTGTTCGCCCATGTAATCTTGCCCTTACCTCCTCCACCTTCTCCGTGATTCTTCCATCGCCCCGCGCCTGCCTTGTTGTCCCTGGGTTTAAGCGAATCAAGATATAGCCGGGTAGGTCTTTGGCCGCCCGGCTTTCCCCGCAAGGTATGCGGGTCGGACGCTTTGTTAAGCGTTGCATAAGCTATGATGAGCTTTTAACCCAGGATAAGGTCGATAGGTGTCGACCTGCTAGATAACAAGGAGGATCATGATGAACTGGCCGCATATTTTTACTGCGATGATTACCCCATTTGACCAAAACGGTGCAGTCGACACGGATACTGCAGGAAGACTGGCCAATTCTCTGGTCAACCACGGCAGTGATGGCATTATGGTGGCTGGCACCACCGGAGAATCTCCCACCCTAAGTGATGAGGAACGCCGATCCCTATTTTATGCGGTTAAGTCCCATGTACCGGACCACATTCCCGTCTGGGTGGGCACCGGAAGCAACGATACCCGGCAAGCGCTGTCGTGGACCCGCCAAGCCGAGTCGTGGGGTGCTGATGGAGTCTTAGTGGTCACTCCCTACTACAACAAACCCCCGCAATACGCCCTCGTCCAACATTTTTCGGAAATTGCCAAAGCCACGCAACTTCCCGTTATGCTGTACAACGTACCGGGACGCACCGGCACCAACGTCGAGCCCGAAACCGTTCTGCGCATCATCGACCAGGCCGCCAACCTTTTAGCGGTTAAAGAGGCGTCAGGCAACATTGGGCAAATCGCTCACTTACTCGATCAGGTGCCCGATCACGTAAAAATTTACAGCGGAGACGACGCCCTCTTCTATCCCAGTCTCGCCCTGGGGGCTCACGGTGTGGTCAGCGTAGCTTCCCACGTCATCGCAGAGCCCTTGGTGGAGATGCTGTCCGCATGGCAAACGGGCGATATTGCTCGGGCGCAGGCCCTTCATCGTACCCTGCTCCCGCTTTTCGAGGAGCTCTTTCGCCTAACCAATCCCATCCCCGTAAAATGGGCCTTAGCCCAATTGGGATGGCCGGTAGACTCTGTTCGCCTTCCCCTTGCCTTCCCTGACGACCCAAGGGTATTCGACCGCCTAGGTCACCTCCTGACCCAGGCCCTGGGTCTTGACCTCAGTGCGGCCAAGGTCGGATGAGCGCAAGCTGCCATCACGCCATAAGGCGTAGTCAACGGCATCCAGGAGAGCACGCCACGACGCTTCGAGAATATTTGGGGAGACGCCAACGGTAGTCACCGGTTCGCCGTGAAATTCTGAGCGAACATGGACGCGGACCGTGGCTGCCGTCGCCTCATTGGCATCTAAGACGCGGACCTTGTAGTCCGTTAGGCGCAAATCAGCAATCACTGGATAAAAGCGCGTCAAGGCCTTTCTCAAGGCATTGTCAAGAGCATTCACAGGACCATCGCCGTCCCCTACCTCCAACACGGTCTCTTCGTTGACGGTCAAGCGCACGGTGGCCTCCGTCACCGGGACTTGGTCTCTAGCTACCGACACGTGAAAGCGATCCACCTGATAGTAGTTGCCCACATTGCCTAAGGCACGCTGAACCATCAACGCCACCGAAGATTCCGCGGCCTCAAACTGATAGCCCTGTGCTTCAAGACGCTTGACATCCTCCATGAGACTTGCCAGAGCCTTAGGATCCAACTCCAGACCATCGAATTGATAGAGTAAATTGGACCGACCGGCCAGCTCCGAGACCAGCACTCGGCGCTTTTGTCCGACCAGATGGGGTTCCACATGTTCATAGGCTTGGGGGTGCTTACGCACGGCTCCCACATGTACGCCTGCCTTGTGCGTAAAGGCATTTTCGCCCACGTAAGGCGCTCCCCCATCTATGGCCAGGTTGGCAATATCCGCCACCGTGCGCGCGAGTCGGGTCAATCCCTCCAGCTCCGCCATGGGTGTAACCTGATACCCCATCTTCAAGACTAAATTGGGAATGATGGTGCATAGATTAGCGTTCCCGCAACGCTCACCATAACCGTTGATCGTCCCTTGCACCATTTCCGCGCCAGATTCCACCGCCGCTAAAGAATTTGCTACGCCCAGTCCGGAGTCATCGTGAGCATGAATACCGATCGAAGACGCCACCACGCTCTTGGCCTTACCCACCATTTCACTCACCCATGCGGGCAGACTACCCCCGTTGGTGTCGCACAACACGATCCAGGAAGCGCCACCCTGCTCGGCCCGTGCCAATACTTCCATGGCGTACTCTTGATTGGCCGAGCATCCGTCAAAGAAATGTTCGGCGTCAAAAACCACTTCCATACCTTGGCTGACCAGATAGCGGACCGAGGCTTCCACCATCCGCAAATTATCCTCTGCGTCCACTCCCAATATCTTTTCCGCGTGAAACAAAGAGGCTTTGCCAAAAATCGTAGCAACGCCCGTACCCGCCTCGACTAATGACCGCAAATGCCCATCGTCTGATGGATGAATGGCCTTTCGGACCGTGCTGCCAAAGGCGACAATTTTACTGGACCTAGATTTTCGACGCATCTGCTCGAAGAACTGCGCGTCCTTGGGATTGGATCCGGGGTAGCCGCCTTCGATGTAATCCATGCCAAACTCCTCTAACAACGCAGCAATCTGGAGTTTGTCATCCAGCGACAAACTAATGCCCGCCCTTTGGGTCCCATCACGCAACGTCGTGTCATAGAGTACTATGGATTTCATCGCATTCCCTCATCTCGTAATCAGTCAATAGGCATCCGTTTGATAGTACCAGTGTAGCGACAAGCGCTCCGCAAGGCAACGGCCTTGATCTGCGCTCGAAGAAGCGATAGTTTAAAGACGTTTCCGATACATTGCCTGGTATCCGTCGAAGCAGATGGCGACGGAGAAGTGTCGATCCGGGCGAACGGCTGAAAGAGAGAAAAATAAAGAGAGGTCCCTATGCCAGAGCCGATCCAAACCCTTGAGGGCTGGTATGCCCTGCACGATTTTCGACGCATTGATTGGGCATCCTGGGCCAAGCTTTCCCCGGAGCAACAAGATCTTCGCGTGCGAGCGCTCGCTCAGTGGGCGCAAGAGTGGTCGACCAAAGATCAGCAGCGCCAGGCTAGCTTTGGCGCGTTTCAAGTCATCGGGCATAAAGCCGATTTACTTTGGCTCTATTTCTGCTCGAGCTTGGACGAGTTAGCACAGGCCCAATCGGTGTTTCGCGACCCCTTATGGGCCGGCCTTATGAACCCCGCTTGGTCGTATCTTTCGGTGGTCGAATTGAGTCAGTACATGGCCAAGGGAGAACACACGGATTCGCCCTATTTGCAAACAAGACTTAAACCTAGCGTCCCCAACTGGCCCTACCTGTCGTTCTATCCCATGTCTAAGCGCCGCCAGGGCCAGGATAACTGGTATATGTTGAGCCAAGAGCAACGCCGGGAGTTCATGAAAGCCCATGGGATGATTGGCCACCACCACCGGAGTCAAGTGACGCAGATCATCACGGGATCCCAGGGTCTAGACGACTGGGAATGGGGCGTAACCTTGTTCGCTCAGGATCCGGTAGCTTTCAAAAAGATTGTCTATGAAATGCGCTTTGATGAATCGACCGCTCGCTTCGGAGAATTTGGCCCCTTTTACACGGCGATTCGCCTGCAGCCGGAAGCGTTCAAAGCCTGGTTCAATCAAACCCCCTAAGGCGCTAAGCATTCGGCCTGGGCTTGAGACACTCTTGCCTTGACCTGTGTTCGACTATCATGAAAGACACATAACCCTGTCGGACGCACAAACGACGCGGTCGTGGCGTTGATTTGGCCACGACCGCGTTCTAAAACCTCGATGGCAAAGAAACTACGTGCCAGCGCCCCTGCTCCGAGCCAAGACGGTGGTAATGAGCGCCATTGCCAAGAGGAAAGGTACCACCACCCCATGGTCGATGAGCAAATCAATGAAGTTCTGCATGATAAAGGCCACCACCGTGCCGAACGATCCGAGCGCGGCGGCATACCAGAAATCGTCCATCTGCGCGACACTCGCGCGCACAGCTCGGATACCAGAAAGCACCCACCGCCATTCTAGCCAAATGGCCGCCACGAAACCCCCTACACCCAAGTCGGCAGCCCACTCCAGGTACAGATCATGCGCCATGGGAGGAATCCCCCCGACCAAGTTTTTAGGCCGGTGGGCTTGAATATACAAATGAAAATTACCGAGTCCCACACCCAAAAGCGGATGCTTCAAAAAAGCATGCCAAGCACTTCCCCAAATAAGAAACCGTTGTTGCACATCGTAGTACTTGTGAGGATGAAAAATAGCGCCAATCAGCGACGTAAGTTTACTCAATGGATTTGCGTGGGCAAACACGGTAAATTTGGCATGGTGATGCTTTTTGGCCACTTTCACCACCGCGTGCGTCACGCCATGATGCAACTGCGCTGCCGACGAAGCCACGTGGTGTTTAGCACCACCGCCGATAAGATGGTGGTAAACGGGCTTGAGGTCGACCTTGCCCACTACGTCAGCCACCACGAATAAAGCGATCGGGATAAGCACGGCATACTCGATGAACCGAACGAGCACACTCTTCCCTTTGGTGAGATAGGCCAAGACCCCCATAAAAAAGACGGCCGTCACGTCCGACGCCCAGGCGCCTCGAGAGTAGGAGGTAATCACGCCTAAGCCGACCAAGACCAAAATGACGGTCAGCCAGCGACGCGGCAAGGTCTTGGGCCCCAGAACGATGAACGCCGCCAGTAGCGGGAAGATATCCGCGTCAAACCCACCGAACGGATTCGGTTGACCAAAGATCGAGCTCGCGCGCACGTGAAAAACGGCGATTTGATTGGAGATCGGACCAGCTCCCACCAAAAATTGGCCAATGCCGATTAGCGACACGATGCCGGCCACGGCGAACAGGGCGTAAAAGTATAATTTCCACGCACTTTCACTTTGGCCACTAAAGCGGGCAATACCGATGACAACAACAAAGAATTCAATGTACTCCAAGATTTTGATGACCGTGCCGCTGTGGCTTAAGGCTACGCCCAACGACAAAACCGAAATTCCAAGAAGCAGGACCAACGCCCAACGATACTCCTTGGGGAAAAATGTCTGCCACAGTCGCCCACGGAATTCTCCCGCTTGGTGCGTCTCAGTTTGTTGTCGGATCGTCCACACGACCATCGCTAGCAGCAAAATGGCCATCGCGTCCGATACCGCCAGCTTGTGCGCGTGAACGATAATCTCCAGAGGAAAGGGGGCCATCACGATATACGCTGCTAAACCGGCGGGAATCGAACGATAGGCCAACCAAGCAAACCCCACTATCAACAAGAGCGCCCCCAGCAGTGAACTGACCATAACCGCAGCTGCTCCTACGGCCATGAGCACTACCGGGTAGAGCAGTTGATTGGACCACTCCACTTGTCCCATTGGCTCTGGCATTGGCCTTTTGAGCGCCTCATTCATTCGCCTTTTCTCCTTTCTGCACATCCGCATCAGAGTCTGACCCAAATCTTGCAATCGAAAATCAATGCCTTTGGCGACTTTGATTATAACCGATACCTTTGCTCTTCGTGTCGATAGTATTTGGAAGATTGGTTTTTCCTAGGGACTGCTGCCCGAACTTGTCACTATTGGATGCCCTCGCTAAGATAGAGCAGAAAGGGGGCTTGTCCGGTGACCATTAAGGATCTCCCTCGGCTGCCTATTGATTTGCCGCTGGCCACCATCCTCACGGTGGTGGAAGAGGCACGAGAAGCCATTTTGCACATATATCGCGGCACGACCATGGCGGTGGAGTATAAACAGGATAACAGTCCGCTCACCTTGGCGGATCGTCATTCCCATGCCATCCTGAGCGAGGGGTTACTACGCATGGCACCGCGCGTGCCCATTTTGTCGGAAGAAGGCCAAACTTCGGCCTGGGAGGTTCGAAGGCAGTGGCCTTATTTTTGGCTGATCGATCCCCTTGACGGCACACGAGATTTTGTCGACCGTACGGATGAGTTTACCATCAACGTTGCCTTGATCCATCAGAACCGAGCCATCGTCGGCTTTCTGGACGTTCCCATGCGGGCTACAACCTATCTGGGCATCGAAGGCCAGGGAGCGTATCGGATTGGACCTCAAAGGCAGGTGACCTCCATCGCCGCTGCCCAGCGCTCGCCAAGTCAGCCACTACGCTGCGCGGTGAGCCGATCGCATGGAACCCAGGAGGCGTCATGGATGACCTCCCAGGGTCTTTCTGTCTCTCAATGGATCCAAGCGGGAAGTGCCTTGAAATTCGCGTTAGTCGCTGAAGGCACGGCGGATATTTACCCTCGCCTTGGGCCCACCATGGAATGGGACACCGCGGCAGGCCATTGCTTGGTCGAGGCAGCGGGAGGTAGCGTGCAGCAACTGGACGACCACCGAGAACTACACTATAACCGCGAGAACCTGACCAATCCCGCGTTCGTCGCCCGTGGCGGTGTGATTTAACGTAAAGGCCCGTCAATCACCGTGACGGGCCTTTACGAAATTAAATTCCGGATTTCAAGTAGTCGATGCTGGACTTTAGACAGTTAAATGGGTCTGGATCCGCGCAGGCGTCCTGCTCCACGATAAGGGCTTGGACGGGAAGCAGGTCCAGCCAGGTCTTCCAAGGCAAGACGCCACCGCCTACTGGAGCAAACGTACGCTCCTCATCACCGGTCATGTCTTTGACATGACAAAGCGTCATTCGTTTGCCCAGGCGCTTTGCCAAGTCGGGCACCGACTGGTCGGCTTTAGCCGCCCAGAAGATGTCCAGCTCAAACTCTACCAGAGCTGGGTCAGTGCTCTGCACTAAGAGATCATAGCCCGTGGCCGCCGCCCCGACCTTGTCGAACTCAAACGCATGATTGTGATAGGCAAACCGTTTTCCCTGTTCTCGAACACGCTCTCCCACCCGATTCATCCAATGGGCCATCTCTATCCACGCCGCTTGGGTGGTCCTCAGCTGTTCAGGTATCCAGGGAAGAACCAACACCGGCGACCCGATCACATCGGCATCAGCAAGCGCTCGTTCCAAATTCTGATCTAAACGCTGATAATCGACATGCATGGCCACCGGCGTTAGGTGATTACTCAGCAGTAGATGGCTCCAACGCTCCGGCTTTGCTCCGCCAAAGCCGGCCAGCTCTACTCCTCGGTAACCTAGGTCATGCAGTCGCTCCAAGGTTCCCTCGAGATCCTGTTGCACCGCATCACGCACGCTATACAACTGCACAGCCACCTCATCGATCAACTCTGTTACCATTCCATCGTCACCCCACCATCGGTTATCTCACGCTACCAGCATACCACTTGGACCACGCAGGGCGGATGGGCTACAATGGAAAAAAACGGGAGGCATCCGATGCTTGAGCCCTATCCCCTTCTTAGTGTAAAAACGGTTGACGAGGGGCTACGCGATCCCCACACGGTCATCGTAGACTGCCGCTATCGCTTAACTAATCCCGAGGAAGCCAGGCTCGCCTACCAAGATGGCCACATTCCCGGCGCCTATTATTTGGACATGGCCCGGGACTTATCCAGTCCCCAAGGAGTTCACGGAGGCCGCCATCCCCTTCCCACTCCTGAGGCGTTCGGACAAAAACTGGTCGCAATAGGGGTAAAGTCTGATACCAGGGTGATCACCTATGACGATGCCGATGGTTCCGGAGCTACCCGCATGTGGTGGCTACTGCGATACTTCGGCCACAGACAAAGCTTTATCCTTGACGGCGGCCTACGGGAATGGAACAATCAAGAAAAGCCGCTGACGCCAAAGGTTCCTGAACGCAAGGACGATGGAGATTTTCAGCCCGATCCTCAGTCCAAGATGATCGTCGATTACTCCGTTCTGCGGGATGACCTGTCGGCATGGTTGCTTTTGGACTCGAGAAGCCCTGAACGTTACCGGGGAGAATCCGAGCCTATCGACTCCAAAGCAGGCCATATTCCTGGAGCCTTGCTTTGGGACTACCGGCTATGCCAGACCGCCCCCGGAGCTTACCACGCCGACCGTTGGCTCCGCGACTACTTCAACCGGTTCACGGCTCAATCTGACCGACTGGTGGTGTATTGTGGATCCGGCGTAACAGCGACCGTCAATGTCTTGGCGCTCAACCTTGCGGGCATCGAGGCGCGTCTTTATCCCGGAAGCTGGAGCGATTGGATCAGCTACTCAGACGCCCCGGTGGCCACAGGAGTCGACAGTGCTTCACGACCGTAAGCATCATCCAATACTTGCACCAAGTGACGCACCCGAATCCCTGGGCGATAGGCGTCCACGCCGTGCAACATCTGCAACCAGCAGCCAGGATTTCCTGTGACGATCGTCTCGGTGCCGTCGGGAACATCCGCCATCTTGCGTTTAAGTAAGGCCTCAGACATCTCTGGATGGGTGAGGTTGTAAATCCCCGCGCTACCGCAACAGCGAGCGCTGTCAGCCATCTCTTGAAACTCGATGCCTGGAATGGATTTTAAGATCCGCACGGGGGCGGCACCCGCCTTCATCACATTGCTTAAATGACAAGAAGCCTGATAGGTGATCTTTTCAGGGGACGTTCTGCTCGGTGCCCGCCATCCCTCCTTTTCCAGTACGACGGCAACATCTACCACTTTTTGCGAAAACCGCTCAGCCTTGTCCCGGTATTGGGGATCCTCTGCCAACCATTCCGGA
Organism: Bacillota bacterium; assembly: GCA_021797635.1. Lineage (GTDB taxonomy): Bacteria > Bacillota > Sulfobacillia > Sulfobacillales > Sulfobacillaceae > JAJZZI01. Next base: position 13,716 of record JAJZZI010000228.1, on the reverse strand, counting down.
TACTCCATCAACGCCGCGCCACAGCCGCCCGCGTTGGTCACCACATAGTCCAAGTCACTCGCGAAGAAGGCATCGATGTTTTGCCGGGCTTGCACGCGAGCTTGATCGCGTTCACCGGCATGAATGGCTAACGCCCCGCAACAGGTTTGTCCACCGGGCACTACCGGACCCAAGTGGTTGTGCTGCAACACGCGGATCGTCGCCTGATTAGCATCGGCAAAGAGCACATCCATGATGCAGCCTAAAAATACACCCACTCGAGCCTTGGGTGGCGTATCCGAAGAAACCGTGTCGGACTCCAAGGTCCGAGGCACCAAGGGCATGGCCTCGGCCATACGGCGCATACCCACAGGCGCCAAAAAGCGCGCCCGGCTCTTGATCAAACCTAGACGCTGAGCCGCCGCCAGCAGGCGGCCCACCTGTTTTAAGCGCTTGGGGTTGGGCAACAAATGTTTTAGTGCCAAGCGCGTGGTGGTCCCGACAGCTGCCCTCCCCCTCCAGCTGCGGTGAGCTCGTTGCATGGCCACGACCTGGCCCCGTCCCCGTTCAATTAGCGATCCAATGGGAACTCCCGACGGGCAGGCTACCTCGCACGCCCGGCAGTCGAGACAACTAAACAAGGTCGCTGCAACTTTTGGCGCGCTTAAGGGGACGACCCCTCGGTCCACCGCCGCAATCAACTGCACGCGTCCGCGAGGCGATTCGAGCTCCTCACCCGTTTCTTGAAAAGTGGGACAACTGTCTAAGCATAATCCGCACTTGATACAAGGCTGGTATTGCTCTCGCCCTGGAGGATCGATGAACGGGAACTCAGCACTACTCATTGGAAGACCTCCTCTCCTTAGCCAGCGAAGATTCCCACGGCTGTAAACTAATTGGCCACGGCGGAGCGTCCTCCGGAAACATCTTGCCCGGGTTGAGCAAGTGATCGGGATCCCAAGCTGCCTTGATCGCCCGCATCATATCCAGCGCTTGATCACCGTGTTCCCACCGCATAAAGGGGGCCTTCATCGTACCGACGCCGTGCTCTCCGGTTAAGGTGCCGCCTAGCGCCAAGGTGACGGCAAAAATCTCTGCGACCGCCTGCCAGACGCGCTCCATCTCCTCGCTATCGTCTTCATTACACATGATATTAGGATGAAGGTTGCCATCCCCCGCATGGCCGAACACGACCAAATCCACCCGGTACTTCTCACCAATTTGCTTAAGTCGGCGCACCATCTCGGGAATCTGACTCCGGGGAACGGTGGCGTCCTCAGAAACTTTAGTGGGCTTGATCCTGGCCACTGCGGAAGAAATCGACTTGCGCGCCGTCCATAGTTTAGCGGCCTCTTGGTCGGTTGTGGCCATCTCCACCGAACGCGCCTTCATCGCTCGACAGAGGCGGCTCACCTCCTCCGCCTGTCGAATCACCTCCGCTTCGGAACCGTCCACTTCTATCAGCAGCAACGCCTCGGCATCCAAGGGCAATCCTAAATGCAAAAATGACTCGACCACGCGTATAGACGCATCATCAATAAACTCTATCGCCGCTGGCTGCATTCCTTCGGCAATAATGCGACTCACCGTACTGGCGGCGTCGTCCAAACGATCGTACACGGTTAGTAGCGTACGTTTCGCGGCCGGCTTGGGGATTAGGCGAACGGTCGCATCGACCACCACCGCGAGCGTGCCTTCTGAACCTACTAGGAGTCTGGTCATATCATAGCCGCTGACGTTTTTGACCGTCTTCCCACCCGTGCGAATGATGGTTCCGTCCATCTTCACCACGGTCAGGCCCAAAACGTAATCGCGAAACACGCCGTATTTAAACGCATGCGGGCCGCCGGCATTCTCGGCCACACCTCCGCCCATAGTAGAGGCCCGGGCACTGGAAGGGTCGGGAGGAAACAAGAGTCCTACCGCCCCCACCGCCTGCGCGAAGCGCTCCACCTTTACCCCGGCCTCCACCACCGCGTAGAGATCTTCTTGGTTAATTTCTCGAATAGCGTCTAATCTTCCTAGATCCAGAACAACCCCCGCATGAACGGGTAGCGAGCCTCCAGAAAGACCGGTTGAGGCCCCACGCGGAACCACGGGAATCCGAGCCTGGTAACAAATGGCTAAGACATCGGATACCTGCTGCAAACTCGCCGGCCGCACGACGGCATCCGGTAGAAATCGATGAATCGTCGCATCATAGCTGTGGAGCGAGCGTTCTTCAATATCCAGCAGAACATGCTCCGACCCGACCACCCCGACAAGCTTTTCCGCGACGTCCGCGCCTATCGGGCCGTCTTTCTTTACTGTCACCCGCACGCCCCCTCATCGCTTTTGTCTTCATCCATTGTAGTCGCCGAAGAAAACTTGGACAACGGCTTTCATCCCTTCATCCCAACCCTTTTGGCATAGTGGCCCCAACCATTGCCACTATCGCTCGTCCGCCACTCCTCCTGACCATGGCTCTAGGACCAGAGCATCTAATAGAGTCCTCAGCCCAACGAGATGGCAACAACTTACTGAAAGATTGGCTAAGGCAGCAGATTGCCTGCGTTGGCCAAATTTTTTCAATGAAGAACATGTTTTCCAGGAATTGCAAGCAGGAAATTGTTTTCTTGGTTACGAAACTCCATGGAAATTTGAGATTTTTTCGCTCCCAAGCGAACGACTAAGGGGAAGAACACCGCCAATGGCTAAGCACGTGCGAACACGAACGATCTTTCAAGTCAGCGCTCTCGCCATCATTACTGCCCTTAGCTGGGCTAGCAATTCGCCCCAGCCTACCGCTCACGCCGCTAAGAACCCCTACATCACGGCCAGCCCTGGACATCCCGACTATCGATTCGGTGCTGCCCAAGCCTATGCCGATCCCCGAGCGGCCTCCAATTTAGGCATTGGTTGGGAAAGAATCACGATGTTTTGGGGATCATTGGAACCAGCGCCCGGGGTGTGGAACAACTTTTTCACCAAGAATGACTCCCAATTGCTGACCGAAGTGCAAGCCGGACGAATGCCCGTGGGCGTGTTGGTCTCCACGCCCCGATGGGCCCGGGTAAAGCCCAACAGCTCCGTTCCGAAGGGACTTTACGATGCCTGGAACAGCCCTAAGAACACCTGGGGGAATTTTGTCTACCGCCTCGCCCGTCACTATGCGGGCATGATCGACACCTGGGTGATCGGCAACGAAATCAGCATTCCATCGGGACACTTTAACACTTGGAATGGCACCCTCAACCAATTTGCGCAGATGGTCAAAGTGGCATACCTGGCCGCCCACGCGGGCGACCCCAATGCTCACATCTTGCTGCCAGCTACGCCCTATTGGTATTCGCACGGTCACGTTAGCGCCCGCTTGATTAGCGACTTGGCCGCCTTGCGTGGAGCATCCACCCATCATGACTTCTTCAACGCGGTCGACCTCAATCTATACAATACGATCAATTTCAACCAGCAAATCTACTCGCGTTACCGTCGCATCTTAGCGGCGCATGGCCTGTCCGACACGCCCATTTGGCTTAGCGAAAGCAATGTGACCCCGACCGTCAAAGGCTATATCGCCCCCAAAAACGACCCGGGAGTCACGCCTGCGCAACAGGCTGCCTTCATTGTTGAAGAAATGGCCGACAGCCTTTCCTATACCAGTCGCGTTGAAGTCTATCAGCTACCCGAGCCCCCCAAGCTGAACAAATTCAACGGACCGGTTGGTCTCCTGACTGCCACTAAAAAGCCACGGCCCGCATACACCGCCTATCAGACCTTGATCCGCTACTTGAGCGGTGCGCGGTATCTGTCTCGCTACATCCCGCCCTTTTCTGGCACCAACCCCGCGGCCATGGACGTGGTCAACTTCGGAGCCCCACGCCGTTTTATTTCGGTCATTTGGGATCAAGGATCGCCGGCCATTGTCGGTCGCGTCCACGCCTACAGCGCAAGCGCGCTGTTAGTAAATGACCAAGGTCAAACCCAAGTGGTGCACCCTAGGCACGGCTTTTACTCGGTGAAGCTGCCGGCCTCCACGCTTTCCTCCTCCGGCAACAGCAAGGAGCACCCTATCGGGGGAAACCCTTATTTTGTCATCCAAGTTGTCCCGCTTGGAAGCCACGGCACCCCTTTGCGGCCTGACTTTGGAAGTCGTACGGGTTTCCCTAATCCTACGCCTACCCCTTGGACCCAACCGCCCTTGGCGGCGCTGGCCGAGAGTGCCCGCGTCATCCCCGAAATTCCCGAATCCGTCTCGGGTTCGACGGCCCCCATCGCCCAAACGGCGGGAGGATCCACGACGTACAGCGCAGTGGTCAATACCGACGGAGACCAAATCTGGGTCAAGGTAGGCAATAAAATTTCGCATTTTGGTACGCCTGGCTCAGCCACCGGCGACTTGAACATGCCGTCGGCCGCCGCGTGGTCACCCCAACACACCCTGTATGTGGCCGATCAAGGCAATGCTCGCATTGAGGAATTCAGCGCGAGCGGTCACCTCATCCGAAGCTTCGGCCACTTTGGCACGACTGGCTCGGGCATGGTGGCGCCTTCGGGGATCGCGGTCGCCCCCAACCGCAGCGTATATGTAACTGATAGTGGAACGCAGCGGGTCTTGCACTTTAGTGCAACGGGCAAGTTCTTGGGATCGTGGGGCAAATGGGGAGACGGAAACGGCCAATTTGATGGCCCGAGCGGGATTGCCGTGGCCACAAACGGTACCGTATTTGTCGCCGACACTTTAAACAACCGAGTGCAAAGCTTCACTTCCAACGGAACCTATTTACAGCAAGGAGCGGTCCCCTATCCCGAACAGATCCAGCTCCAAGCCAACGGGTCCATGTTGGTCACAAATTTCCGGGCTAAAACTTTTGCCATCTCTCAGTGGCCCTCATACGTAGGGACGCTGGCGGGCAAACCACATCCTACGGCCCTCACGTTTGCGACCGACGGCAAGAGCTATTATGAGGCGCTGGCCAACGGAAGCGTTATTCACTTCTCACTCAGCGGCCAAGAACTCGGCAGCTGGACGGTACCTCCCGTTCCTGGAAACAAGAAGCCTACGACGATTACACAACTTGCCGTAGCTGGCAATGTCGTCTATGCGTTAGATAGCCTCTATAACCGGATTTTGATCCTGTTCCCTACGACTTCTGACCAGTCCGGGGTGGTCGGCTGGCTGGAACCTGGGGGCCAGGGAGTGCTGGGCCCTCGAGCCATGGCCGTTGCCAAGAACGGCAGCATCTGGGTCGCTGACACGGACAACCATGAGATCGTTCACCTCTCCAAAAACGGTACGATCTTAAACACATTTAAAGATCCCGACTCGCCCTACGGAATAGCGATTGGTCGGTCAAGCCTATGGATTAGCGGATACTACGGAGGGGTGCTTTCACGCTACTCCCCTTCGGGCAAACTACTGGGCCACTTTTTTCAAAACGGATCGGGCGTGCAGGCTTTGCACCGCCCCACTGAGCTGCTCGCTGACGGCAATAACTGGGTGATCTGGGATCGAGGCGATGGCAGGGTGGCCCTAGTCTCTCGTACTGGCCAAATACTTTCGGAAGTTTCGGACACGCTGGGAAATCCCGTCTCCATGGCGCTAGAACCCAACGGTAACGTCGCGTTTTTAAACAGTAGCGGCCAGATCGCCGTCTATCACTTTGGACCGAGCCTGCGAGCGATGCCCACAGTGACCGTGCGACCTTAATCCACCTAGTTAGAAAAACCGGGTAGGTAGAACGCGGCCTCGAGGCCTGGCTGTTATAGCGAGTTTCTCTTGGGCCGCGAACCTCTTCAGAACCGGACGTGCGCAATTAACGCATCCGGGTCCCAAAACACTCATACGCGATAGTCCGCGGGCCGCGGCGTTGCCAGCCGAAACCCGGGACAGGACCGGCAGACACGTCCCATAGCCAAAGTATTGATAGAACCCCCGAAGACGCGGGTCGAGACCGCATTGTTGCAGAGCTGGTGGGGCATGGCGGTTGGCCTGCATCCACGCCTTGGTGGCGAGATAGAACGTCCGCACGCTTTTAGGCGAAGGAATGCGCACCACGTGGAAGTGACCCCGGCGGGAGGTCCCCATCCCATGGCGAACTCCAGAAACATGCCTGACCGCGAGATCGATGAGGCACCAGGAATGGTAACTTTTCTCATCGGCCTGACGTTATTTGTATGAACCACGATACCACGTGAAAGAGGGGTACCGCGCGGATGCGTTGGATATTGAGGAGGCGTCGTTCGGATGCCGTGGTAACGGAGGACGAGCCCCTCCGCATCGGATGGCCGGAACAGGGTGCCTCCCGAGCGAACCTCTATCCGTACATCCATCAATTGCGACAGAGTATTGAGCCCAATCCGCACCATCCGCGGTGGTTGGCGACTCACCGTGGGCAAGGCTATTGCTTACGCATGAAGACCGGACACGCTCCGAACACGCAACCAGCGTCCGAACACTGAGGAGTACACCAGATTTCGGACAGATCGTCGCTGACACGCGTCCCTGTGCCGGTTGCCAGCCCGTCCAAGCGGTCGAAGATTGCCAATTCTCCGCGCATCGGCACCCGGTGGCGAAACATTCCGTCAACATGGAGGGAGGTTTCGAACGCACATGAGTTCCCAGCACGCCTACATGGTTGTCCATGCATGGCTCGTCGTGGATTTATTGCGCCACGGTCTGTGGTGCCAGAACATGTTTATCCCCGTGCCCCCGATTCCTTTTCGCATTTTGCGACATTTAGTCGAACAGGCCAACACGATCGTCACGACCGAAGCCTTGCTCCACGCGGGATGGCCAGACGAGGTTCGTGGGCGTGAAGACTTGTATCCTCAAATTCACTACCTGCGCACGCTGTTGGAAGCCAATGTGCATCGTCCCCAAGTGCTTATCACCCGCCGTCGGGATGGATACTGGCTACGGATGGATGGGCCAGGGTGGCGCGAGGATCTGCCGCAAGGTTCCTAATTCGTGGTGAAGAGTGTATTCCACTGACATGCATCGACGTAGGGGTGAAATTCTAAGATCCCGCTAAGCTTGGCATACGTTATGGCTAAGATTCGCCGAGTACCCTGAGCGTACTGGAACGAGCGGAACCCGCTCTCCAGAATTTTTCTCAGTGAGGTGAATCGCATGGCAGCGCAATGTACCTGTAGCACGCTCCCGCAGGACCTACCACGGCACAGCTTCAAGCCACCTCTGCGGGGTTTGTGTATGAGAATATCCTCTACGCCGCATTTCACGGGTCGAGCGAAGGGGGTCCCTGGACATCGATCGTGAGGTGAATTTTCTGTGGGGTGGGTGTTCTTTTTGGAGTACCCCTGCCCTGGTCGGTCTGGCTCAAGCGATTCAGGAGCATGATACGTCGGGCTTAGGCCACAATTGGCTTCGGTTGGAAAATTCAACCGTCAGTTCGTTTGTGCGGGAGGTCATCACCCCGAATAACAAAACGCCAGAAAGCTTCATTACGTCATATGCATCGTCGTTTGACGCCATTAACGCGCAGGTGGCGATGTGGCTCCTCCATTCGAACTTCACGTACTGGGCTGGCCAAGGGTACTCGGGTCACGACCAGCTTCTCATGGCTCTCAACGGATATAACCGAGGTCCGAACGCCCAATTGAACTAGGCCTATGCCGCCAGTGTGCTGTGGAAGGCCTATGGGGACGCGTGGAGCACCGCCAGCGGGACTATCGCAATGGCTTCCGACCTGGCGAAAGCCATGGACATTCCGAAAGACCTGCTCATTGTGACCATCCCGACCCATGACATGCGGGCGGTCGTACAGAGTCTTATCGAACTGGGGGTAGTCAGCCAGTTACTACAGCGACCCATTCATTTTGTGGTGAGCGAAGGTTCGAACATTCCGCGCGCACGGAATACCATTCTCCAACGAGTACAACATACCTTTCCCCACCAGGATGCGATGTGGGTGCTGTGGCTGGATTCCGACAGGCACCGCGGCGGCCATCAGCGTCGCGGTGACCTGGGCCGAAGCGCATCATGCCTGTGTGGTCGCGAATTATCGCATGACGACGGGACACAACGTGTTAATGGCGAATCGCGATCCCACCGTGCCGGCCCATCATATCACGGATGAAGAATTCGAGCAGATGCCGAATTTCGCCGAGGTAGGATTAGCGTGGCTTGGCTTTGCGTATCTCCACCAACCGCTCGCCTATCGCTTTTATGCCAATGAGACAGGAGAAGATATCCACTTTTGGTGAGATCATCCTGAAATACGGCTTCATTGGGCGAAGGACATTCACTTAGGCCATCGCAAAACCTTGGTGCTATTTTAGCCGAAAACTGGCACCGATCGGGTGTAACCATTGCGACGGCGGCGGCGTTGATGCGTTAGATGCATATTATCTCAACGCCTTGCTTCGGTACTTTCAAGTAAGGGCCCATAAGGAGAAAAACCCATGCAGGGGCAGCAGCATTTTGATGTTCGACGGGAAGTTACGACGATCAGTTTCGCAATAGCGTTTGGCAGTCTCGGAGCGCTGACGTTGGGGGCCAAACCGACTCCACCCCCATTTCCAGGATACGTGAAACGAGCCTTGGCGGTTGTCGCTTGGAAAACGCGGGTCCCAGTGATGGGGCCCCTACGGCTTCCCATAAGTTCCTCGGTATACCCCAACAACGGTACTTTCCTGCCGACGCGCATGCGACACGGGCGCAGTATGCGATCTCGTGGTGGTGGGAACATCACGTGATGCCCGTGAACGATCCAAAGGTTATCCAATCCTCGACACTTCTTGGCAATCCGAGCCCACTGCTGACCATGGAAGGAACGCGTTATCCATCTCGCGTTCAAGCCCGAGCGGCAGTGTTGAAGAACGTCTTCAACCAGTTTACTTCGACCATTCCAAAAACGGCGACGCATGTCGCGCTTGCCACAGGAATCACGGCAGACGTCTGACGCCAGCGAACTCCGAGCGGCCCAAATGGAAAAATGAGTCCCTGGGACAACGTTGCATGGCACCAGCGGGGCTGGCTCATCGTTACGGCCCCTAATGCCGTCTTCTATCAGGATGCCGCTCAGACGCAGCGGGCCTACGAAGTCGAAGCCATCACGTGGGCCAAGTCGTTGATTCCCAAGGTCAGGGCCCCCATGCCGGGGATGTTGGGGAGCATTAGTGTTCAGGGGGGTGGAGGCGGCGTGTCGGTAAAATGGCAGCGCGGCCGAATTGTGTATGCCGTCTATGTTCCGGACGGGCTATCGCCAGCAACCACGGTGGTTGGCTCGTTATATCCATACGCGGCGTCTCCTCACCGATCCTAAGATAAAGCGAGGCACTGTTTATGCGCTTTCATTGCTGTTTCGTGCGTCCTCCCGGTCATTCTCATGGGGCGGCGTTTATCGAGATGATCGAATGCGTCCATGATGGCTTAACCGCCTTGGGGCATCACGTCACGGTCGCGGAAAATGCCTGGGAGGCCGAGGCCATCCATGTGTGCTTTGGGGCCCATCACCTGGCTCGCATGGGGTTCCCGCGTGATCAGCTACCGCGACAGGTCATTTTCTATAATTTAGAACCGCTACGGTCCGGCGCTCTCTGGGATCGTCCCGAGGTGGTCGCATGGTTCGCCCAAGCCCCGGTGTGGGATTATAGTCTCGCGAATGCGGCCTAGCGCCGTCGGCAGGCCTGGCCAGGGCATTGGTATACCCTGCCCGTCGGCTATACTGCCCGCTGGACCCGTATTCACCGATCGGATCCTTCGGATCGGGATGTGCTATTTTACGGGTCGCTGACCGACCGCCGCATCGTGGCCCTCGACACCCTGGAGCGACACGGACTGGCTGTGCAGACGCTGTTTGGCGCCTATGGCCCCGAACGCGACGCCTGGATTGCCCGAAGCCGGCTGGTTCTCAATCTCCATCAAGTGGCGAGCGCACCGTTTGAGGCCGTTCGGGTTGCGTATCTTTTGGCCAATCGGTGTGCCGTGGTTGCCGAACGGGACGACGATGCCCGCCCCTGGGCCGAGGGCGTGACGGGGAACCCGTATGATGGCCTTCTGGCCATTTGCAACGCTGGCTGGCCGAGACCTCGCAACGCCAGCGGTTGGCCGATCAGGGCTACCAACTGATGCAGCAACGCTCGGAAGCTCGGTATCTCGAACAGGTGTTGGACCAGATGGCGACGGATCACGTGCTCTAAGCGATCTCCTTCGGACGATGCATTCTTCGGCGCAAACTGGTTTCGGAAAGAGTGCCCTCAACATCAGTGGACGTCATCCCCATGGCTGAAGCCAGGGGCTTCCACCCCAGAGACAGGTTTTCGCCCGCCGCACCGTGGGTGCGACCGGCGAAGGACCACTGACCCCAGGCCTAAAGACCGGGGGCTGCCGTAAACGGCGCCTTTCTGATCAAGAATAGGCTATGGCTGTTTCCTCTTATCACCGCTTATTCCGATTTTTGGTTCCATGGATACACAGCCCCCCGTGTGCAGGCATATCCATGCCTCAAAGGACGATACCCCATATACCCTGTTGTTATCATCCACAAAATACCAATTCTACCGTGGGAAATCCGCGTTTTGTTGGCGGGACTCCATCAGACGGTTCAGGTCTTACCCGCAAGACAGTGTGCTCGATACTCATCGCGAGTGATGCATTGCAAAGCAGTTGCAACCTCCCTAAAGTCTGATGGGCCTGTGGATGCCATAATTTTTCCGTATTCCCCATTAATTGGAGGATCAACACTGCAATTATGGCGAAATTGCCCATATAATGAAAATGGGCTAAGGCCCGATACACCGTGCAATTTATGATACGAACTACCCCTATTTCTGAGGAACGGGAGGAACATGCGATGAGCTTTCGTTGGTGGCTTGTGGCGATATTTGGAGCATGGTTTGTGGTCAGCGCTTGGGCGTTGTCAGCGGCTAGACATTCCTCTGGCATCGAGTGGAACTTCATTATTGCGGGCGCGCTGATTTTACTTGGGGCCCTTTGGGTCATAAGGGCCCCACTGGCGGGTCGATGGCGTGACGGTATTTTGGCCTTAATCGGCATCTGGATGGCCATTTCCCCCTGGGTTTTGGGATTTGCCGCACATCATGCCAAAGATCTTCTGGTCACCTTGGTCATTGGCATCCTAGTCCTTATCGGCGCAGGGCTCTCCTTCGTGCTGCCAAGCGACGTAGCCTCGGGCCCGTCCCAGCGCACGTCGGCTTAAGTTCGGGGCTCTGCTTGCCTCGAGTGCAAGCAGAGCCTCTCGCCTGACATCGGATGGGATGGAAACCAAGCCATTTCTGGACGCCGAGCCTTAAGAAGACTTGCCAACACCTCCACCCGGCTCATCCACGCCGGGTGGATCTCCTGTTCTGTCCACGGCCTTCGACCCCCTGCCGGATGGCGCCCTTTTTCCCAGAGAACGCGGCGGCGTTGACCTTGAGAAGGCGCCGTACATTTTCTCAACCCAGAACGCCTCATCGCCTACGAGCATGGAGGTCTTTGCCTTTAAAGCCGGACCTCACGATAATCCCCATGCTAGAAAATGGCCCCCGCGCGAAGCGGCTCCGAGGGAAGCCCGGCGGGGTCATGCACCTCAAAACTCCGATGGATAGCCTCGGTCTCTATCCATTTTCCGCGACCCCGCCAAGATGTCCGAGCGCGATTAGCCCACCGTCGACGCATTCGACCGTCTGAGTGCAAGTCGCCAGATGTGGATAGCGGGATGGCTGCACCAGGCCACAACGAAAGTGCATAAACAGTGCTTCGCTTTTCCTTAGCGATGAGAAGGCGCCGCGTTTCTTAGGGGCCTTAGCGATCGATGCGCCCCCGTACCATGTTATCGATGTTATCGACACACCCCCTCATAGTGAGCCTTTTCCGTTGTGCGTCACATGGCGTGGGAGCCGGCTCGGGCCCTCGCCTTGGTGATGGAAGCGCCCTAGGCCCCTCACCGAACGTGCTCTCGTTCCGGACGGCAAGCTGTCCGAGGATACTCTGTTCCTGTGGAGCGGTTGACGGACGGAATACTGTGAACCCATTTTCGAAGAGCCCGGTGCGGGAAATCCGCACGCCGGGTTCCGTGGGGGAGCGGGCTACCCTTTGGGTAGCCCGCTCCCCCACGGATTGGTGGCACAACGTCACTATGCCGGTTCAGTAAGGACACTCCCCGCCGAGAGGCGGGCAACGGGGACTGCTGCCATGGCTACGGGCGGCCGAGGCCGCCTTTATCACCAGTCCCAGGCTAGGGGATGTCTCGAGGCGACACCACCGACCATCCAACGAACGGTGAATGCATATTCACGCTTGAATAGACCGCTGCCGACACCGTTAGGTAACTTCATGTACCGAAGCGGCTTCAAGCGAGGATCGCCAATTACATATGTTCCTTCAAGTATTCAGTCAAATTGGCTGTGGCAAGCGTACGATCCAGACGCCAAGCCATGCCGGGAGCAATCCTGCACGCTTCTTGAAGGTACTGGATCAAGTAGCCAAAGCACTGTATGAGGCGATAGTCTTAAGTCGATCAACCGTTATCGATCCTCGCCATTCCAACTCCACCCCTGGACTAATGGGTATCCATGTGATTGGCCATCCTCCGTCTTCTTGTTGGTCTTTGAGGAGAGCATTAAAGTGAGTCTTGATGTCCGATTGCGACACGAACCTACGAGCGTAGCTGCTTGAAGCCGGTGCCCAATCCAGCACTTTCTGAACATAGCCGTCAGCGTCAGGATCAGTTTCGATGGGCCGCTCGGTTTTCATCCAAGACTCTATCTTGGAGAAGATTGCGCTTGCTCGGTTTTTATGGGGAGTATTTTGCAAGAACGCTATCCATTGAATCCCGTCGTGATACCCTTGCGGTTTGGTGTTGGCGAAGCTCTCCCAAAGGTAATCTACTGTGTTAACGAACCAAGGTTCATCGTAAAAATCGTCTCGAACTTGTTGCTTATATAACAATCCGACGATCCTACCTGTCGGGTTGATGGACGGCCGTGTATCAGCACCGGTAAACCACCATTGAGCATGGGGGTACTCGCGTCCACTAAGAAAACTAGTAGGCACCCCTCCGCCTGTCAACGTAACGCGTCTAAGATACCTGATAATGCCGTCTAGTGTGTCGGGATCAAAATAGCCCAGCTCATCCATAATCATCAAGGCCATCTCAGTCGAGACTGGTTGGCTTTGGGGGCATCGAATGTCCGGTTCGAGTGCGTTGCCGAATCCTCCATCGTCATTTTGATAGGCTCTAAGAGCAGCAATAACGCCGTGTTTGTCGCCTTTCTTGAAAAGGAATTCAAATCGCCTCCTGTCTAGAAGCCGGGCATTATTATAGATAAACGTCTCGGCTCGCTCAAACGTCAACTGGTAAGACATAATCGTTCCCCTCCTCATTGGCCGTGCCTACTTTGACCACTGGTTCACGTGAGGTGTGTCCCAAGTAATGGGGGGACCGCACCGGTACCTACTAACGGGCACCGAGCAACTCAGCCCGGAGTGCTTGACAGCGTTTCGACGCAACCCCGAAACATTGCGACTGAACCAGAGCCCTATTAGTACCGAGACCCGCGCAGTCCGCCCTTCCCATCATTCTATGGAAGCTTTATGCACTGAGGTATGGCCTGACGGTTCAGCAACGCTTATCGTGCATAAATTATACTTATCGGACAAATGTGAAACAAGCGGATGTACTCACTGAGCTTTTTGCACTGTGATGGTCCAACGGCCCAGCAAGGATAAAAGTTGGGAGAGGTGGCGGGTCGTGGCGAGACCATAGGACGATCTGGCCGCAACACACAGAA
>JAJZZI010000086.1 GCA_021797635.1 Bacillota bacterium | reverse complement strand
GACATCCGGTACAACAGAAACAACGACTGAGTGCGGTAAGAGATTTCCGTTTCGAGTGGTAAAGACTTTCCGGTTTGCGTGGTAAGGACTTTCCGGTTTGCGTGGTAAGTTGGACCGAAATGCGCAGCATATGTATTGTAATCAGTTTAACCCTCCTTGGCGAGTTTCTGGAGTCACTTTTCGATCTGCCCATCGCAACCCCTAGCGCCGCCCCAACCCCATATCACGCAGTGCCAACACGGTGTTCCAATTGCGGGCCGTGGCCCCGGTTCCGCCCACTCGACGGGTTACCCACGCACCAAGCTTCGAACGACCCATGCCGTCCGGCAAATACAGATAAATGTGGCAGCCGCTGACCCAATATCGCTCAAGCCCTATCGCCTTCTGCCGCATTAACCCTAGGTTCTCCACGTCAGATGCCTGCCGAAGAAACATCACGTGTTTTGTGATGGAGTCCACCGTCCCTTCAAACGGCCAGCCCTCCGCCACGCCCACCAACTGGGCCGCCGTGCGGACCACCACCCCCACGTCACGGCTCAGCGCCTTGCCTAGAGCCTTTCCTGCGGCATCGGCCACTTGGGTCGCCGTCAGTGCGGTAGTCAACACGGCATTGCCGCTTTGTAGGTACGTACGCACGTCGGAAAACCCCAGTCCGCGGTCAATATGTCCCGTAAAGCGGTCATAGGCAACCGCGAATGTCCTCCAACGTTGATCCCTTGCAGCAGCACCACATAGGTTGTCTCTCCGTCGTCTTGAGATATCGATTCGCTCCTCATCGGATTCCTCCACTTCCGGTCAAGTGCAGACGCAATGAAAACTGCGCCCAAGAAAATGAACCCATAGCAGACATGCCGACCCGATCCGTCGGAGTGTTGAAGTTCCGTGAGGGCCGCAGTATTCAACACTTCGCACATCATGAATAGGTTTTTGTCTTCAAACTTGGCCATACTTCTGAATCCCTGGTTAAAAACACCTACGATAATCTCTTTCGGTTTTTCCCGATCCCGAATGGGACCCGCAGTCCTCACAGGATTCGTCCCCATGCTGTGGGGTAGGGTTGGGGATTCATTCCTACCGTCACTTGTCCCCATGCTGTGGGGTAGGGTTGGGGATTCATTCCTACCGTCACTTGTCCTCATGCTGTGGGGTAGGGTTGGGGATTCATTCCTACCGTCACTCGTCCCCATGCTGTGGGGTAGGGTTGCTTCGCCCAGTGAACCGTGTCCCGCGCCAGCTGCCCCAGCAACGCATCGCGTTGGGTCGACCGGACATCGAAGAGACGGGGGTCGCCGATCGTCGCGAAGGCGTGGGGATTGCCGTTCGGCAACACGTGACAGAGAGCCAAAAAGGTGCTGTTGGTATCCACGCCCACCCAGCCCTGGCGGGCGGACGTCTGAACGGGGGCCGGAGATTCTTCGACGGTGATTCGGACTTGGTAGCGACCCTGGCGTCGGAGAATCTCCACCTGATAGGGGTCGCCGGAAGCGAGCACCCGGCGGAGCCGGGCCTTCATAATCGCGTCCATGGCGTCGACCGGTTTTCTTCGAGACTTGGCGGGCGATATACAAGGGGATGGCGATTTCAAAACGCGGATGCTCCCCGAACGTATGACCGGGTTGTTGCGTATCGAGCGAGATCTCAAGCATCCAGTGCTCAGCGCCTTCGCTAACGCGCAGGAGCGGATTGCCCTGTTTCGTACGATCGCCCCGAGCCAACAGCCGTCCATTGCGACGTTCGTCCCAGGCTTCTCGCCACGCCTGCTGACGAGCCTGTTCGGCCACGGGGTCATCGAGCGTCTTAAACCGATCCACCCACCGTGCTTTCGTGCCGAAGATCACCGGAGGAAAGGTGCCAGCCTCGACATGCTGTTGATAAAAGGCTTGCTGGGCTTGTTGATGCGTGAGCTTACGTTCTTGCCCGGCAATGCGCCGGGCATGGGGATGGGGCGCAGCCTGCAGGGCACGCAGTCGCTCTTGGGTTTTTTACCCGCTGCGTCCACAGCGTCAGGTGGTCTTGCATGGCTTGATGGCGGGCCCGAATGAGGTCTTGCGCTTCTTGCACCGCATCTTTGGCGTAACGCAGCGGCAACTCCGTTTCACTGGCACAGTGCCGTCCCAAGCCGCCGAGGTTTCGGAGTCCTCCCACCAAGCGTTGAAAGGCAAATCGGAGCATAAAGCCATATTTGCCCATGAGACGGCGAGCATCGTGTCCTGCTCCGGCGTGGCCTCGAGCAAGACCCCAAAAATGGTTGTCTTCATTCGGCAACTCCTTCCCGAGCTAAGGTCGCCATCGCTTGACGCACGGTCGAAACCATCGTTTTTCCGCCGCGTTTGCCGTAAATTCGTGCGGGATCGTCTTTCACCGGACTCTCCATCACGACGATGCGTACGCCAAAGGCGTGCAGATAGCTTTCGAGATCATGAAAACCCAATCGAGCTAGCCGATCTTTAGATTCCACCGCGACCATAGCGGCTTGCTTTTCTTGCACGAGAGTCAAGAGATGCTGGAGTCCCCGCCGCTTTTCATCGAGGCCGCTGGCCACATCGGTCAAGGCGGCGACGACCGTCCAGGGTTGTTCAGCCGCCAACGTGGTCAGACGTCCGAGTTGGCGGTCAAGATTCCCGGTTTCTTGCTGTTTTTTGGTGGAGACGCGCGCATAAAGAATGCACCGTGTATCCTATGCAATGCCCGTCACATCCTCGTGCATCAGAGCGTGTAAGTCTGCGATACGATAACGCCGCTGATTTGTCAAAGTCCGCACAGGAATTAAAATGCCGCGGGCTTCCCATTTACGTAATCCGTCGATATGCATGCCAAGCATCTTGGCGGCTTTGCCAATACTGACAAACTGTTCGTCCATATGCCCTTCACCTGCAAGCATTATATGATAGAAGCTGATAGTTTCTCAGCAATTATTGAAGCAGTTACAACTTCCACGCAGCGATGGTACCAGGCGTCGGCCGGTCGGCGGCTTTGCCATGTCAAATCATATCTAAATGCACGCTCGCCTTCGCACCAAGAGCCGTGTTAGACGGTACGCATCTCATTTACGGGACGAAGAATCCGGACGTTCTATCCATGTGTCTGAGCGTTGGGTGCCAAAACCAGAGCCAATCGAATCATGTCGCGACACAAAATTCCGTTCTCGTAGATGAGGGCCGGATAGTGAAGCGGAAAGAAATCTAAGTCGACGCCGACAATGCGGAACCCACACTTTTGATACAAGGCCAGTTGCCCGATGCCCGCGTTCCCCGTACCCAACTCGATGGTGCGGTATCCCAGTGAGCGCGCTGTCTGAATGGCATGGTGAACGAGGTGCTTGCCGACTCCTTTGCCCTGGTCTGATTCCCGTACCGCTACATTGACGAGCTCGACAGTTTCAGGGCGCGTCTCGATTAATACGTATTCACCCACCACTTCTCCGTTCGTCTCAGCGACAAAACAGCGACCGCGATGAATATATGTCTCCACCACTTCCGTGGACGGGTCCGCCAGCAGCAGTAGGTCCATCGGCAATGGTTCATCAGACTGCAATGGCCGAATCTGTATGCCGGTCACCTCCAAATCACTCCCGTAGACGGAACTACTCACAGTGTAATCTAGGTACATCCGGGCCGTCATCATCCTTGTGTCCGAAGCGGTAAGCCGCATTCCTGCCTGTTAACGCCCTGCCCAATGAGGCACCTTCGTCTCCCCCCCTCCATTCTTGTGCGTTCCTGCCCAAGAGTACACTACTCGGCATTCGACATTCGCACCTGGATTCCCTTCGTCCCCGAGTGTGCATGATGGGCTATGTGAAGGAATCTTGACCGTTCAAACCCATTGCCCGCCTTCTATCCGAGGTGTGTTCCCAGCTAATCCGGGTTGGGCTGCGCACCAGGATTCGATCACGTCTTTCAATCCCAAGAAGGCCTGGCTCCAGAGTAGACGAGGCGCCGACTAATAGCAACGTCGGGCGGTGACCATGACGCCGGTGGGACCCGCGGAGCTGAGACGGAAAATCACGACCCCCGGATAATTGGCGGCGGGATAATCGACAATGAAGCAAAGTCGAGATCAAGGGTCAGCAAACTCCGGTGTTCACCCCGACAAACGTCCAATACCGCCGGATTACTGGTACCCGAATCGTAGCCGCTGTTTCTCAGAATGTGGGCCACGACGACCGGCATGTTTTCGTCCAGTTTAAACCGTATCAGGTGTCCCTCCTCCAACGAAGGTAAGGGGCGTGTCCGATCTCCCGCCAGCCTGGCGGCGTGCACATCGTCGGCGTTGAGCGCCGGATACTGGGACAGCATCCTGTCTGCCGCGCGACCTTCTGTCAGGACATTCAACACCACGGACACCATAATCTAGGTCCGTCGATGATTTCGACGTTGGTGGCAAAAGCAAAGGCAAACGGGGCCGTGGCACAGCACAATCACCCATGGTCATGGGGGCTTTACTTAAGAAAGGAAAGCCCCATACTATTTTGTTGAAGCAGTTGGCAACCTGGGTAAGCATTCGATACTGCCCGGTGTACAGTGCAATCTCGGTGCTGATGTCGTCTTAGAATCGTACGGCAATGTACGACGCCCGTGCAAAGGAAAGGGATATCCCGCATGGGGTGACGTTGTTCAGTGGCGAAAACGCTGTTGAAACGTTTCACTGGGTCGATACTTTGACTAGCAACCTGAAGGCGTTGATTGACGGCTCATACGATGGCCGGAAGCAGTACAAGCAATGGTATGCGGCCCAGTGGCGTATCGATTGAACCGTCGTGATATGGGACACAAACTCGTGGAGCGTCCTCTCAACACGTGCACCTTGGCGAACCCAATAAATGTTGGACAAACGGCTTAACTGGAGCTTAGCCCAAGCTACTTAAGCGTCTTGATTGATGTCCTTTCTTGTGCTAGATCGTCTATCCCATTCACCGAAAATTTCCCTGCTTAGTTCCTTGATGGAAGGTGTGTATTTCCCTGAAGTGTCGATATGGAAGATAGGGACGTCGAGCCGGGGTTCTTCGTAAGGGCTCACGCTAAGTTCCATGCCCTTTCTGGCCATGTCGACTCCCCTGTCGCCATGGAAGTACTCCCTTAGCGGGTTGTCCATCCCTCGGCGGACAAACCTATCAAGCGCGATCTTTTCATCAACCTTACAAATCAACAGATAGACCCGCGCCTTTTCCATGAATTGTTCAAGCATGGCCGACCAGACACGGTGCTGGAATGCTGCCTCAGCAATCACCGACACGTTGTTTAATATCAGCCCCATGAGCGTATCAAAGAAGATTTCCGTGGCTGCTTTATTGGCTTGCTCCGGAAGCTCATCATGTCTTTTGCCCAAAGTGTGTACATATCCTTCCTTAATCTGATCCCGGCTGATTACTGGCATACAAATCTCATTGCCAAGCTCCCTTGAAAAAGTTGTTTTCCCTGAACCCGGCCTACCAGTGACCACCATTAAATACGGCTTTGACACGCATTTCACTCCTTATGGCGTAATTGTCAGTATGACGGTTCTTAGAATGGCTCCAATGCAGTCGATGACGTAGCACGTCGGACTGAAAACCACTCTTTGACGGTTCGTGCTCCGGGAAAAGAGCGACCGAATGGGGCACCAAACCGAGAAATGTCGTCATCTTTTGACATAAGGCGACATATCTGTATCAGGCGGGCGATCTGTCACCCATGGAAATCACAAGCCAACGATGTTTATTCGTAAGCATGGTCCCGATGATGGTCTTGCCAGCATTGTAGGCACCAGCCCGCCGATTGCGCATCCAGTGACGGAGGTATGCAGCTCCGCAGAGAGTATTTACCCCTTCGAATGACCAGACTGGGCCAGCCAACGCTCGAATCTCTCTGCGGTGTGGAGTCCACTGCGCCAGTCGGCCCCATCCTCAAGCGCCCAACAGGCATCCAAGATCCCTTTTGCAATGCCCCACATGGCGATGCGTTGCGCATCCAACGTCAACTGCTCTGTCATCATGGCCATCCGGCGGGCCAGGACCGCTTCGGGATCACCACCTCGACCGGGATAGTTCAGGAGATATTGGATAACGTCAAAGTGTGGATCGCCGATGATGCCCTTCGGGTCAATCACGACCCACTCGCCTCCGTCGTGCAAAATGTTGTCGTGGTGAAGATCCCCGTGCAGCAATTCCGTCTCACCGTTGGATGATGC
Organism: Bacillota bacterium; assembly: GCA_021797635.1. Taxonomy (GTDB): domain Bacteria; phylum Bacillota; class Sulfobacillia; order Sulfobacillales; family Sulfobacillaceae; genus JAJZZI01. Next base: position 19,764 of record JAJZZI010000086.1, on the reverse strand, counting down.
CAGGTTGGTCAAGTAATCGGCTGCACGATCGACCCACCACAACGGCAACGGTCCACCGGTGGCAACCCGCATCTGCTGGTATCGAGCGATGGCCGAAAAATGTTCCGAAATAGACTGATGCGTCCCCGTAAACGAGCCCTGGTGAAGACGGCGGAACACGGAACAAAAAATTTCCGTTGCTCGGTCGTCATCGGTAACCGTCGACAAAGGATCCCCCGGCACCGCTCGCTGGAGCAACAATGCCCGGAGTGGCCCATCAAAATCCATGACGCGAATCGCCCCGCGATCGGAGAACGCATTCTGCGTTCAATTCCCGCTTCGCCTCAGCATCGTTAACTCCAATCTTGAGCACCAGTTCTGCCGTAGGACTGACGGCTGAAAAAATCAGCGTTCCCGATTCGTTCGAAAGAGGCGCAACTACGGTGACTCCAAAACGATGTTCGCACCGGCGCACCAATCCCGGAACCGATTTCACGGCATCCCTCCAAGAACCCAAGCATGGCAAACATCACCCTGAATGACACTGCTACCGATTCGATATTCATACCATGAAGTCCTTGCAAGACATCCCTTTTAGCTCCGTAATATTAAGACACGTCATTCTCGACGCCGAGTTGACTTAATACCTTTACCGGGTACCAACCGGCCAACAGCGCTTCCAGTTGCGGCCATCGCTCAGGGGAGACGTCTCCGTCTATCACGATGGTGCGCACGGGTAACTGGGCCAAAATGTCCCGTTCCAGCGCCTGGCGTTGTCGGAGAAAGGTCAAGAAGCCCTCCCATCCGTGAAGTTCTCGGGCCCGTCCAAAGGCTTGGCCGACATGATACTGAACGACCGCCTCTCGCCATTCTACAGGACGTTCCCGGGTCACCCGCGCTATCGTCCCCTCGATATCGGAAGGCGCCAAGTAGAGTACCACCGGATGCAGAGGCTGAAGCGCCTCAGCGATTGCCCACAAATGCCCCACTAAGGCCGACGGCGCGGCGTCATGTTGGACGACGAACTTCATCAAAGGATTTTGTAAGAAGCAACATTCGAAAATCATTATCGTGGAGGACTCCTGGTGTACCCGGGCGAATTCCCGCCAGCGATCCGTCAACAGGCGATGGTGCTGATCCAGCGGGATGCCATCGTACACACTACGTGCGGCTAATGCCTCAAGTAAGGCATCGGGCAAGGTCTCCCCATGAAAGTGGTGCCCTGTCCCGTAGGACACCAGGTGCCCACCATCCGCGAGCCGGCTGACGGCCTCCAACGGGGTTCGGTAGTCAGGCCAGCGCGACAGCAGCTGAATCCAATCCTCGCTACCAAACCATGCCGTGTGTTCGTAGTCGGCAGGATGGTCGACGGCGCCTTCAAGAAACAGGTTCGCAGCGACGTGTCGCTCGGTCAAAAATCGATGAATCCAGGTCGCTGTCGTGGTTTTCCCAGATCCAATCATGCCTTCAACCATTACCAGGCGGGGCGTCTCCACTGTGTGCGTCAATGAAACATTTCCCCCTCTTGTGGGGGAGACGGGGGATCAGTCTGATGCCGGAACGGTACGGTGTCACGGCACAGAACGGATCGGGTTGTCTCCCGAAATGAGTCAACGCAGGCCTTTTATTCGGCCATTCCGGAGCTGCCCGCGCCTTGTGATCATTCGAAGAGCCTATTCCATGGCGATACTCGCCCCCTTGAAATCTGTACTCCTTCCATGGTACACCCAACCGACACCCACCGCTAACCGAGTTTGTCGCCAGTTTCGGTAGCCTGTTTGTTGCCCGAGAACCGACTAGCGTTCGTGCGTTTACGCCCTCTTTGACGACCCAACCCGTTGTCTAATCTGGTCTAATCAAATAACTTTGCATTTTTGGAAGTTCGTCAGTATGGTCGGAGGTAAGCGTTGAACGAGCTCTTCCTTGGTTGCCCAAAGGTAATCAGAGTGCTCATCAGACAAACTCACGTTGCCCTGAGGGACAGCGCACCGATAATGGATGATGATTACCTGGCGAAAAGGGTTTGACATAAAACTTGACGCATAGAGAATTCCGTCCACTGTTGCATCAAGTCCAACTTCCTCTTGAATTTCGCGAACAAGTGCTTCTTCGGGGCACTCTCCAAAATCGACTCTACCTCCAGGAGTTTCCCAAGTTCCCGCTCCAATGTCATCCGAATCAGACCGTTTTATGATAAGCCATTTTCCGTCTCGAATGATAACACCTTTGACGGCTACAACGATTTGATTATCCACGAAATTCACTCCGATGCGCAGAAAATGTTTGTCGCGCAATCCTGCCCGTGAACGTAATCGGGTTGTTTTAAGCCAGGCGAGCCGTTGAGTTCGGTCGATCGTCCGGTCGATCGTCCAACCTTGAAATTCCCAACTCGCAGGGGGCAGCAAATCGTCGCGCAGCCACCTTACATTCCAACCCAGGCCGAATTTGCCGACGAGGATAGTTGGCCTAACAACCGGGAAATTCCAATCTCAGATTGCACCCAGAACCACCTCGCGACAAATCCAGAACACCGCGACCTATCCTGCCCCGGCCTGAAGTGTCCTCTGCCCCCGCAGGCGACGACGCTCCAGAAACGACAACCACCGTGCATCCGCCAATCGCTCGGGCGTTGTGTCATCTTACCACAACGCGCCATGAATTATGGCGTTGACCTCCTCACCGCAGCGTGGGGAGAGCTGCCTGTGAACACCCGTCGAACAACGCAAGGCCATGATCTTCCCGACCGCCTTGCCGCCTTGGCTTGCGACGATCCGGTGCGGTCACCGCCCTGCGTGCGATCGGCTCCGAGATTCGTTGACGAAAAAGCGCCGCCACCAGGGAAACTCCGGTTCATGACACGCCGCCCCAGCGCTGCTTTAGGATGGTATCCACCAGAGTCACCGTGTCCGAGGGGGCATCGGCAGCTATCCAAAATACGGAAAGTGGGGCCAAGGTCGGAAGGCTAGCGGTCGATAGGGCAAACAAGCGCCCTTCCATTAACTCTCGGGTTACGCTGAGGCGTGGCAAAATCGTGAGGCCCGCGCCCTCTTCTGCGAGCCGTTTGGCGACCGCCGGGTGATCGACGGTCATCGTAGCGACTATCCGTCGGTGGCGTTCGAGCTCGCTCATAAAAGGCGCCACGTAGGGGGCCGAGGAGACGAGAATCAGCCGCTGCCGTTGCAGCATGAACGCCGTGTCGGGAGCCGGGGTGTCGTGGTCGCCTTCGAGTCCGGTCAGCAGTTCAACAGGATCCCGGAACAGCAGGCAGACAGTTCCTCCCAATCCATTCACGGATTCATCGGTTAAAGCTCCGTCGATTTCCCCGGTCGCCAAGGCGTGGCCAATGACCTTGGTAGATTCGACTCGAACGATAAGATCGATGCTAGGCTCGTGCAGCAGTAGCTGGCGACATAGCCAGGAAAGCAGGGAGGATTCGGCCAAAAGTGGGGTGGCGGCAAGGCGGAGGGGCCGCTTGCGGCCAGCCTCGATCGCCCATACTTGCGCTCGGCCGGCCTCGGCCGTTTCAACCAAACGCCGTGCATAGGGTAAAAACGCCTGCCCGGCCGAACTCAGCCGAACGCGACGGCCTACGCGGTCGAATAATGGGGTTCCCAGGGCGGCTTCCAGGTGAGCGATGTGTTGCGATATCGCCGCTTGGCTGATATAGCGCAATTTGGCGGCCTGGCGAAAATTCTCGGTCTTTGCCGCGGCAAGAAAGGTTTGTACCCAATCCAGATCCATACCGTCATCTCCCTCTTGATTCGATAATCTTATCACCTGACCGTGCATCATGGCTAATTTGATGAACAGTAAAGTGTACACTTGCTCCGAGGTGATGGGATGATGAGAGAAACTCCGTGGGTCGCCCCTCCGGGGCTGGAGGGCGTGGTGGTCGCCGACACCGCCATCTCGGATGTAGATGGCGCCGGTGGTCGCCTAACATACCGGGGACAACCGATTGGCGACGTGGTCCGCAACTTTCGATTTGAGGAACTGGTGCCATGGTTGGTGGATGGGGTTAGACGGCCCAACGTTCAGCCCCTGGTGCTGTCCCTGCCACTCGAGCCGTGGCCCCGGGATCCGATGGCGGCGCTGGCGGTGATATTGCTTCATCTCGGCGATACATGGCCCGATGACCTTGACGAGGGATGCGCCATGATCTGCGGGCTTCCCGTGATGTTCGGTCGGGTGGTGGGAACAGATGGAGATAGCGTTTGGGATTCGACTGCTGGGGTGGCCGAGCAATATCTTACCCTGATAACCGGAAAAAAGCCTGCCTCCGTGCAGGTGCGCGCCCTTGACGCCTATTGGGTGATGGCGGCCGAACACAGTCTGAACGCTTCGACCTTTGCCGTGCGAATTGCGGCCAGCACCGGGGCACGGCTGCCATTGGCGCTGGCGGCTGGCGTGGCGGTGCTGTCGGGCCCTCTGCATGGCGGGGCACCCGAAGGCGTTCTCGAGTTGTTAGATGCCGTGGCGGAACGGTCAGATTGCCCAGAAGCAATATTGGAGGAGAAGCTTCAGCGCGGGGAGCGTCTGATGGGATTTGGGCATCGCGTCTACCGCAGCGTCGACCCCAGGGCTCAAGCGCTGCGGGAAGTTTTTCTCGATTTGGTGGGCACCGAGCCTTGGGCTGACCTCGCCGTGCGGACCGAACAAGCCGCCTTGCGCTTGTTGGCGGAAAGGCACCCTGAACGGGTGTTGGCCACCAACGTCGAATTCTATGCCGCTGCCGTCTTCAAGGCAGTGGGAATTCCCCGCCTCTTGTGCCCGCCGACTTTTGCCCTTGCCCGCATGGCGGGCTGGACCGCGCATTGGTCGGAACAACATCGAGAGGGGCGACTGATCCGGCCGCTCGCCCGGTTTCGAACATCATAGGACGCCCTTTGAATTCGTGGACCACCGTGCTTGCCGGGGCGTTCTCACCGGTTCGCCGCCACACACCGATGCCAAACTGTCAGATTAAGGACTTAATCGAACTCGTATTGTGTTTGAACCTCGTGGCCCGTGGGGGCACCCCAATCAGGCCGGAGCGGTGCTCAGTTGTGGGGCAGGCGTGGCCGCATTGTCTTTCATTGAGCGACTTGATCGGCGACGAATTTAAACTGCAGGTCCCGATCGGCGTGATCCGCTGTGTCCGGGTAGAAGAGCTGCCCTCCTCGGGCAACCCGATCCGGGTAGAAGGGCTGCCCACCTCGGGCAACCCGACCCCCACGGAACCCAGCGTGCGGATTTCCCGCACTGGGCTCTTCAGCGATAGATTTACTGAATGACTAGATGAGGTAACCGCGCCTCCTCGGGAATGTACACCGTGAGGCGACCGATAGGCAAGCGTGAAGAGCATCCATGAAGGCCGCGATGTTCCCACCCGCTTGCTCAGCTATGAGTTCTAAGGCCGGCATGGCAAGGAACTCCTTCCATTGAATGAAGGCCTTAACCTCCCATTGAAGAGAGGGCCCTGAGGCCTTAGAACTCGTCTATGACTGCTGGCCGCTTCCCCATGTGGCCGGCTTTCCCGGCCTCGGAGTACTATCAACCAGTAAGACTTCCGGTCAGTCTTCGCAGGATTCTCACTTTGTAAGGCTCGGCCCCTGCTATCCGCCCTGCGACGGAATCCGACCGGCTCTCCCTTGTTCCCAAGGCGACCGTGAGTCGCATGCTGTAGGTACCAACCCCGGAAGCATCTCGATTCCCCTTGCTAGAGCGGTGAATGAGACTCGGCCTTCTCCCTAGAGGGATGAGATCGGCTACTTCGACCACGTTCGATTTCGGGGCTAATCATCCTGTTTACACGATTCCGGCCTACGACCTTCCTGTCTACGCTTCGCAGGACGGGTTACCCCGGACCACGCAAGACTCGGTGCAGGACTGCTGGCTCGGCTCTATCCTGGCCGCCATTGCAGGCGGCACGTCCTCCTTGAGCTTTTCAAGGCGCAACCCTCTCCTGAACCTCACTCGGATCCTCCTGTTTTTTTGCCTACGTGCAATCTGAGGTTGGAATTTCCCCGGTTGTTGACCGAAGCCACCCGCTTCGGCGAGCGCCGTACTCGACCTACTGCGAAAGTGTCGGTTAATATTCCGTCTTGTGCCTCCATGGTGGTATCCGAATTCTGTCTGCGTGCGCCGTGCATGCATGCCATGTCCACCTTTTTTACCTGGCAGGCTTCCATTTCAATCCCATTGCAGGGCAAGTGCCTGAAAATGCCATGCCAAGTGCGCGGTAATTCGGAGTCGCCACTCCTCGGGGACGGCAGCGAATAGATCGTAATCCGGCCTCATTGCTCGCATATGCTAGGTTGCGTGGGTTGTATTTCTCTTGCAGTTTGGGGAATAACAGGTTAAGATGGGGGTGACGAGGTGAGGATAATGATTACCGCTGAGGATCGCGAACAGGCGCTGGCTAGTGCTCCATCTTTCGTCGAGCTCGCTCAACGGAACACTAGTGCACTCAAGGTGTTTCTGCGGGCATTAGAAACTCTCAGTGGGCGGTGCCCGAGTCGTGACTCTCGGACTGGGCAATTGATACGGGAGATGGCGGAATCGGGGATCCGGTTGCCGGTGGACGAAGCGGCGCTCCGGAACGTCTGGGTGGATTTCGTCGAGCGTGTGGCTGCTGCGGAATCCGTCCGACAGTATTCGACGCGGGAAATCGCCCGGTATTTTGGAGTGTCGATTACCACTATCAACAACTGGATCGCGGAAAACCGCTTCGTGGGCATCCAAAAGTCAGGCCCCAGAAAACATGCGCGTATCCCGAAGAATGCGTTATGGCGTACCTCCGAGGGCGAGGCCATCCCTGTCCAAGAGATCATACAGGCGTACGAAGCAACCGCGCCGAGACCCCACACACCCGAAGACGCGCGAAAGCAACATTTGAAAGACTTACGGCGTCTCGAAACCAAGTATGGTGGCACCTTTGAAGCCACTCTCGGTTCGCGCCAGCCTCAGTCCTTGGAGGAAGAACGGGATACGTGGGAATGGCAGTACGTGCTAAATGTGTTGAGGTCACAGGTTGAACCCGACTAACTTTGGACTCTTCCGACGCGAGTTCGGGGACATCATTGTCGACATCCGAGATGGTGACGGGTCGGGTCAGCCGTCAACCATTACCACTACACGTAAAACCATTCAGCTAATTAACGACCAGCACATTTCGGTGACCGAAAAAATCACGCCGTCTGGAACCGTTGACCAGTTCCAACACGACTGGATATTAGCGGCAGACCGTTACATCAAATTTCACAGCGAGTCCCATCCCTTGGACAAGCGGTACCAAACGCCCACGGAACCTTACCACATTCACCACTCAGGCCAGTTTTCGTCACTGAATCGCCTCTCAAATACCGCGCACCGAGACCTGTTTACTATTCTGGAGATGATCCGCATCCACTTCCTTGCAAGCGACATCAGGGATCAATAGCGAGGGGATGGTTGCGCGGAAGGGGCGCAGCGATTCGTATTTTCCATTTCATCCTTCAACCATGTTTTGCATAATACAGCACCCGTGCTTCCAAGCAAATTCCACCCGATATTGCAGAGAACGGACCCCACTCCACCCGCTGCGTCTATCGCTCATTCAACCACCTTGTGCAAATAGCCCAATTAAGTACTCGTAACCATTTCCTTCCGAAAGCCGGTGTATGCATGTCTTCCTCTCCCACCCCGTGGAACGATGCCGTCCGCCAAATCCTCGCCGATCAGTATGCCCTCATGGTGCGCAAACAATCGGATTATGGGCCCGGCAACATTGCCGTCTTCGGCGAACTGGGCGTGCTCGTCCGTCTCAGTGATAAACTCGAGCGTCTCAAACATCTCCAGTTCACCCATGACGCCGAAGGCCATGTCGTTCCTCGCGCCGATGTGCCGCATAACGAATCCATCGAGGACTCGTATCGCGATCTGCTCAATTACGCCCTTATTGCGCTCATGATCCGCCACGGAGATTGGCATCAACCGTTTGACGCGGACGATTCGGCGTTGTTTCCCGAGCAAGCCCTCGGACATCATGCAAATCGGTTGCGAGAACCATCGTGACGTACGAAACCGTGCCGAATCCCGCGGCGATGGCCACCCCGAACGTGGACGCCAAGACCGTCGAATCCCCTCCGGTGGCTTTAGCTATGGAGCATCGTCACGCAAAAGGCATGCTATACTGAAGGGAGAAGGAAGGGGATGCCCATGCCCGATAACGAACGACCCCCAGCGGTGTCCGAGACGGACATTCCTTCGTCTTGGGGGTTTCATTTGCTCCAGGAACTGCATCGCATGGAAGACAAGCTCGAATCCAAACTCGACACCACCAACGCTCGCATTGATGCTTTGGACACCAAATTCGAGCAAAAGCTTGATGCCATCAATACGCGCATTGACGCCTTGGACACCAAATTCGAGCAAAAGCTTGATGCCATCAATACGCGCATTGACGCCTTGGACACCAAGGTCGAGCACAAGCTTGATGCCATCAATACGCGCATTGACGCCTTGGACACCAAGGTCGAGCACAAGCTTGATGCGACCAACACGCGTATTGATGGTCTTCAATATTGGTATGGAGCCACTCTCGCCGCCATGATTGTTGGCTTTGTGACCGTGCTGTTTGCGCATCCCTAACTTCCATACTCCGCCACGGGGATTGGCATCAACCGTTTGATGCCGACGATTCGGCGTTGTTTCCCCAGCCTGCGCCCTTGGTTTAACCTTTCCCTTCACTTCCCCTCTCTCCCCCTCTGGCGGCGGGCGTAGTATACTGTAAGCAGGAAACGCATGGTAGCAAAGGAGGCTTTTGTTGTGGCCGAGGAATCTTCCGGATTGCCACCCGCAAACCCCGTCGTCGAAATGCCGTGGGTGTTAATCAGCAACCAAATTCAGCAATTGAGCACCCAAATGAATGAGCGGTTCAACGATCAGCGCATTCGATTTGAAGACCGATTTACTCAGATCGACAAGCGCATTGACGATGTTGGAACGCGGCTCAGCGGACGCATCGATCAGGTGGAAGCCCGACTAACCTTTCGCAATAGCACCTGGCTTACGATCATTCTCACGATCCTTGCCCTCATACTGGGCGCTCTGCTGACGCCTAAGCTTTAATGCCCTATACTGCTCTCTGTTCAAATTTTTTACCATACTGAATGTTGGACTAAACCGCTGCGCGGTGGTTTAAATGCTTTCTTGAACCGGATACGGATGCTTTTCCTTCTTGCGAAAACCGCCGTGGGTAGTCGTATAATAAGGCAGGTTTGGTTTTGGCGACGAAGTTCGGAGGAAGGAGCTTCACACCATGAAGCATTATCGAAATACCCCTCGGCGCACCGACGATAACGCCTTGCTGCTGGCGGAAGGTTTGCGTATACCCCTGGAGGGCAAAGCGATTGATTGCCCACAGAGGTCGCCGCTCGACCGCGCTTTAGTCCAATAGAGTTATCCGAAGTCTTGGGAGGTGCCTCGCCCGAGGCTTTTTACGTTCCGCGAACTTCCGATAACTCTCTACTTATTATATGATTCGTATATGATTCGGCGACCCCATCCTCATTATTGGGCTGTATGTTTGCAAAACATCGGCGGTTGACCGGCCTGCCCGGCAGACTGGAGAAGATCTGCCCCCACCCGGGGGAGGATCCGGTGCGCATCGCACCCGCTTCCTGGATCGGAGCCGATTCGTGGACATAGCCAAGCCCGATCCGCCAAGGGAGCGCATCGTGGGTGCGGATGCGGATGGGACAACGGGCTGGCCCCGCCGGGTTACCCTGCCTTGGCGAAACGTTGGAACTTCAGAGTAAGCAGCGTACGCAGGCGTGCTTGCTGGTCCGCGTCGGGCTCATGCAGGCAGGTGGTGATGGCCTGGCAAAACTCGGAAAACGTGGCGTAATAGCGGGAATTCAAACACTTGGCTTTCGTAAATTGCCACAGCCGTTCGAGCGTTGATAGCGGGCATTGTCCAAGATGAGGGTAATGGGCCGGTCGGGGAATTGCTTGACTAATTTCTCGAGCAGCTCGACGACGGAGGGGGAATTGATGTATCCGGTATTGGTGACCGTCACGATTTCGCGCGTGATCGCATTCAAGGCTCCCAGCACATTGAACCGCTGGCGCCCGGAAGGGGTCTGCACGAGCACCCGAACGAAACACCAGAGGTAGCCCAAATAGGTGCCAAACACGAAGTGGGCGGCATCTACAAAGAACAGGTAGCGGCGGCCCGCTTTCGCTTGCGCGATGCGCGGTTCGATCTGCTCGGTAACGAACGTGTCCTGGGCATCGGGGTCGGCTTTGGCGGGAATCGGTCCGACTTTACGGCACTTCATCCCCATGGTCAGCATGAAGACACGCACTTGACTCGGACTGCAGTGGACCCCCGTCGAGGCTTCAATGCGTTGCGCCGCGTCGCGGGCGCTGGTCGGCGGACGTAGTCGAAATTCCTCTTCCAGGCTCGTGGTATGCGGAGCTAAGCCGCTCACACGGCCTCCGACCCGAAAGCGGAGCAGGGCGTCGAGGCCGCCTTGAGCATACTTGCGCAAATACGATCGTACGGTCACGACGGTGACCCCCAGCGCGCGGGCGATGTCGGCGTCGGAAAAGCCGAGGGCGTGCCATAACCCGGCTTGGACTTGCTGCCGGACCCGGGGATGCGGATGGTACTTGATGATACTGCGCAAGTGGCGGATGAGTTCCGGGGAAAATTGCTGATTGTGCATGGCAGATCCCTCGCTTACCAGAATGTGGCGGCGTATCCAAACGCCTTTCTGCGTGCCAGGGTAGCAAGGATCTGTCCATCGGTTCAGCGAACATGTGTGTTCTTTGCCGTGCAACTTAAGGGGTTAACGTGCGGGTTTCGGGTTGTGGGGATTCGCCTCATTCGGATGGCGTTGTCAATCGGAGGCGTGAGTTTCTTCCCTCCTTTTGTGATACGGGAATCCGAGGGGATTTCCCCTTTTAGCATGTATTGGTGTCAATGGTAGCAGTACAGTCAATGGTAGCATGGGAGAACAGGGAACTCGCGCTGTGCATGGATTCACAAGCCTGTGTGTTAACAATTTTTGATCAGAGAGCAGCATAGGCTAGGCTTCAGTTAGGCTTCAGTTAGGTCTTAGGTTTTGTTGTCGATATTGTGAAGCACCTTTCGCACCAGTTTCAGGCGGTGGTGGCAGAGGCTTATCAAACGCAGATCGTGGTGGATAACGTCGACCTCATTCCCCCGCATCGGCAATCCTTGGTCGAGGGTGAACGCATTACGGTTTTTTTGGCGTGCTCCCCAGTGGAGCGGGGGCCGGAACCGGGTTGCTCCAGTTAACCGATTACCTCTGAGGGGGTGCATCGGCAGGCCGGCCCGCACTGGCTCGCGGTTGCGGTTATCGACGGCCATATGGCGATTTTGTGTCCTGAGTCTGACCACGGATAAATCCGCGAGGATCCGATCTTCGGTTGGCTCTTTCAGGTATTCGGGGCGCCCCAACAGCATCCTGGGCCTCAAACGGAATCCTTCGGCATCCAGTGGTTACGGGCAGTCACAGACGAACCGTTCTGACCCTCTCAGGTGTTCTTGCAATAGAAGACTCTCGCAGCTTGTTCGGGCTCGCCAGTCCGTCCGCGGAAGTGACTCCACTTCCGATCCCCCAGGGAGTCCGCTGGCAAAAATCGTCCCTAACTCAAAAGTCGGTACGCTTCAAGATTTTGGCCCAATCGGGCACCGGCTTATGTCCTCAGGCCTAAGGGCCGGGGCGCCCCAATCACCCCAATCTGGCAACAAGCCAAATACCACGTGCTTGGCACGTGGCGGCGCGGCGTCACGCGCTCGGCCGAGCATCTCACGGTTAGCCGGCTTGGGAGCGCCGCCGAGGCTTGACGTCTTCCAGACGCCCAACATAGGCACATTGTGGGAAGTTGTCACAAACCGTGTAAATGTCTCCCGTAATCTGCAGCGTCCGGTAAACCAAGGTTCCCTTTCGGCACCGAGGGCAACGAGTGGATTTGTTTGGCATGGTGCACCTCCAATCAACATTTGTGATTGTGCTCACAATCGCATTCTATCACAAGTCCATTTCCCGTGCCAACAATTTTTGAAAAAAGTATTGTCGTCGTTCTACGTCCGACTTGATTGCTGTTTTGTCTCACCCGCAATAACGTGTTTAGTGTCTGCGCAGATCTCGAATAAACTTCTAGGAGCATGTCCATTAATTCGAATCATGCCAACCGTATCCACAATATATGGTGCCGTTTCCAGAAACTGTGGAATATATTGTAGTTTTGCACGTGCTCATGGGGATTATTGGACAAGCTCCTAGCTAGAGCTCTACACATTACTGAACACGTCTGGAAAGGTTCGCTCGTTCGAAGCCACAACGTCATCCCGTGACGGTCTCCCGTCACCCACCCTTCTGCGAAGGCGGGGATGCGACCTGACAAGTCCTGCCGGCAGCCGTTGCCATTTCCTTCATCGAGAGTCCGGAGGCAGTCCTCTCCGTACTCGGGTTTCCTTCCGGAGACAACTGACGGTAGGAAGGAATCCCCAGGATAACCCCAAAGCATGGGGACAACTGACGGTAGGACATGCGACGGTAGGAGCGGTATCCAGAATAACCCCAGAGCATGGATGGGAAATCCCCAGCTTGACCCCACATCGCCAGCCTACGCCCTCGTTCCTTTTCTCGTCCTCTTCTTGCGAGCAAAGCGACCCCTTGCTGCGTACCGCGAACGCGGCGAATCCTTAGCGGGTGAGGAAGATCGGACGGATTGGCTGGCCTGGGCGAGGGCCCCCTCCCCATCTCGTGCTACCTCGGCCAGCATGGGGCGGAGACGCCTGCTTGCGAATCTCTCCATCAGGATGTGCTTGACCTGCTCTTTGGGCATTCGGAGCGTGATCCGCTCCCGCAGTTCGGAATCCGTAGGCCGACGCTTCACATTCGTAATCATTTTCTGTAGCCCGCGAATGGTGTGCAGTTCGAAGCCGAACAACACGTCGAGGCGACTATTGACGCGTTCGACGGCCGTGGGACGATCCTATTCCCGCTCTCATTGGTAGCTTGCCCGGTCCGTCGGCGTAAAGAGCCTCCGATCGGTCTTGAGGGGAATCCCGATCCCTTGGGCAATCGGGCACTGCGCGTGCCCTTGGCTCGCGTCGCCTACGGAGCAGCGCCTTTTCAAGGTATTGCGGTCTTGTTCAAAGCCTCCGTTCGCCATCTCGCGTTCTACCCCGGCAAGAGACTTGACCTTGGTAATTGTACCAGACAGCCGAGTCGGCTCCCGTCTTTCCAGAGATTGCCAATATCGATCACCGGCTTGATGTCACAGGTGTCCCAACCGAGGATAGCGAATTTACTGTCGTGATACGCCTTGCCGGCACTCAGCAGCTTGGCCGACGTTAAGGCCAGGAGATGGCGGTTGGCGAATTGTTCGAGCACGGCTGACGCCATGGTAAGAATGGTACTATCTGCGGCGGACGCCTTGGTCACGCTCCAGGCTACGGCGAGTTCATCCGTTGCCATCCATTAGCGGCGCTAAAAGATTTCAGGCGTTCCCCTTGGCGCGTCAAATCTTCCTTCTGTTCATGGCTGGCTACACCATGGCCTAGGCACGCGCCACACGCGGGCCAGGAGCGTGTTTGGGGCTGCCTGGAGCAGTCGATCCCGGTCGAGTTCCGTCGTATTTTTCCCTACTTTTCCTATCGGCGAAGAGTTTCTGGGCGAATCCCAATGCCTTAGCGGCTACACCAATCCGGACTTCCATAGCCGGCGGCCCGAATGCTGTCCCAACCGCGCTATGTTCGTAGAGATGTCGCAAGATGTTTGTTGGCAGTTACTACTCCCAAGGCGGTCACCCTGCCTTGTATCGCTGGCGCATGGCGTGGAAGATGCGTCATCTTGACGCAAAAATTGACGTTAATTGACCGGTAGGAATTCGTCTTGCGACCTCGAATACTAATTCATAGGCCATTTGGCTCGGCTGTAGTCTTGCAAACATTCACAATTTATCACTATGCGCCGTGTGGCGGCCATTGTTTCATCGGCAGATGTGGTGTTTTGAAATCATGGGTAACTTGCCTGGTCATAGGCCCAAGGACCGGAACTAGCGGGGCGTGGGGGCTTCGTTCCCCATCATTCACACCTTCCGACGGGAAGTCGCTAGGACGTATCACTTCGGGGACAAGCTCACTCCGTTCCGTGCAGACCTGGGAATGCCTGTGCAGGCATCCTCAGGTCTCTGATTCTCCGTTAAGCGCACGATCAGAGTAGGTATCCGGTCGGAGGGAGACAGCGCCGCGTTGAAAGGGTGACGAGGAGGGCTATTTCCGCGAATCGGTTAACCGCCTCGCAAATGGAAGGAAGGATACCAATATAACGGAAGGAGGAGCGGGAGAGGGCCTATCCCTCGCTAGCCTGAAACGCGAGGCTTCCCGCGCAACTTTTTAATGAAAGAATCCAGCAAACATCTCGAATTGCCGCGATCCGTCCGCCTGTTAATGTTGAGTCAGAGTCTTTCCCGGCTCGGTGATAACTTCACCGAGGTGGCGTTGGCCGTCTCTGTACTGCTGTGGAGCCACCATAATCCGGCCGTGTTGGGCGTCGTATTGGCGATGACCTATGCGCCCCGACTGAGTCTGGGTTGGATCGCCTTGGGCTGGATTGACCGCTGGCACAAACGAACCTTGCTCCTCGTCGGCGATTGGGGTCGTGCTCTGTTGGTCCTCTCCATTGCCGTTTTCCATAATTTATCTTGGACTATGGCAGCAATTTTTCTCATGTATACTTTATCCATGGTCTACCAGCCCACCGTGCGAACCATTCAACCCCAGCTCGCTGGGTCGGTCGAAGCCAACCGGGTCAGCGTGACCCGCCAGAATCAATGGATGCAAGCGGCGTCGATCCTTGCCTATCTTTCATCGGGGCTCATTATCCTGCGTTTTGGCAGCCTAGCCGGGTTCGTCGTCGACAGTTTCACCTACCTCGGCGCCTCGGTTCTCGTACTAACGATCCCCGCCACGCTTGGCGTATGGACCCCGCATCCCGTCGCGGGAGCCAGCTATCTGCAGCAAGTTGGCGAGGGCTTTCGCTACATACGGCATCACCGCTTGCCCATCGGCCTCATTCTGACCTCTTTCGGAGGCATGATCGCCGTCGCCGCGTCGCAGGTATTGCTGGCTCCCGCGGTCCACACCATGTGGCATCTGCCCACGGCGATTTATGCGTGGATGCTTCTGGCCGTCGCCGTAGGCGCCGGCGTCGGATCCCGCCTCTTGGAAACGCACGGCCAACAGTTTGAACTGCGCAAGATCCTGGTCGCTGGGTTCGTGCTTACGGCGATAGCGGTGGCCGGACTGGCAGCCCTGCCTGGGATTTTGTGGGCCCTGTTAGGAACCGGAATCGTGATGGGAATCGGCAATTCGGCGTTCGCAACGAGCATTATGGTGTGGTTGCAGCAAACCCTCCCGATGAACATCCGCGGCCGAGTAATGACCGTACGAGTGATCACCATGGGGCTTGGCGGACTGGCGGGAAGTCTCGGCGCCGGCTTCGTGGCGCGGCACACCAGCATTTCCCTTGGCTTCATTGCCCTCGCCGCGATCCTGTTGCTTTCATCGACCGTGTTTGTTATTCCATGGTTTTTTGCCGCCAGTTCCGACCAACCCGTTTCCCCACCCATCTAAATTCTAGCCGGCGCCCATCACCCGTTCCGTAAGGGACCGCCTGCTGATTAGGCTTGGCGGCTCAGTTTTTTTCGCCACCACGGCTGGCGTTTGGTATCCAGCGATTTGCGGATGGCCATCACCAGTTCCTTGTCTCGGAAATCGAGCATTCGGTTGCGTTCACGTTCCATTTCGCGGGCCAGCGTTTCCTGGCGATCCAGTTTTTCCAGCAGCTCTTCCCGCAAGAATTCCATTTCCTTACGGATTTGGTGTTGTTCCGAGCCGATTAAGGTTAAGCTGTCCCCCAGTTTTTGGCGTAGAGTGCTCAGCGCTTCCACCAGGTTGACCTGCGGCGGGTCCTCCGGGGACACCGTGATCATCATGGGCACACTGGCTTCCGACAACACCTCTTCCACCTGCTCGGCATTACCACCGTGGGCGTAATGGTCACGAATCCGGGCCAAAATCTCCACCGCGTTGCGATGAATGAGGTAGGTTCGATGGTTCTTTTTCGTGTTGAGATGATGACCGTGCTGGGCGATATATCGGCGTATGGTGCGGTCCGGAATTCCGGTAGATTTTTCGGCCTGCGTTATGGTTACCCATTCTTTCTCGTCCATGCTGGAACACTCTCCTCCCATTTCTTCCGGCAACCCTCGATTCGTCACCGGCTGTGGCTCGGTCAATCGGAACGACTTCCATTTTATACCTTTTCTGGTATTTAATGCAACCCTCGCCGCACTCGGCGGTCATTGTTCCGGTGGGCGGCCGAGTGGCCAGACAGAAGCGGTATGATAATGGAAGCAACCATCATGACGGCTGGGAAAGAGAGTCGGAATCGGAGGTCACGATGACCAAAGAACGTGAAGACCGCCAACGTGAAATACTCAATTTGCTTTCTGACAGCAGCCATCCGCTGAAGGGAGAAGACGTCGCCCACAGCCTCGGAGTAACACGCCAGGTCGTCGTTCACGAGATCGCCTTGCTGCGGGCGAGTGGTTTCGATATCGTGGCTACCCCTAGGGGATATTATCTTCATCAACCCGCACCGGGCCTGAATCGAGGGATTTTGGCCGTTCGCCATTCCCCCGCACAAACCGCAACCGAACTGTACATTTTGGTGGATCACGGGATCGTGGTGGATAACGTGGTCGTCGAACACCCGCTGTACGGAGAACTCTCGGGCACCCTGCAAATTGGCTCGCGAATAGACGTGGAACAGTTTCTAGACCAAGTAGCTTCCTTGCAGGCGGCATTGCTTTCCGAACTCACCGACGGGTATCACACGCACACGGTCGAATTTCGGGAACGGCGCCATCTCGACAGTGGTGTGGAGGCATTGCGCAAGCATGGGATCTCCGTGTTTCCTTAGACGGCAAGGCAGTTTTTGGGAAATTCACGCCGGCTCGGTGCCGTTGTTCGTAACCTGGTTGTACCGTACCAAGAGTCCTCCCCGGAGATGCCGCCGCCAGCTCAGCTCGACTTCATGCCGCGACCAACGGCTAGCACGGAACGTATCCAGTGATCGCTCGACGTTGAAACTGCTTATCACGTGCATCCATCTGGGCGAAGGAGACCAGTCACCCAACGGTCGGCCGCCTGACCGACCGTTGGGCGACCATTCGATGTAGCAATGATTGGATAAACCGTCAGTGGCAGCCGCCCTGCTCGACCGGAAAACCGTCACAAACGGGGTTCCTTAGCACCGGAACGAAAAATCGGATACGTAGAATGGTCGGGGCCGACCTATTCCTCCGAGGGCATTAATGGCCGAAGACGCCTTGCCTCAGGCGCCTCAAACCAATAATGTCCCAACATGGTGATATGATCATGCCCTAATGAGGAGCCGAGCCACGCCGTCTTCCGAGACGGACACGCCCTGATGCCGGAGTGTGGCTAAGGCGGGCTCCATAGACCGGGTTCCAGACCACAATCGCATCGACGACCAGTCCCATTGCGTGGAGTACATCTTCTTGTCCTTCCCGATGGGCTTGATGGAACTCTCCCCGTTTGCCGTAGAAGACGGCGCGGTTCCACCGGATCAGAATCCGCCGTCTGTAGTCATCAAGGTGGGCGAGCAGATAGCGGGTTTTGTAAATACGGCCTGGTTTGCCAATGGCCCGGTCCCACGAGGCGGGCCGGGGCGGATGGTGCCGGTGGCAGTGAGCGCGAGTAATCCCAAAGAAACCGTCACCAACACACCGCCGTTCCCGACCAGACCGAGCGACTCGACTGGATGGGACGCCGTGCGCACCGCCAGGTGGTGGCGCAGGAGAATGATTAAGGGCAGAGTGAGCGGCAGATTCATCCAGAACAGCACGCGCCATGAGGCCCAAGTGAGCAGGACCCCGCCGAGGGCCGGTCCGAGGACCGGCCCTCGGCCTTGCAACATCGCGAGGGTACCCGTGGCCAGACGACGCTCGGTTGGCGGGAGGTCGACCGTTGCCAGAGCAATCGCCGTGCCTTGAATCATCGCACTGGCTAGACCTTGCAGAGCCCGAGCGGTAATGAGCAAGCTCAACGTAGGCGCGGCTCCACAGGCAATCGAGCTGACGGAAAATCCGATGAGTCCCGACCAGAAAATACGTTGGGGGCCTTGCCGATCGGCGAGACGGCCCCACAGAAGCACCGTGCCGGCTAGCATCACAGTATAGGCCGGGACCGCCCACGCCATGATGGCGGCGGTCGTGTGCCAAGCAGTCTGGAGGGTGGGCAACGCGATATTGATAATGCCGGTATCGAGGGTTGCCAAAAATAACCCCAGACCGGCCACCCAAACGATGGAAGTCTGTGTTGTCATGGTACGATCGTAATGGCGAATCATTTTGACTGCCGTCAAAATGATTGAGAAAGGCGGTTAAGCTGATGGAATTTGAGGAGGCATTGGTGCGTGCGGGCGAACTTTTGGGCGATCGAAGCCGTCTGCAAATGCTCATGGCGCTGGTCGACGAGCAATCCTGGCCCGCAGGTGACCTTGCCCGCCGGGCGGAGATTCAACCGGCCACGGCCTCCTATCATTTAGAGCAATTAGTCGCGGGAGGACTGCTCCAGGTGATTCCCCAGGGGCGCCACCGGTATTACCGTCTAGGAGCATGTCCATTAATTCGAATCATGCCAACCATATCCACAATATATGGTACCGTTTCCAGAAACTGTGGAATATATTGTAGTTTTGCACGTGCTCATGGGAATTTATGGACAAGCTCCTAGCGTCCCCCGCGATAGCGGAACTCCTCGAATGCCTGGCGACCATCACCGGGCCGACCCCGGTGCGCTCATTGCGGGGTTCCCGCCAACGCGACGCCCTCCGCTATGGACGCACATGCTATGCGCACCTGGCCGGACGGCTAGGCGTGGCCTGGTGCCAATCGTGGGTCGACGGCGGCTACGTGCAAGCGGTCGATCAAGGATTTACTGTGACCGAACGCGGGCAGCGTATCTTGACTCTCGTGGAGATCTCGGTGACCCCTGGGACATTCATTCCTCAGCATGCCGTCGACTGGACCGAACGGGTTCCGCATTTTGCCGGGCACTTGGCGAAAGCGGTCACGGAACGTCTGCTGAATCGAGGGTGGATTGCGCGCGGGGCCATCCCCCGGTCGATTGAGATAACGCCAGAGGGCGCAGGGGAATTACCGAAATTCGGGATTCAAGTGCCGACATCCTGATTTTCCCTGCACTGTCGAACGATCTGAGCTTTAAGCGGCGCATTGTTCGGTGACGCCTAACTCTTATTCCAGTTTTTCGTTTGGATGCTACGGCAACTCCAAAACGTGGTGCGCGTAGACCTCGGCACACCCAACATGGTCCACGTTCGTTTGCCCATGGGGAGGCTAGAAAGTCGAGTAGCCGGCAGGCGCCGTAGTTTAGATGGACTGTCGCTCCGTTGGCCGCCCCTTTCGGTTGGCGGTGCCTCAGTACGCCACCGTGCCCGATCTCCTGCCGGTCCGGGTAGAAGGGCTGCCCTCCTCGGGCAACCCGACCCCCACGGAACCCAGCGTGCGGAATTCCCGCACTGGGCTCTTCGAAAATGGATTCACACAATGGCGTGTTGCCGCAAAGCGGAGTAGGGGACATACAGTTTCGGCCGCTTCAGCGGAAACCGCTGAAGGATACGTTGAAACGCTTCCCAGGTGACGAGGCTCTTTTGACTACGCCGACTCAGCATC
>JAJZZI010000006.1 GCA_021797635.1 Bacillota bacterium | reverse complement strand
CTTAGTCCCGAATCTCACGATGCAGGACCCAAAACTCGATTCTCCGCGGAGGGCTAGTCCTTACGGAGACCGGAATTTCACCGGCTCGAAACGGTCAGCTTTCTTGGCGCACCGAAACTCAAGATAATACTTGGGCGGTATTTACGACCCATAACGGCGGTACTTCCTGGCAAGAAGCCGGCGTGATCCCGTTGGGTCTACGTACTCGGGTGCCTCACGTAAGTTTCCCAAATCCCACACGTTCGGGGTGCTGGCCACAGGTTACCCTCACTACAGGGCTTTTCATTTAACCCACGAAGGGGTGCTAACCCCAGCCACGATACGACTCTCTCCGAACCGGACGACAATCAATGCGTTCGATTTCATCTCTACGACCACAGGATGGGCCCTTGTTAAAACTGCACAGGGACAAGCGCTCGAGCATACTAAAAACGGAGGAGACACATGGCATCAAGAACATTTTGTCATAAATAGTCGGCACTAACTCTAGAGGTAGCTTTTCCAACAATTTCTCGCATTGGCTACGCTCGCTGGCATAATTCCTGCACAAGGGTCTGCCAGGCGGCTTGCTCTTCCCGGCTGAGTACCGTCCCCCCATTTTCAGCCAACATGGATGGTGGGGATCCAGTTCAAGCATGCCGCGAAGATCGCGAATCCGCCGATAGAGCTCCTCGCGCCCTCGGATCTCCCACGGTCAACAACCGGGACTTCGATAACACTTGATGAGAATGCCGGATCAGTTCGGCAACAACGCGGTTGGACGGCGCCTAATTATGCCAAAAACCCACTGTCCATTCGGGTTTCGGCGTTTTCTCGGGGTATAAATTTGTTGTGAATTCGTGGTCAAGTCTACCGTCTTCAGCAGGGCTCAATTAGACGTCTTCGGCTGCTTCCAACCATTCCCGTAATTTCGACCATCGCTTGTCCTTGGCGTGATCGCGTACGGCCATGGCCACCGCTTTTACCTGGCCAACTAACACCACCAGCTCTTTTCCACGCGTGACGGCCGTGTACAACAGATTTCGCTTAAGCATCAAATAGTGCTGCGTGGTCACTGGAATGACCACGGCCGGATATTCGGATCCCTGGGCCTTGTGGATGGTCGTGGCGTAGGCGGGCACAACGGCATCGAGATCAGAAAAATCGTAGACCACGTCCCGCGCATCAAAACGGATAGTCAGTTCCTGATCCTCAGGGCGCACACTGATGATCCAACCAATATCGCCATTAAAGACCTCTTTGTCATAGTCGTTAGCCATTTGCATGACCTTATCACCGGGCCCGAAATGCCAACCAAAGCGCTCGAGGGCGCTTTGCCCGGGAGGATTGAGGGCCATTTGCAGGGATTGGTTCAGGTGGCGGGCGCCTACGTCTCCCCGATTCATGGGACATAGGACTTGAACATCGCGCACCGCGTCGTAGTGAAATTGGCGAGGAATACGTTCAGACACCAGCCGCACAATCTTGTCAGCCGCCTCTTCCGGCGTATTTGCGCTTACGAAGTAAAAGTCTTGGCCGCTTCCTCCCTGAGCCGCCGCCTTGAGATCGGGCAATCGACCATGATTGATGGCGTGCGCGTTGATCACAATACCGCTGTGAGCGGCTTGACGAAAGACTTCGGTCAAGCGGACGACGGGAACCGCCTGCGAGTCTAAGATGTCGCGAAATACCTGACCCGGACCCACTGAGGGAATCTGGTCCACGTCACCGACGAGCAATATGGCGGTTCGATCGGAAATGGCCCTTAAAAGATGGTACATCAAGGTCACATCAATCATGGAGCATTCATCCACAACCACCAGGTCCGCGTCTAACGGGTTCTCCGCATTATGCTGAAAGCCTGCGGGCGGACGAAATCCTAACAAGCGGTGAATGGTCTGCGCCTCTATTCCCGTCGTTTCGGCCAGACGTTTGGCTGCTCGGCCCGTCGGTGCACAAAGTAACGGCCGGATGCGCTTAGCTTGCAGGATGGTGAGCAAGGTCCGGACTAACGTCGTTTTTCCCACCCCGGGTCCGCCGGTGAGCACAAGAACTTTGGAAACCAGCGCCTGCGCCAACGCCTCCTGTTGACTTCTCGCCAAGGGAAATTGCAATTGCTGGCTGGCCCAGGCGATGGCCTTATCGACGTCCATGGCCGGCCAGGGTAGGGGGCCCTCGGCTACCTGATGCAAGCGGCGGGCCACGGCGCGTTCTTGATAGGCTAACGCTGCCAAGAAGATCAGGCTTTGCCCGGCTACCGTCTGCGCGACGATGGTGCCCTCCTCTCGTTCACGGGCAATGGCGCTTTCCACCAGGTCCGCGGACACGTCGAGCAATTGCGCAGTTTGCTGCACGAGCTCGTCTAAGGGAAGGCCGCAATGCCCTTCTCCGGTGGCTTCCAGCAAGGCATAGCTTACTCCAGCCTGCACACGCATGGGTGCGGTCGGCTTCATCCCCAAATTGGCGGCAATCTTGTCGGCACTTTTGAACCCAATCCCGCGGATGTCTCGGGCCAGTTGATAAGGATTCGCGGTGACACGATCAATGGCTTGCTCGCCATAGATTTTGAAAATCCTCACGGACTGAGCGGTCGATACTCCGTGCCCGTGCAAAAACACCATAATCTCGCGAATGGCCTTTTGATCCCGCCAGCCCCGAGCAATGCGTTCCGCCCTTAACTTTCCGATTCCCGGCACTTCCCGCAAGCGCTCGGGCGTCTTTTCGACGACGTCAAAAACCTCCGTCCCAAACTGTGCGACCAGGCGCTTGGCATAGACGGGACCGATCCCTTTCACCATGCCCGATCCCAGATATTTCTCCATACCTATCACGGTGTTCGGCGTGGCCAATTCAAGCGTGGTCGCCCGAAATTGGCGCCCGTAGTTACGATCCACCACCCATTGTCCTTGCGCGCTGGCATACTCCCCCGGCGAGACTTGGGACGCCTGACCGATAACGGACACTAAGTCGGCGTACCCCGGCACCTTCACTTTCAGGACACAAAATCCCGATTCAGGCTGGTGAAAGGTGACATGCTCGACCAGGCCAGCCACCGACTCGGGCGGACGAGCGGACTCGACATCGATGGTGAACCCCCCCTTGGGCAACCCTATTAGGTATAGTATAGCGCGCACATCAGCACTGGCGCGTCGCGTAGGCTATAGATCGTGTCCTTGGACGGTGGGTGGCCCGGGTTCCCTCTGGGGCAGCCAGGACAGCGCGCCCAGTAGACTCCAAAGTTGGCGGCGTCCGATGGCAACGCTGCTCGAACGGGCACAGCTGGATCACAAACGCCGGTTTCTGCTAAACTAACCATTCGGATGACCTGAGCGGCGCTAGCGGCAGGAAAATGCCCCTGGGCCCGCGAATATCTGCTTCCAATTTGTCCACAGGAGGCCTACGATGCCGGATAGCAACTCTGACTTGATTCCCCAATCCCGGCTCGGTCTGGTAGAACCGCATACCTTGAGGCGATGGTGCGGTCATACGGAATTAGTCATGCTCTCGCCGCCATGGGAGTACGTGGATGCCATTGCCTCGGCCCTAGTCTGTAATGCCTGCCGACGCCTAGGCAAGCGTGGGCCACTAGACGGGGATCAAGGTGGAGGCGGGATCCCGCCCTCTTAGCCCCACAGCCTCTGGGCTGGCTCACCAGAATGTGCCGGGGAAGTCTGCTACAAACTAGGGTTCCCCGGGTCACCAGGGAACCCAGGCAGCAATGCCGATACGAGTAAATTCCGCTTCCAATGCTCCAACGAAGTCCACTCCGTGTCGATCGGGCCATTCGAAACACGTGATGCCATCGAAGGAGCATCACCTCTCATGCTAAAAGGCCAATCTCTTAACAAAAGGGATCACTGAGGTCTAAACCTAGCCGTTTAACCTACCCCCGCAGGTTGGCAATTTCCGTTCGCGGCAGGTCGGTAATCGCTGCCACATCCTCCTCACTCATACCCAGGGCTAACAAGCGACGTGCCACCACCACGGCTTTACCGTGCATCCCTTCTTCGCGTCCGCGTTGTTCCGCTTCGCGCACTAGTTCGCGCAAGACTTCGTTCATCCTCAACGCCTCCTTTATGCGCTGGGTTTGGATGGCACTCAGTTGGGGGCCACTCAAGCCCAAAATTAAAGCGGTCACGTAATTCTGCTCTTCGGGGTCTG
>JAJZZI010000158.1 GCA_021797635.1 Bacillota bacterium | reverse complement strand
GATCTCTTGGACGAATTGCTCGAGGCGTTCACCGTCCATTTAGAAGATCATGCCCGTCGTGAAGAAGAATTTCTGTTTCCCCGTTTACTTGAACGGGTGCCGGACAGCCCCGTGCCCGTAATGCTGGTTGAACACCAGGCGCTGCGCCAGCAAAGCAGAGCATTTTCCCATTGGTACGGTGTATGGCGAAAAGGCGATGAGAACGCCTTAGAAAAATGGGCAGTGCCGGCCTTGGATCTGCGAGGACAGTTTTCGACCCATATGCAAAAGGAAAACCTTATCGTTTTTCCCTTGGCGCGCCGCGTGTTGACGCAAGGGGAAATTGAGCACTTGGCGGACCTTAACTAAATCGCGGAGATGCGCATAACGACCTCGAAGTCATGGTCTTCACGGGGTTTGGGGTCACGGGCAAAACGCATAAAGGTCTTATCGGGCATTTTTGACCGGGCGATGGGTCGCCGGGGTTTCGTCCGGCCGGGTCCGAAGACTTGAGACCTCGCCTGTGATCGCTATCACGTTGACGGGGTCTCAGAGGAGATACCCTAGGCTCGACTCGACTATCTAGCTATCATTCTTCCAATGTTGACGGTTGCCTTTAACCGGAGCCGTCACCGAGAAGGTTCAAGGAGGCAGACCAGATGACATCGAACGTTGACGATAGAACGTTGTACCATCCTGACCACTTGGTCGTGAGGCACCTATATGACTTGGATCACATGGCCTTGGTATGGTTTGGATTCATGACCGGCCAGAGTTTACGGGATCACCAGACCTCGAGCGAAGCCGTTATCCAGGTGCTCAAGGGGGAAATTCGGCTCGTGACCGCATCCGAGCAACGATTGCAAGCGGGACAGGCGGTCAAGCTGGAACCCAACCAGCGACATGCCTTGACGGCTACCCAAGAGGCCTTAGTGCAACTCATTCTCGTACCGCATCCACGCTACCATAGCTTGGCCAAAGAAATTGATCTGCCCTCGCATAACTAGGCGATAGGGGCATAGCCAGGCGCGATGAGGAACGGTGGGTAGATGATTCGCGGGCTAAGGCACCGATGGAAAGGGGGTTCAGCGATGCATGGGGTGCGATTGTCTCGCTGGAGTCAGAGCTATTTTACCGCAGCCGTGATCTCGCTCCTCTTGGCCGAGATGATTTGGGCCTCGGGGGTGGCCGATCCGCTTAACAATGTGAGCGGTCCCTGGGTCCTGGTCGGAGTCCATCTCACCACCATTGGGTTCTTGAGCTTGCTCATGCTGGGCGCGCTGCATCAGTTTGTTCCCGTGTTAACGGAGACCGAGTTGGCCAACCAACCCGCTTCCGGGCTCACCCTGGGATGCGTGGTGGTGGGGCTTTCGGGCATGATTTTAGGATTCCTCGCTCTCGGTCAGAAAACTCCTGGAGTCATCCTCTGGGCGCTGCCCATAGGCGGCACGCTCGTCGTAATCGGCGTCATCGTCGCCTTATTGAATTTGGGAGTGACCTTAAAACGGGCCTGGCCCTGGACATTATCTGCCTGGTTGGTAGCGACGGGCCTGGCCTACCTGCTGCTTACCGTCCTGGCAGGACTCACCTTTGCTCTAAGCTTTGCCGATCCCCGACTATTTCCCCCGTCCTGGCATGCCGTTCTATCTGGGCGCGGACTCGCCGCCCACGTCATGGGCGGAGTCGGAGGATGGTTGACCCTGACGGCCATGGGGGTCTCGTATAAGCTTTTGGCCATGTTTACCCTTTCCGATGAACATCGCCGTGTCGCCGGATGGCTCGCTTATGGCTTCACGGCGGTGGGTATCTTTGTCGTCTGGCTTAGCCGATGGATTCAGGCTAACCGGTGGTCTGAGGGCGCTTGGCTGCTGGTCCTGGTGGGCCTTGCGCTCTATCTCTGGGATATGCGCGATCTGTACCGAAGACGTCGGCGTCGGCAACTCGAACTCAACAGCCGCTATGCGATCATTGCCTTCCTCTTTTTGGCCACTCTCCTTCTGGTGGGTCTTTTGGTCCGGCCGACCGCCATGCAGCCCATGGACCTGGGACTGACCTTTTGGGCCCTATACGGATGGCTGGGCGGGCTTGCCCTTACGCAGCTATACAAGATTGTGCCGTTTTTGACCTGGCTGGATCGCTATGGTAAACGCATGGGCACGGGGAAAATTCCCCGGGTGCAGGACTTGGTCGATGAAGACCGGGATCGGTACGCCTATCTCGTCTACTTTGTCGCCGTGGCCTTGGGTAGCCTCTTCCTATATGCCCACTGGTCCACGGGCTTTCGCGTGGCCCTGGCTACTTCTTGGCTGGCCACATTAGACATTGTTCGCGCCCTTTACCACGCGTCGCATCCCAAGGCAACCGGGGAAGACACTTAGCGGCTTCCTGCAGGTACTTTGGCGGATGGTTTAGGTTTTTTTTGGCCAAAACGCGCCGTGATGATAAAAGCCACGGGGTAGATGACGATAAAGGCGAGTAATCCCGGCATAAGGCGAGCCGTCCATTTATCGGTGGTGGCGATGTTGGGAATTAAGAGCGACATGCCCAATACGGTGGCGGCCAAGCCCACCAAGATGCCGCGATACCAGGTGAGGCTTCGCTTTCGAATGACAGGCAGGGCCACGTGGGTGATGGCCCAAAACCGGATGCTGATGAAAAACAGGGACAAGAGTCCCCAAAGGACGACGATGAGGAGCCCCAGCTTATCAATCAGGAGTCCCGTCACGCTAATTAGGCGAAGGGCCGATACGCCTGGCCACTCTAAATGACTCAAGTACCACGGATCTTCGGTGCCCAAGGTCGCTGCGAAAATCAGGGCATAGAAGACGCCGGAGAGCGTGAGGGCCCAATAGGTGTACTGGCGCGCTCGGGCTTGCGCCTCGGGTTGCACGTAGGGCCAAAAGATGGGAATGGCTTCGTAGCCGACGAAAATATAGAACGAGCGATAACCTCCGCTCACGATGGCACTGACGTGGAAGTTCCACGAGGGCACGAGCGCGTAGCTGTCGGTGAGATGGGGCGCCAACAGGACGAGCAGGGCGAGAGAAATGACCATCACGGGAATGTAGATCACCTGGATGGTTCGCGCCAGCACAGGCAGATCCCACCATGCGATATAGGCGGCCATGGCGGTAAGCACCAGTTCAATCATCCAGGGGGCGGTGTTGGGCAGAAAGAAGGTGACAATCAGATAGGTAAACTGGGTTAGGGCGATGACTGGAAGGCCGAGATGGGCCAGTTCATCAAGAATGCCAAAGACCCAGTAAAGGGGGCCTGGCCAAATGCGTCGAGTCATGCCCAGTAAGGTTTCTCGCGGGGCGACGTAAGCCACTTTTAACAATAACCAGGCTCCCCCGTAGGCCGCGGCCCAGTCCAGGAGAAATCCCCACCAGGCATTGTTGCCTGCGTGCAAAATGAGGAGCCTTGGAAACTCAAAGATGCCAATGCCCATAAACGCCGTGGTCTCAACAATCGCATACTGCAAGGGAGAGATGTGTCTAGTGGTTCTACGCATACGCCGACTCCTTTGTCTTCGCAATGCTAGGTGCTGTCGCCAAGCTCGCGGATGCGGATCTTGACCTTCACGGTCCAATGCGCCTTAGGATACGCACGCTGCCACTTGGTAAGTTCTCCGGGATGTTGCCAGACGTAGGCGTCGCCCACGTGAAAGGGGTCGATGCCGCGCCGGCTCAGACTTTGGAGCAGGGCGAGAGACTCCGCGCCGACCTTTTGCTGAACGTGCGCCATCACCCAGGTCAGGCGGGGCTTGACGGGAACGGACAGCGGGAACGTATCCACGTCACCACTGAGGCTCAGAGTTTGGTAGAGATGCAAGGTCGGTCCCTGCCATCGCGCGAAGACGTGAGCGCTCGCCTTTAGGCCGCGGACACTCACGGGAGCCCCTTGCCAATGCAACTGGATGGTGCCCTTGGAGGTTTTGCCCAAGGCATAGCCAAACATCACCGTCTGGGGGGGAGTGAGTATGGTGGTGGCATGGTTATTTTGGTAGAACACTACGTGGTCGATGCGAAATCCCGAGGTGGTCGGCATGATTAGCGGAAGCCAGAGATTGACCACCGGGGGGGCATACTGCTGCTGTTCGATGCTCCAAATTTCCCGCTTGAGGTTTACCGTTTGGCAGTGAGCGCAGCCGAATTCCGTCGAATAGTATAGTGGGGCCAAGGGCGT
>JAJZZI010000133.1 GCA_021797635.1 Bacillota bacterium | reverse complement strand
TGAAAGCCGCGAGGATCATGTCTCGGTCGGCGTAAGGTGAGGTCAGACCCGGAGGCTAGCAAGACACCAGGCCGTAGCCTGAAGCGAACGCTGCCGCGTCGAAAGCTCGTCCCGTGAAATCGGACGACCGGGAATCACGAAGGAGTCGAGTCCCGCGCTGTAGGGCGAAGACGGGTAGCATCCGGGAAGCGATGGGAACGGGCACCGGATGGTCCTTCCGGCGTATGGGAGGCGGCATGGGGTCACGGATGTCCTAGTCAAGCAGGGAAGGACTTGGGGCCCGCCCGGAGCACCCGCGAAGGGCCAGGCCGCCCGTATCAGCGTCACCCGCGAAATCGGGGGGTGGACCCAAGCCTGGCGGATCGGGTCGTCGTACGGATGACCCGGCGGACAGGATACCCGCTGGCGAGGCAAGGACCCGTGGACGACTCATGGTACCCGCTGTCGTGGCAAGCGCTTCGGCTCAAGGACTGCGACCTGGTAGGGATACCCGTAGGTCGAAGCCAACTCAGGGAGTTGAGGGCGGATAGGCGGGTGCCTTTAAGCCTCGGCTCGCCGAGGCAGACTTCGGGTGGAGTCGTCGTTTGAAGCCGTACGGAGGAAAACTCGCCGTACGGAATTTTAGAGAGCTGGCAGGAAATCGAGCAAGGTGGCGTACTGAGGCACCGTCTATCGAAAGAGGCGGAAACGGAGCGACCGTCCACCTAAACTACGGCGCCTGCCGGCTACTCGACAGACCGATGCCGTGGCTCGCGCCGGTAACCAAGGCTACTGAGATTCCTAAGGATGAGTCCGTTTTTTTGATCACGATAGACGGCTCCTTTGATTGAACGTTGCATTTTGTTTCGGATCTTTTAGGCGCTGCAGCCCTGGATGAAGAATCCCTGTCGTCAGAAGGCACCGCCGCAAGCCGGGAATCAGCAGACAGCTGGCTTTGACATTGAACGTCGAAGGGAGGATTTCCAGCGTGGAGTGTCATCCCTCAGCGCCTTCGATGAGAGCCATCTTGCCATAGAATCTCGGGGAATGCTATAAGCCGAACAGACCACGATATGAACCATTAGGTGTTGATTGAGTCAGCCTGCGTACTTTGTGTGATTTTCGCCGAGGATGGTTGCGGTCGCTATCGGGGATGGCCACTGGCGGTTTATCCAGTACAGCATAGGCAAACTCCGAATGGAACAGCTTCGGGATGATCATGACGGCTGCCATTCGGAGATTTGCCAAATCTATGGGGGACGGTCTATGGTTGTTGCGTCGCACAGGCAGAGGGGATGCCTATCGTTTGGCCGATGGGGGCGCTAACGCTACAGCGATGCCCTCGAATCAACGATCCACTGAGGAGAACACGGTTGCTATTGGCGTTGATGGCCACGCTTAACGATCGGCCAAGAACCTTAAGATCCTGGAGTCCGCCGGTTTCTCCAGGCATTAAGACGAACCGGGGCACTCCTCCATTTCGTTGGTATCCGTTAGCAAGCCATACCATATTAATCAGAGCTGCTGCTCCCATGACGTCTGGACGGACTCCGGCGGCCTGGGGTGGGGTTCCTTTGTACACTTCGGAGAAGGTGTTCGTGCTGGTGATGTCTCTAATGATCGAGTTGGTTAGGACTTGCGCCTGGGTAATCATTCCGTGGTCTAGAAGACCCAGGTCTACATAGGATAACGCCGGATACTTCATAGACCCCCGATTAAACCCAGCCAGACTGGCGTTCGCAGAATATCCCATGTTAAACCGATCCACTAGGCCGGCTACGTACGAACTGGGCAAACCGGCCACGTGCAAACCCTCGGCCGTCCACAAATTGCTACCTAAGCAACCCCCGCTAGGCTTGCAGGTAGGATCTGTCGGGAAATACTGCTCGACGGGCTTAGGGGAACTATCAGAGGTCTGCGTGTTGCTCCAAAACGTTTTCTCGTAGTCACTCATTAATGCGGATCGTTGTTGGGCCCAATATTGGGCGCCGTTCGAGATGTTTAGCGCTGTGGCAATTTTCTCCATGTACTGTTGTCCGACCAATAGTTCCGCCACGAATTCCGCATCTTGCTCACCCGGGTAATTGTAGCCGCCGGGCAAATATATCCATCGGGGATTTTTCGCCTGCCACAAAAGTAATCGAGAAAGCGCCGGGTAAATGGATTGTAACGCTTGTTTGTTGCCCGTTAGAGCATATAGATCCCAGGCAGTTTGGGCTTCGCGGCTGGGCAGGCTCTCTCCCGGGAGTCTCCCACTGGGGCGAACGATCGTCATAATGCCTTGGAAGGCCTGCCATGCGATATTCGGATGGATATACGCTTCCAGTTGGATCGCGAACATGCTATCCCAAGATGCGCTGGCCACAGCACCAGGTAGTCCGTCGTTTAATAGGGATGGTTTCCCGGTAGCCAACTGCGGGTAGTTGTACCCGATTTCGGGCATGGCAGGCAAGACATCAGATGCGAGAAATACCCAGGCCGTATAGTACATTTGACGAATTGCGGCTGCGGTTACGCCATTGGCAGGGACGCTGCTTAAAGAAAAGTTTTGGGGCGCCGGCACGCTTGCAAGCAAGTGGTTATAGTACCGTTGCCAGCGGCTTGTTCCCCCATTGGGCGCGTGCGAAGCGGAAGCGGTGGTGGCTCGCTGAACGGCCTTGGCCATGGCGTTGGGCCGTACCGCAAACCCCACTGAGGTGGTAAAAGTCTGCGTGCTACCGTGAGCTGGTTGCAGATTGATTGGAATCGCCCATACTCCACTGGTGGGGGGAGTACCCGAAACCGGGGAGTCTGCCGCCAGCATGACGCTCGAGGAGAAGTACTGTGGGGCTTGAGCGGTGGGAAGCACAATGGCCGTATCGGATTTGGGTCCCTGGATGGTAAGCAAGTGGCGGCTGGAATTCCAGGCCACCTGACCATCGTACGCACCAAACAACAACTCTTGAGCTCCACTAGAAGGTATGTTAGAGAACGTCAGCTGCCGGTCTACGCTGCTCTTGCTGTAGAAGGAATCTTCTCCGCGCACTTGAAGACCGTCGGGATAGGTTCCGGCAAATGGTAAAGCATAAGGCAACCACTGAGTCGAGAATGATGAAGTGCCGGTCAAGAATTGTGGTGGAGTAACGACTTGGATGTCGCTCACGTACACCGGTTGGTTCTTGCCGACGGCGAAAATCTTGAGGACGACAGGCGTCGACCCGGACCATCCCGTTGCCTTTTGCAAATTGAAGCTAAAGGTCCCTGTTTGAGAGCTTCCACCGTTAGGAGATAGGGGTATATCTGTCGCAAGATGACCGTTGTTTACCTTAAGGACCCAAAGACCAACGGTTTTTGGGATGGTTATCTGAACGGTAGTGGTCTTCGTAACGTTCACCGTGGTCGTATGTTGAATCCAGCCATACGGATAGGCCGCGTTCGACCCAATTTCCAACTGGAGTTCTCCACTTATGCTGGTCGCTGATATCCCTGTCTCATTTGCCTGCCATCCGCTTAAGTCGGTGCTCGTTGCGAAGGTGTCGTTATACTGGACCTGCACGGGAGGAGGCGTACCTGCAGGTTTCTGGTAAAGACCAAGCAGAGGACTGCTAGACACGGGGGTGCCATTCGCGTAATAAGCGGAGGCTAGCGGCAGGTCTGGTCCGTTGGCTTGTTGGACTGGGGATAGCGAAGACGAGAAGTTATATGGATTAAGAATCAGGCGACTTTGTGGCACAGACAGCCAACGCTGCTGATTCGGGCCGGTCTCCAGCAGTTGTGATGCTTGGGGAGCCAGATTTTGCTGGGTAGCTGGAGAGCCCGCCGCCGCCGCCTGGCTCCCAACTAGAGGAAACAAGAGGACCAGCAGGGACGCGCTAATGGCCCCTGCGGTCTTCAAGCGCGATGCAATTCCTGTCGTCATGGATTGACCTCCTAATCGTAATTCCT
Source organism: Bacillota bacterium (assembly GCA_021797635.1). Classification (GTDB taxonomy): domain Bacteria; phylum Bacillota; class Sulfobacillia; order Sulfobacillales; family Sulfobacillaceae; genus JAJZZI01. The sequence goes on along the minus strand of JAJZZI010000133.1, from coordinate 22,187 downwards.
ATCGACGCGATGCAGGTGTGGCTCCTGAGGCTGAGGGTCAATCAGCCTGCGATTGTCCATCGACTGTACAAAATTTGAATATTTTAAGCGATTGTCATGCTAGCATATCAAGCAATTTACTGTCAATAATTAGATGGAAATTAAAAGTGATTATGCTTGCCATTGTACCGAACGGTGAGAGTGTCAAGTGGCTTGGATGAAACGGACATTACGATCGGGCCCGTGGTTGTTGTAGCGATGGCAAATCGGTGTGACCAACGCAGAGGGTGCGCCGGGCTACAGCAACAACGTATGGAGTCCAGATTGGGCCAGATTGCATTCTGTGTTAATTAACTTGACGGGTGATTTTAAAACATCTTTAATTAAATTCAAGGAAAATCACGCACGCTGGGGGGCTCAATGTTGCATAAGAAAGTGTCCATGGATACTATTGCCCGCCATCTCGGCCTATCGCGAAACGCCGTCTGGCTGGCTTTAGCCGGAAAGTCGGGAGTGAGCTTGGAAACTAGGCAGCGAGTGATGGACACGGCCGCCGCCTTGGGATATCGCCGTCCCACACGAACGGTTACCACCAAAACTACCGGACACATCGGTCTGGTTCTTAGTGAAGCCATCTTTCATGAAACGTCGTTTTTTGGTCCAATTATTATGCACCTCCAACGGCAAGTGGCCGCATTAGGAGCTAATCTGACGATTCAACCTGTATCGGACAAAGACAACGCTTCGGCCCGCCTTCCCGCACTCATAACGGAGGGCCGAGTTGATGGCATTATTATTTTGTCTGCCATGCCACGTGAGATCATCGAAGCCATTGGAGTGCGAATTCCGACGGTGGTGGTGGACCATGACGATGCGTTGGTTGATGTCGACCAGGTCGGGACTGCTAACCGCCTGGGTGCATACCGAGGAGTACACTACTTGACGTCGTTAGGCCATCGCAACATCGGATTTATTGGGAGGGGACTCGATATTCCCAGCTACCGAGCTCGCTTCATAGGATATCGGGAAGCCTTATATGATATGCAGCTTCCTTTTTCCGAGGCGTGGGCTTGGAAGGATGCGGAGCAATCGGACCCGGCCCTCGTTCAGCGCCTTAAGAGTGTTGACGACTGGCCTAGCGCTTGGTTTTGCGCAAATGATGCGTTAGCTTTTCATCTCGTTCGAGCCCTTCAGGCGTTGGGAATCTCCGTTCCCCAGGGATGTTCAGTAATAGGCTTTGATAATCAAATGTTCGCTGAGATGTCCAATCCTCCGCTTACGACACTCGGCATTGACCGGGAACTGTTTGCTACGGTAGCTGTGCAGCAATTGTTCGAACGGATCGGGGATCCCATGCGTGCGGTGCGCTCCGTGGTACTGAATCCAAAACTGCTCGTTAGGCAGTCCACTGCCGAAGTGACGGTCGTAGTCCCTTCGATCTAAAGCCGGGGGATCTCCCTGGGACCCTTGGCTCTTTTCCACCACGCGGTTCACAAATGATGTTGAGGCGTCCTTCGCGGAGGGTCGGGATCAACCAACGGGGTTGGATCTGGTCGGATTCCATGGCGATCTGTATGCTACTTGCGTCCCCTGGTTGTGGACAGGGCCAGAAAGCGCTGCCATAAAGCCCGCCTAGAACGAGGCCGCAAGGAAAGGGCCCCGGCCGAAAAATCTTCTGCGGATCTGACCCCTAGGCAAACCATATGCGGGCGGACGAAGCCAACGTAGACGAAAAGTGAAAGTGGCTGCGCCATTTTGTCACTCGAAATAGTTGCCGGAACCAGAATGTTTCACAGCATATAAACAGTTGCAAAAAAAGATTGACAATAGAACTTTAGCGCCGTTATCATTAACCCCGAGCAGGATAGTACTATATTTACCAGTTAAGGTGACAGCTGGTGTAGCGAAGAGGTTCTCTACGGGCCCGCGCGGAAGGCATGAGGTTCGGTTTCGGTTGTTATTTCCTGCTTAACACCAAGGAGGATGGCCATGAATAGCCGTGAGTCGATGAAGTTGATGAAGCCGGTCTCGGTAGCTATGATGACGGCACTGTTGGGAACTGGACTATTAGGAACCATAGGAGCACGATACAATCCGTCTGCAACGGTGCATTCCAAATCCCAGGCACATGCGGCCACAACCCGCCCGCATCTTGCTTTCCATGGCACCATTACCATGCTCGCCCAGGCATACACTCCGGTCGCACCGGGAATCAAGATGGCCAAGGGACAAGTTCCGCTTCACGAGCTTGAAAAGCTTGCCATCCAGTTTCATCACATGTATCCGCACATTAACGTGAAGTTTGTGGAGGCAGCCAGCGGCATTTCCGGAGCAACGAATCAGTGGTTTTTGACTCAAGCCACCGCGGGGCTGTTGCCGGATGTGTACTGGATTCAGGGAGGGACCCTGAATACGAAAGTTCTGCCGCCCAGCATCGCGGTAAATTTAGCTCCCTATTTTAACCGGCCGAATCCATTTATCCCGGGCAATAAGAGCTGGAAAAGCATTATGGATCCTGCGGTCCTACGCATGATGAAGTCGCCAACGGGTGCACAATATGTATTGGATGGTGACTGGGTTACCACCTTCTTTTATTACAACAAGAACCTCTTCAAGAGGGCGGGTATTGCTAAAGCGCCGACCACATACAATCAGTTATTGGCTGACTGCAAGATTCTAAAGGCGAATCATATCGTTCCAGGTGCAGACGTACCTAACTACGGGTGGTTTCAAAACTTGTTTCAGCCGAACTTTTTAGGCAAGGCTCTCGATCAACGGGCCACTGCTATAACTACTAAGAAGAGTCAGCAATATGCCACGTCATACCTTTATCATCTGGGACCGGGAAATCCCGCAAAGAACCCCCGCTTGACCGCATGGTGGAGTGACGCCAAGAAGTTATTCAATTATTGGAACCCTGCTCAAAACGATATCAACTCTAGTGCAGTGAGTAATAGCACGGTGACCGGCACAGACTTGTTTGCGGCCGGCAAGGTGGCTATGATTTATCAAGGGTCGTGGGCGTTGGGCAGCGTCCGAAAATTGGGGGCTAAATTCCCGATTGGCTCGTTCGCGTTTCCCAGCCTTTATGGCAGTAGTCCATACGCGACCAAGCTGAACACCTCGTTATATGTGGGCGGCCCGTACGCTGCTTTTCAGTACGCCATCGCATCCAAGCAGGCCGATCACACGATGACGCCCGCGAAGTTTAGGGCGGCTCTTGCATGGCTGCAGTTCATCGGCACTCCGGCTCACGACCAGGCCGTGGTGAATGAATATAAGGCCTTTGTACCGACGTTCAAAGGAACTACGCCAATCAAGAGTTTTCGCGGGTTTGCTCGAAAAGACTTGACCCGGGCTTTGAACTTTGTCTCTCCCTATGGACTCGATGCGGCCATCGGGCAAACATTGAACAGTCTGTTTCAGGAATACGTAAGCGGCCACGTTTCGTTTTCTGCGATGAAGTCTCAGTACATTACGGCGGTTGCCCAAGCTATCCACACGTACGACCTAAGCAACCATATTCACTTTAAGTAAGATTAACGCTTCTTTACGACGAAAAGGCTAAAGGAGAGTTAAGCCGGGAAGAGACGAACAACGGAAGGCTATGTCATTGGTTTTCGTGAGATAGCCTTTCTTCTGTAAATTGGAACTCGTGGCCGTCATAGCCACAAGAGCTTTTTCGTCGACGGGGATAGCCGTTAAGCCTGAAATTCTCGATGAGATGTACACGAGAAAATAAAATTAGGCGAAGACGTTTGGGGAAGGAGTGTCGTTTTGCAGGAACAGAGTTCGATCACGGTATCATCAATGACGGAGCGTATCCATTCGGCCAGAAAACGGCGCCCGATCAATTTTTCTTGGAGTGCGTATTTGTTTTTGCTACCAACGTTTTTAGCCATCGGTACTTTTTCATACTTCCCAGCGATTCGAGCATTGGTGGGCGCGTTTACCACGTGGAATGGATTCACGCCGCCCGTCTGGGTTGGATTGTCCAACTTTGTTCAGGCGCTACAGGATCCGACCCTGCGGCAAGCTGCGGTCCATATTTTTTGGTGGGCGTTGATAGGGATTCCGATTGGTTTGGTTCCTCCCTTCATCGCCGCCGAATTGATTTTTCATTTACGAAGCTCAACCCTCCAGTATCTCTATCGGAGTGCTTTTGTGGTGTCCATGGTGGTGCCGGGCGTGGTTAGCCTGCTAATTTGGCAGTTTATCTACAGTCCCACCGGACTCTTAAATGTCTTGTTCAAGGACCTGGGTTTTCCTGGCCTGCGGCACGCCTGGTTGGCAAATCCTCATCTGGCTTTGGGATCATTGATTTTAATGGGCTTTCCGTGGGTTGGAGCCTTTGCCCTGCTCATCTATTACGCGGGACTTAACGCCATTCCACAAGACATCTTTGATGCCGCGGCAGTCGATGGGTGCGAGGGCATACGTCGCATATGGGCGATAGACTTCCGGCTCGTCTTGCCACAGTTCAAGCTGCTTCTGGTTCTATCCGTCTTGGGAGTCAGTCAAAATTTGCTGACCCCGCTCTTAATGACCGATGGAGGACCAGGGACTGCGACTGTCACTCCGGGTCTGTACATGTTTCAGGCTGCCATCAATAACGATCAATACGGATATAGCATGGCCATTGCCTTTTTATTGTTCGTTGTAGTGATGACCTTAACGGTAGTGAACATGAAATACTTTCAGACCAACGATTAAATCCCTGGGGATGGATGATGTATGAGGAGGAGGCTCCGTACGTGAGTAAGACAATATCAAACCGATGGTGGATTCATGCCGTACTGCTTGTCCTTCTGGGCCTTACCTTATATCCAATGGTATTTATGGTGTTGAACGCTTTCCGTACAGGATTGGCGACGGATATTACACCGTTCGGTTTGCCGTTGCATCCCATTTGGCAAAACTTCTCGATTGCGTTGGGTGAGATTTTACCTGCGTTCAAGCAATCCTTCATTATTGTCGGCGTCAGTGTGGCCGGGATTTTAACGTGTGCTTTGCTGAGCGCCTTTGCCTTCGCGGAATTGGAGTTTCCTGGGAAAACTGTCTTGTTTTATTTGGTGTTTGGGCTTTTACTTATTCCAGGGTTCCTAGCGTTGATCCCCCTTTTTCTAGAGATTCGCAACTTAGGTCTTATGAACTCGGTGTGGGGATTAATTTTACCGTATGTTGCCGGGGGCCAAGCCTTTGGGATTTTTATTTTTCGAACCTTTATCAAATCGTTGCCCGATGAACTATTTGCAGCGGCACGGGTGGATGGAGCGCATAATGGGGTGATTTTTTGGAGGATTGTCGTGCCGCTCTCCTGGCCCATTGTGATGACGGTGGCGGTGCTGAACATTGTGGGTTTATGGGGCGACTATATTCTGCCGTCCTTGGTGTTGGCCGCAGGGCACCAGACAGTGGCCGTAGCCATCACCAGTCTAACTCCACCACCATTTGCCTCCAGTGCCAATTCCTTTAATGAACAGTTGGCAGCGTTTACCCTGTCTTCCGTGCCGATTGCAGTTCTGTTTATGTTTTTGATGCGGTTTTTTGTTCGCGGAGTAACCAACGGGGCGCTGAAGATGTAGTGCGCGTAAATAATCGTGCGAGCTGACAACCGTCTGAACACGGACGAGATCAAAGGCCAGGGTATAAAATTGCTGAGTGCGAACAGGAGTGATTCGGTGGCCGCCCAAGAAAAGCCTGCCAATGTCATTGTTTTTTTTACCGATCAACAACGCTGGGACACCCTTGGGACTTATGGTAACCCCCTTGGGCTAACCCCGAATTTAGACCGGTATGCGAGCCGAGGTACGGTATTTGACTATGCCTTTACCTGCCAACCCGTGTGCGGGCCAGCCCGCTCAGTCGTGCAAACGGGGCGCTATCCCACCACGACCGGCTGTTTTCGAAATGGAGTGGCTCTTCCTCAAACGGAGCAGACGTTGGCAGATCTCATGAAGGGGGCGGGCTATGACACCGCCTATATCGGCAAATGGCATCTCGCTGACCGCGATCCGGTGCCCAAGGAACAGCGCGGCGGATACGACTACTGGCTTGCCGCCAACACCTTAGAGCACACCTCGGATGCCTATCGCACGGTGCTCTTTGACGGGGAAGGGCAGGCCGTGTCCTTGCCGGGGTATCGCGTGGATGCGCTCGTGGATGCCGGTATCCGGTACGTGGATGCCCATCGCGAAGATCCCTTCTTTCTTTTCCTCTCATTTCTAGAGCCTCACCACCAGAATCATCGGGACGATTATCCCGCGCCTGACGTTTATCGTGGGATGTATCAAGGGAAATGGGGACCACCCGATTTAGCCAGCCTAGGAGGCACCGCGCCCCAGCATTTAGACGGATACTTGGGGATGGTTAGGAGGTTGGACGAGGCCTTTGGACGTCTGTTAGAGGCCTTGAAGAGCCTGGGCTTGGACGATAACACCATCGTCCTTTATACGTGTGATCACGGAAACCACTTTAAAACGCGAAACTCTGAGTACAAGCGGAGTTGCCATGAAAGTTCCATCCGCATCCCCATGATCTTAGGTGGCGGGCCGTTTCAGGCCGGAGGGAGAATCCCCGAACTGGTTAGTCTCGTGGACGTCGCTCCCACCCTCCTAGATGGTGCTGGGATATCGGCACCGCCGAGTATGCAGGGGAGATCGGCGCTGCCCCTTCTTCGACGTGACGTCGCCTCATGGCCTAGCGACATCTTTGTGCAGATTAGCGAAAGCCAAGTGGGCCGAGCCATCCGGACGCATCGTTGGAAGTATAGTGTGGCGGCGCCAGACCGTGACGCTTCAGCCATCTCGGCGTCAGATCAGTATGTGGAGGAGTTTCTATACGACCTTCAGGCGGATCCCTATGAACTCAATAACTTGATTGGCCTCAGCTCCCACTCCGAGGTAGCGACTAGGTTGCGCCAACGGCTAATCCAGCGAGTGCAAGCGATCGAGGGAGAGCACCCCGTGATCCATGCAGCGCCGACACGTCCGAGCGGACAACGGTATGTCGCTCCCGAAGAGTTAAACGAATGATCCGCGGGCTTGGTGGAACTCGGGGGATACAAGACGGCCCGCCAAGCTTTCTTGATGGAGGCCAACGCCCCCGCCTGGCATGAGCCAATGCCCGGTCTTGAACGGCCCGGTTTGGTAAGTGTGGGCTATAAAAGGGAGGGTGCGACGAATGACGAAGCCGAGGCAAGTGGTACTCATCATCACGGACACGCAGCGTCGGGACATGGTTGGAATCTACGGAGGAACCAATGTTCGAACACCCGCCTTAGATGGTCTGGGACGGCAAGGAGTGGTGTTCGAGCGCGCCTATTGCGCCCAGCCCGTTTGTGGGCCTTCGCGCTCTGCGATGTTTACCGGCCTTTACCCCCATTCGAACGGCAGTTGGGCCAACAGTATGCCGCTCGCGGCTGGCGTGAAGACGCTAGCTCAGCGGCTGGCGCCCCAAGGAGTTCACTGCGGCTATATCGGTAAGTGGCATCTCGATGGCAGCGATTACTTTGGCGCGGGCGAGGCCGCCGAAGGATGGGATCCCGCCTATTGGTATGACATGCGAAACTATCTCGAGGAACTCTCACCCTCCGACCGCGAGCGGTCTCGGGATGCCAACACCAGCGTGGTCGGCGATGGGATTTCGGACACGTTCACGTACGCCCATCGGTGTTCTGAGCGAGCGATAAAGTTTTTGCAGAAAAATCGCTCATCGGACTTTTTGCTGGTGGTGTCGTATGATGAACCGCATCATCCGTTTCTGGCACCTAAGCGGTTTTTTGAGGAATATCGCGACTTTACCCTGCCAGATTATCCGAATTTAGCAGATTCCTTGGCAGACAAACCAGAACATGTGCAGCTTTGGGCGAAAGACGCGCGCGCCTGGGCTGAAAGCGAAGATAGGGCGGCCAAGCAGCGCGATCTTCAACTCTACCTTGGATGCAACACGTTCGTGGACCAAGAAATTGGACGGGTATTAAGCGCGATTGACGATCAGGTTCCCGACGCCTTCGTTTTGTATACCTCCGACCACGGAGACGCACTGGGAGCACATAGACTTTCGAGTAAGGGGCCTGCTATGTACGAAGAGATTACCGGAGTCCCCTTACTGGCGCGGTGGCCGGAACATATACCCGAGGGGATTCGATGTTCACAGGCCATTTCGCAAATCGATCTGACCCCGACGATCTTGGACGCCTTCGGCCTGGAAGCTTTTTTAGATTGCCAAGGCAAAAGTTGGTTGAAAGGGTTGGGAGATCCCGCGGCGTCGCATGAGGGGGTGGCTTTCATGGAATTTCAACGATTCGAGGTGGATCATGATGGGTTTGGAGGATTCCAACCCATCAGGGCAGTCACCGATAGCCACCTCAAATTGATTGTCAATCTCTTGACGACCGATGAGTTGTACGACCTGGACCTAGATCCCCAAGAGATGACCAATTTGATTGATGAGCCAGGCTATGCCCGAAGGCGTAATGCCTTGCACGATCGGCTACTGAACTGGATGAACGAAACCCGCGATCCCTTCCGAGGATACTACTGGCACTATCGACCGTGGCGGACCGATGCCGGATCCCCCACGTGGGGATATACGGGCATGACCCGGCAACGCCAGAATGAACCTGGCGAGAAGAGGCAGTTGGACTACAAGACGGGACTCGAAATGATCGAAGCGGTTCGAAAAAAATAGGCCACTTTGGCCCCGCGTTTGTGTGAGCCCATGCCAACCCGCGACGAGGCCTAGCAATCCGCTGGTATCGGCGGCGAAGGCATGGCTCTGGCATCTTCGGCCGCCGCCCTGATGGCATAGATCATGCTCTCGTCGCGGACTTTGCCTTGGCCGGCAATGTCAAAGGCGGTTCCATGGTCGACGGAGGTGCGAATGATGGGTAGGCCGAGGGTCTGATTGACCCCCGTATCTAGGCCTAACATTTTTATCGCGATGTGCCCTTGATCATGATAGAGGGCCACCACCATGTCGAATTCGCCCTGAGCGGCTCGGGCAAATACGGTGTCTGCGGGCAACGGGCCCCATACCTTCCAGCCTTCGCTTTGGGCCCGTTGGATGGCTGGCAGAATAAGCCTTTCTTCCTCGTCTCCAAAGAGGCCATGGTCGCCAGCATGGGGATTTAAGCCCGCTACCGCGATGGAGGGCTCTAGGATGCCAATCCGCGTCAAATAGGCCCGAGCCAAGCGGCATGCGCTGACGATACGTTCGGGCGTGAGCGTGATCACGATGCGATTAAAGGCGATGTGGGTCGTCGCATGCACGACGCGAAGCTTCTGATTGCGAAGCATCATAGCATAGTCTTTTGTTCCAGACAGTTGGGCCAGGGCTTCGGTATGACCGGGAAATCCGATGCCAGCCAATTCCCATGCCTTCTTATTGATAGGGGCCGTGCAAATGCCATCCACTTCCCCGGCTAGGGCCATCCTGAGCCCCTCTTGGAGGTACTCAAAGCTTGCCTTGCCAGCGTCGGCAGAGACGGTTCCCCAGGTTGGGTTAGACGGAAGGTTTTGCAGGTTGTGCACTCGGATGAGGTGGCCCTGGTCATCGGCGGCACTCGAACCTCCTGTTTGAAATTTAGGCATGGTGGCTAGGCGCCCCTGGTGGCAGAGAATGCGGGCCGCCTGGTCCAGGCGTTCCAAGTCGCCTACCACGAGCGTCTGGAACTGGTCGGAACCTCTAGCCAAAGCCCCTAATACGGCCAGTTCTGGGCCCACCCCACACGGATCGCCCATGGTAATCGCAATGGTTGGTGATGCCGCAGTTCCGCTGGTTGTCGATGACGTCATCTGCACGGCTCCTTTGACGAAGATTTTAAGTTCGGCGACCTAGTAGCTTAGGTGGCTGTAAAGTGTCGGGCCAGATCGTTCAGCAGCGTGTCCGCACCGAAGGCCCCAGACTTGGTGACGAGCCAAATGTGGCTCCCCTGCGCCGGACCATAACTGAGTACGACCCCAGGAGCAAGTTCGCGCACGGGACTTAGCCACGAGAGGCCAAGGCCGAGAACCAAGGCAAGGGCGGTGTCGCCGCCGGTAGCGAACCATAGATTGTCTTGGGCGGGCCGCCCGAGGCGGCTGCCCAACGTTCTCGCGATGGTGGCCAAATGGGGCTCGTGTCCAGGTTGAGGCAAGCTCGGGGTTGCGACGAGTAGGTGGTAGTCGGGATGGGTACTGGGGAGTTCGCCCCCATCGTTGACGGTCCAGACCTGCCACTTAGGATCGCGGGCCACGCTTTGGCGCTGACGTTGGCTTTGCGGATGCATCGAGCCCACGAAGGCGACGATGCGGCGGAACTTCGGGATCGATGGTGAGGGACTTTGTGTGAAATCCTGGCTTCTCGGTGCGAAAAGCGCTTCGGCCAGCGCCGCAGCACCCACCGGAAGAATATCCGGACGGGTTTGAAGAAGGCCGGCTATGCGGCGTAAGTCTTCGGAGGTTACCGCGTCGACAACATAAATCATCGGCGGGACCGATTGCTCGAGCCTGAGGGAGCCTCGCCGAACTTGGTCAAGCCTTATCTTCTTGGTCGGCAGATCGCTCTGGCCATGCAAGATCGTGGAAATCGAACTCGTGAGCATAGGGTTTTTCGGATCCGAAGCGACCGGACTGTGCTCCACGGGACGGTCACCGACATAAAGCTGGCCACCCACCACGGTCCTGCGATTGTCTGGAAAAGCCGGGCAGACGAGGGCCGATTGGTAGGCAGTGTGGGTGAGGATGGTCTCAATGGTGCTGCCGACGTTACCGCGTAGGGTAGAGTCGACCTTCAAATAAAGCGAATGGGGGCGGAGCCTGCTTAAGGCTTTTAGCGTGAGCTTGATGCTGGCCTCGACCGGGTGGTGGCGACTATCGAGATTATAGACAAAGACGCCATCGGGCCAAGGATCCGGACAATCCCCAAGTCTGGGATATACGCGAGAGAACAGATGCGGCAGAAGCTTTACCGCCGTATCCAGGGACCCACTCAGGTCATCCGCGAGGATGGTGAGCGGGCGTAAAAGGCCAGGCTGCGGACTCATCGGGCGTCTCTCATGGAGCTGTAGGTGCTCGCTGAAGGCAGGGGCCAAAAACGGGGATCGGCTAGTTGCATGATAGGGAGGCTCCTCCGTCGATGGTCCACTCCTGGCCGGTGATCTGACTCGCTAATGGCGAGGACAGGAATAACACGGTCGAGGCGATGTCGTCTGGCACCAGGATCCGGCCCAAGGGTATCTTGGCTCCAGCGCGAACGTGCCAGTCTTCGGGTTGTCCTGTTGCCCGCTGTACGGCCGTCTCGCCCTCGGTCAGCACCCAGCCGGGATGGACGCAATTCACGCGAATTCGAGCCGGGGCTAGTGCGCGAGCAAGATTTTTGGTGAGGGTAGACACCCCGCCTTTGGACACGGAGTAGGCCAGCAAATCCTGCGCCCCACCTTGGGCATTCACCGAACCGATATTCACGATCGATGGACCGTGAGGACTCTGGCTTAGCCACGGCACGAGCGTTTGACAGCAATGAAACATGCCCTTGAGGTTTACGGCCATAATGTGATCCCAGAGCACTTCGGTCGTTTCGGCCAACGTGCCCCGTGGGAAGATGCCGGCCGCATTCACTAAGATATCGAGGCGGCCGAATCGTTCGCCAATCGTATGGGCTAGGCGCTCCACGGAGCTTCGATCACTGACGTCGAGGTGGGCAGTAAGGGGGAGCGCAGCGCTGGATCCAGACTCTGGCTCAAACCGGATGTCGGCAAAAACTACTGTGGCTCCGGCCGCGGCCAACTGTCGAGCGCACGCGGCGCCGATACCGCTTGCGCTCCCCGTTACCACTGCGATCTGATCGGATAAGTTGAACATGCCGGGGCCTCCTTTGACAAGGCAATCGCCACGCTCCTCATAGCAAATCATGATGCTCGCCAGCCGTCAACCGACCGCAGGCGCTATTTAAACGATATGGCCTGAGGCCGATGACCAGCCCCAATGTCGACTACGGTCCGGAAATGGGCCACTCGATTGCTATCGGTCTCAGCCTGGAGGTTCACGGTCAGATTGGAACGGATCGCAGTCGCCACGCGTCGGATGGGAATATTCAGGTGTAAGACGTGTCCAGGCGCCATCGCAGGTAGGGGTACTTGTGCATCCTTAATGGAAAATCCCGGTGCTACCTTGACATTCAGCTGGCCCTGTTCCACCTGGTTGGATAAGTTAAGCACGCTCACGTGTAACATAGGTGATTTTTGTCGGGCTTGCGCTACGGTTAGGGAGATCCGGTAGGGGGATACCGAGCTTAAGGGAGCACTTTGCAGCCACTGGTTCAGCACACCCGGGTCGAGGCCGTTGGCGATCACGTAAAGAGGAGAAGGGCCGAGCGGCAAGCGGATCATACCCGATGAGGTCAGTTGATCGCCCATGGCCGTGTAGACCTTGACTCCCGGTAGGGTAGGCAGAGTCAGCGATGAGTGCGAAGTCGACCACAGGGTCAGAACTTGGCGACCGCCGGGACCCTGGAAACTGGCATCGTGGACGGTAGGGCCCAGACTGGGAGGCAATCCGATGCGCGTAGCTCCGGCCAGCGTTCGCGTGACGGTGCTCACACTGACGTAGGCAGGCAGCGGCGCGAGGTTTGGCTGTTCTTCTCCAAATCCGCCGCCGTAGTAAGTCTGGCTGAAAAAGAATAGGGCCTTGACGTGACTGGCGGCCGCATCAATTGCCGCTTGGCCCAGATACTGGGCTTGCTGCATCATGGACACCTGTTTGGTGCTCCATCCCGTTTCCGTGATCCAGATGGGGGCACTACGGTGATGGCGGGCCAAAAACGCATTTAACGACTGAACGGCGTCGTGGAGCGAGAACCGTGCATTGTTTGGGGGAGCGGAACCCGGGTAGTAGTGGATAGCCCATCCATTGGGCTTATGCCGGATGGCTGGCCACTCCTGATTCATATGATAGGCATACCCCAGTACAAAGGCGTTAGGCTGGATTCGATGAATGGCGGCCACCGACTGGGATAGGAGATGCCCGTATTGCGCGGGACCGAGCGCCCAGTAGTAGGGCGTGGAAGGCTCATTCCACACTTCCCAATCATGAATGGCGGTCTGGCCATATTGACGGACGACGGCTCGAACAAATGCGAGGTATCGCGGCTTCAAGGTGCGCAAGGGGTGTTTTGGCCCCGGCGACGGGGCGGTGATTAACCCTAAAATGCGCAGGTGGGCTCGAAGCGCAGCGCTGACGATTTCGTGATACTTGGTCCAGTCAAAACGCTCGCCCGGTGCTGGCAGCGGCAACTGTAGCCGATACAGTTGAATTCCCTGTTCGCGCATCAGCGCAAAGTGCTCCTGCAATGAGGCTTGGCTACCCGGCCCAGATAGCGATGCCAGGTTCTCGTTCATGCCCCATAGGGGAGCGGCGCGCCCACCTTGCGCAGGTGGGATGACGGCCAACGTTTCACTGGGAACGCGCGTGATAATGGTCTTGGGTGGCGTCGTGTTGGCTACGGTCCAGCCAATTCGGTAGAGACCGTTGGGCAAATCGCTCAACGCGACCAGATGGGAGGCGGGCCGACTACCGTTTAACTGAAGATAAAACTGGCCCTTGCGCTTTAAATCGTTGGTGACTCCCTCTAACGAATAACGTACTTTTACCGTGCGCGGTCGGACGCTGGGATTTTGCACGTTAATACGGTAGACCACCGCCTGGCCACGGGGAAAAACCGCCGCTTCCTTGGTGGGAGCGACGACCACCGGCGGCGGTGGCGCGAGGACAGTGAAATTAGAAAAACTGGCGTTGACATTGCCAGCGTAAAGGCCTACGTCGGTACCGCTGGCCACACGGTTGGGCGCGAACTGGGCAGAAAGCGTCCACTGCCTCGGCCGTGGCTGGCCCTTTGGCCAAATCATGCCGTCTACGGTGAGCCCGTTGGCTAACACTTCCATATGGTAGGCCACGCCCACTTTAGCCGTGAACGGGGCGGAACTGACCCACTGGGTGTTTTCGTTCAATAGCGCAATTTGGTGAGGCCTAAGCACGAATGCCCATTTATCGGGACTCTCTGTTCCCAAGGCATGGACGATCAGGCCCGCGCGCCAAGCTTGGGTCGTGGGGACTTTTTTTAAGGTAAGGGTAGCACCGATCCAGGTGTTAGGCTGAGCGTAGGGCATGGATAAGAATTGCCGGTCCAAGTGGGTCGGTTGGCCAAAGTCGTTGGCCAGAGCGCTGTGCGAAGTGACCGACCAATCCCCGCCGTAGGCGGTGAAGGGAGCCAAGGTGCCATTGGAAAAGGTATCAAAGAAAAGTTGATTTTGGCTACCAGAGGGCGCAGTGCCTAAGGGGACGGAAAGGGCCAGGGCCGCCACCAGCGAAAAGCCCACCGCCAGCAGCCAAGCCCATGACCAAACCCAACTAAGTCTTGGTCTTCGGTGGCGGCGGCGAGAAGATCGAGAAACCGGCAAAGCATAGGCGCGCGTGTACAAACTATCACCTCGAAGTGGGAAGCGCGTCATCGGCGATAAGCCGATCGTCAGCGAGTCGAAAGAGGAAAATCAGGCCCCGTTTTGGGGATCGTGCCCATCTTGTGGGCTGGAGCGATCCCCGATCTAAGTTTATTGGTAGAAGTTGCGATCCCATCGATGGCGCTTGAGCAGATTCAACTGAGCTTGGCTTAAAGGCAAGCCGTCACTGACCTGGCAATTGCGCTCAACGTTACGGATAGAACGCATCCCAGGGATTACGGTGGAGACTCGCTCATCGCTCAAGGTGAAGCGAAGCGCCACTTCAGGCATATCCTCCAGGGAAATTTGCAAATCGTTGGCGATGGCACGGACCCGGTCGTAGACTTGGCTTTTGCGATCGCCGCGGAAGTAATGCGAGCGAAAGTCGCCATCGGGAAACTTGGTCTCGGGAGTAACCCGTCCGGTTAAGCCGCCCTCGTCGAAGGGGACCCGTACAATCACCCCGACTTGGTGCTTCTGGCATGCGGCCAGCAAGGCGTCTTTTGCGCTTTGATCGAAGATGTTGTAAATGACCTGTACCGTATCGACCATGCCGGTTTCGATCAGGGAAAGGGCATTCTCGGATTGATGGTCGTTGATAGAGATGCCAAATGCTCCAATTTTTCCTTCTTGTTTGAGAGCTTGAATCACCTCGAGCCAATCGCCGTGACCCACCCACTGATCAGACCAGACATGAAATTGCTGAACGTCAATGCGCTCTAGGCCAAGGTGTCTTAGACTTTGTTCGGTGCTTTGGCGAACATGGCTGCCAGGGAATGCCTCTTCGACCGCAATGTCACGGGGAGCTGGCCAAATCCCATTTTTAGGGGGAATTTTGGTGGCCACATAGACCGGTTCGGAACGGGCGCGCACGACCTGGCCGACTAACTGCTCGCTGTGGCCATCACCATAGGCGAGCGCGGTGTCGATGAAATTAACCCCCAACTCGATGGCTCGGTGTAAAGCTTTAGTCGACTGATCATCGTCGGCGCCAATCCATCCACTTTGTCCGATTCCCCAAGCGCCGTAACCAACTTCGGAGATTTTGAGGCCTGTCTTACCTAACGTCCGATAGTGCATATGCGATGGACCTCCATTTTTCCAGGGGTTGAGGCGGGGCCAGGGGAAAGCGTTCTTGGTGAATAGCTATTCCCGCACGGAGTCTGCTACATCGATTTGCATGACCCGCCCCCGTGGAGCAGGTAAATCATCAGGTTAGCGACTAAAAGGGAAACCGTCTCCCACCTTTTGTCGGCAATCTGCCCACCTAGTTCGGCGGTTTAAGTCGCGATGAACATGACAGATCGTTGGCAGGAATACCCCGATTGCGCTTTTGGTTCAAATCCTGTGTTAAAGCGGCTAGGTGAATCTCGTGTGTCACCGTGAGACCCGCCTTCCGGGCAGAGTAGCCAACCACTCTTGCCTAGTATAAACAATCACGCCACGATGACCAAGTTCTTCCTGGAGATTAGGCAATATTTTGTGTCACAAGCCCTGATTTTCTGGATAAGATTGCCACTCGAGGGTTTTTGGAGGCCAAGCCGGGGTCACGCCTAAAAGAGAGGTTAAGCTCGACTACCGTCCCATGAACAGAATTCTCCGCCAATATACGCAGATTTTTGCAGGAAAAAAGGGGAAAGCTCTAGAATGGCTCAGATGTTTTTCTTGTCTTTTTCTTCTTTGTCAGTTTGTGAGAGGGGGAGTGGGACGTGACCAACGCCGAATGGAACATGGAGAGCTTAGGGGAAGCTAAGTGGTCCCATAAGACCACGTGGATGTTTATATCCTTTGCGCTCGGACTAGCGCTGGAATCCTACGTGTTTTCGTTGGCTTCGATCGCCGTGGGGTGGGTGAGCATGCCTAAATCATTAGGAGAATTGCTGCTAGCCTGGGCTCCTATTTGGCTCATCATTGGAATCATCTTATCGGGTCCATTTTCCGACAAATACGGTCGGAAGGTGACATTATACGCCACCTTAGTCTTGTACGCGGTGGGTGGTATTGTTTTGTTTTTTGGTTCGACCTATCCGATAATCCTTATATCCCTTGCTCTGATGTTGATTGCGGGCGGAGGTGAGATGAACTCCATTATGGTAGCAAGCCACGAACTCATGCCCCGCAAGCATCGGGGTAAAGCGACCATGATGATTATCAATGGTATTAACTTTGGGGGCACGGTCCTGGCGGTTGTGGCGTTGACTACGGCGGCCCTTAGTCGCAAGGCCGAGATCATCGCGGTACAACGTGATGCCGTCGCCATCGCGGTCCTGGTTGTGGTAGCCATTTTATTTGCGACTCGAGTGAGTATGCCCGAGTCGTTTCTATGGCTTCATAAGAAAGGCCGCTCGGCCGATCTGGAAAGGACCATCCAAAAGTACTTTGGTTCCTCGGTGTCGCCGGAAGTCGTGGTGCAGGAATCTCGCCCAGCCAAAGTGGCCAGGGTGACGTCCGGCTACGCCTGGTTCACCATGGTGATTATGATCGTTATCGCTGCCGCCAACACCATTGGGTTTGGGTTGATGGCCTACGCTTTGGCCTTTGCCTTCTTTCCCCACTTGCAGCCAACCATCTTGGCGGTGTTCGAGGGCTCAGGCTTCGTCATCGGCTTTTTGGGTCTGGTCGCGGACGTCGTTTCGCGCAAGAAGTTCCTGTTCTGGAGCTTTCTCGGGACGTTCGTGATGACCGTCATCGTGGGACTTACGACCTCGGCTTGGCAGCATGACATGACCTTATTTTGGATTCTGTTGGTGGTTCTGGCGGGAGTCAACTCGCTCTGCTATCTCACCGAGGATACGGTGAAGGCCGAGGTGTGGCCTACCGTGCACCGTGGCACCTTGACGGCGATTGCGCGCTTTATCTCCATCGGCCTTTATATTCCCAGCATCTATATCGTAGCCGACATGTCCGCGGCCCACTATATTCTCTTTAACGCCGGTGTGTGGTTGGTTGGAACGCTGGCTGCCGCCGCTTGGTTGATTTGGGGAAGAGAAACGGGAGGTGGGCTCAGCATCCAAGCCGCTTCGGGGGAAGCCTAAGGGCTTTCCCGGCTCAACTCCGTTGGGTCTGCTCGAGGGCGGCCTTAACGGCTTGCACAATTTCCTCGTATCCGGTACAGCGGCAGAGATTGGAGCGGAGCCACTCGACGATGGTGGCCTCATCGGCCTCTGGCTCACGCTCCATCAACGCATGGGCGGTCATGAGAAATCCTGACGTGCAGTATCCGCATTGAAACGCCCATGCGTCCATGAAGGCGTCTTGCAGAACGGTGTTGTTCAGTCCTTCGACGGTGCGGATTTCCCGGCCCTCTGCTTCTGCCGTTAGCATCAAGCAAGATTTAATAGGGAGTCCGTCGACCATCACCGTGCAAGCGCCGCAGTCGCCGTTTTCGCAGCCGGGCTTAGCACCGGTGAGACCTAATTCTTGACGCAAGCTGTAAAGCAGCGTGTCGGCTGGCCGGGGGGTCAGCGATAGCATGTCACCGTTGACGTTCAAGGTCAGCGGCCCGGGTTCGGGATACGAAAGCATGAGGGCTCACTCTCCGATCTCTTGCAGTAATTGGGATATGACCGTGGTCAAGCGAAAGCGGCGGTAGGCGGACGATCCATGAAGATCATCGATAATAGGGTTCATCTGAGCCACAGATTCGCGGGCGCGCTGGCTCAGATCGGCCTTGCCGCTCAAAATTTTATCGATGGACGCGGATGTGAAGGGGTCGGCCAAGACGCCGCTGAAGGCTGCCCGCACGCCGCTTGAATCCCGAACCATGGTGACCGTGAATAGGGGGTAATCGACCCAGTCGATCCGAGTCGTCTTGACGCTTGCCCCGCGGTAGTCTCTCACTGAGCGCGGTACACTAAGGTCCACCACGAATTCTGCTGAACCAAGGTGCAACTGCCCGTCGTACACCTGCACAAGGGGGATGCGACGCGGACCGGCGGGTCCCTGGACGGTGATCTTGGCGTCGCGAGCAAAAATCATAAACGGGAGGGACGCTTCGCGGTACGGGATGGTGCCCGCAAGATGTCCACCCAAGGTGATCTTGCAGCGCGTGGTATGATCGGCCACCCGACCGGCTGCATCGCTTAAAAGTGGCCAATAATTCGTCCGGCAAATCTCATCTAACGTCACGGCGGCACCAAACACGATGGTGTCTTCGGCCATTTCCAGACGACGGCACTCCGGTATGTGTTTGATGTCCAAGACGGCATCGGGCCGAATGGCAGATTCCCGGGCTCGGGTGAGGATCTCCGTGCCCCCGCCGTAATAGAGCGGCATCTTCTTAGCTTCTTGAAGACGCATATAGAGTTGGCACGCCTCATCCAAGGTTTCGGGACGATAGTACTGAAAGCGGGAGGCAATCACAGGATGCCTCCCGTCTTAAGTGTCCAAAGCATTTCGGGGGTGGCAGGCAACTGGTCAATTTCGATACCCGCGGCCGCGGACAGAGCGTTGGCCAGAGCCGAAGGAATGCCTAGCACCCCGTGTTCACCAACCGCTCGCGCACCATAGGGCGCGTCGATCTGTGCCGTCTCGACGAAATCAACCAGGTATTTAGGTTGCTCGCCCACGCGCATTAATTTGTAGGTTCGAAGCTGGTTGGTAAGCAGATGTCCCTCGGCATCGTGGCGCACCGCTTCGCGGCTCGCGTAGCCCAGACCCTGACACATGCCGCCCATCACCATGCCCCTTGCCCCCTTAGGGTTGATCACCCGACCGGCGTCGATGACGGTGGCAGCGCGAAGGATTCGATAGGTCCAGTCGCGTTGATTCAGTTCGACTTCCACGGCCTGGCATCCCACCGTCCACGATGGACCGGGCCGACCTTCACCGTCTTCGGGGTTCAGGGGGGAGAGGTGGCGCACAATGTAGGTGCCGCGGCCCATGATTTGCCCGCCGATGGAGTTGCCTTCGGGATATTGATAGCCATGCACAATGTCCTTAAAGGCCACGTTCATGGTGGGATCATCCTTGATGTAGACTCTACCTTGGCTGACGGCTAAATCTTTCGGTGAGCAGCGAAGAATCACAGCAGCGAGCGTCTTGAGTTGTCGGATGGCATCGTCCGCAGCGTCGAGGACCGCTCGTCCCACCATAAAAGTCGAGAGGCTAGCCACCGTTTTCCAGTGTTCCGGGTCAACCTTGGTGCTAACGTGGCTATGGATGTAGACGTCGTCAATACTCATATCCATGCGCTCAGCCAAGATTTGCGCGGAAGTGGTCTTGGTTCCGGCGCCGAACTCGACCGCTCCCGTGGCTAGGTTCATGGAACCCTCTTGATTAAAGGTGATGATAGCCCCCGAAATAGCGTTCTGCGGGCTGCTGGACGTCTTCCAAAAACAGCTGACCCCAATGGCGCGAACCAGGTCGCCGGAAATATGGGTAGGAGCTTTGCCCGGTTCCCAGCCAAGCAGGGTTTCCATGCGCTCGATGCAAGCCCGCAGGTCACCTAGACGGCTAAGATTTAAGGTGACTTGGGTGGGTGTCGTGTCGCCTGGCTGGATGGCGTTGAGCTGACGGATTTGCAGCGGGTCCATGTGTAATTGCTTAGCTAGTTTGTCCATAGCGCGTTCGATGCAAAACGTCATGGGCATGTGAGCAAATCCGCGATAGGCCGTCGCATAGGTATGATTGGTGTACACGCAGTAGGTATCACAGGAGACGTTGTCGACGCGGTAGGGACCTGTGCATTCGGCCGCGATGGCGCGAGCCATGCGCGGAGACGAATCGGTGTAGGCGCCCGCATCCATCCAAAAGGTTAGCTCGGCTGCTGAAAGGCGTCCCTTTTCGTCTGCTCCAAGCTTGATCAGAGCTTGAAGGCCGGTGCCTACGGGAGAAGTGGCCAGATCTTGTTCTCGGCTGTTGACCAATTGCACTAGGCGTCCGTCTACCGCCTTCGAGGCCAAGTAGGCGAGAACTTCTAGTTGTACGGTCGCCTTGCCTCCAAAGGCTCCGCCTACCAGTGGGGTTTCCACCACCACCTTGCCCTGTTTAATGCCAAAGTATTTGCTCAGCAATTTTTGAACCTCAAAGGGGGCCTGTGTTGTCGACTGCACCAGAACGCGGCCATCGTGTAAGATTTCGACTTTGGCCGAACGGGTTTCCATGGCGGCATGGTCGATGGGCGGGAGCGAGAATCGGGCTTCAACGGTGACCGAAGCCGACTTCCAGCCTTGAGCCATATCGCCCTTTCGGATCTTAGCCAGATCCGCGATGTTGGTTCCTGACTCTGGACTCACCGGCGGCTTAGCTTTCACATAGTCTCCGGCGCGCTCATGGACTAAGGGGGCGTTTTTCTCCAGACCACCGAGTGGGCTGTTGACCACGCCAAGCATCTCGTAGTCCACTTCAATCGCTAGCGACGCCAATATGGCATCTGCTTCGCTAGTGGCGACCACCATCGCGACCGGTTCGCCAAAATAACGCACTTTGCCTTTTGCCAGGGGGGGACGGTCTTCTAGGACTTCACCGCACAAGAATGCGACATCATCTCCGGTTAGGATGGCTTTGACCCCGCCCATCTTGCTGGCATTTTGGGTGTCTATTTTGCGAATGCGGGCATGGGCATGAGGACTGGTGACGAGTTCGGCAAACAGGGTGCCTGGAGACTGCATGTCCATGTTATATTTAGCGCGACCAGTGACCTTATTAGGCGCCTCTTTGCGCCTTACACTTTCTCCAACTGTCGACATACGTGTCTTCCTCCGTGGCCTAGTGTGATGCGGATAGCATGGCCAACCTGGCTGGAAATAATGTGCCATGGGCCGTGGTGTAAAGTCGTGCACGCGGGGGAATCCTAGAGCCAGAAAGGGGATGGTCTCATGGCCGATACTTCCTCACCAGTCATGTTTGCGATTGTCACCTCGAAGAAGGAGGCGGTTTCCGACGGCATGGCGCCAATCTTTTATGCCGAGGATGATAAGGAACGGGATCGCATCGCGATGTGGATTTCTCGGATTACCAACGCTGACGTTCACGATTTGCATAATGGAGTGTTAATGCTGACCACCTCCGGCTCCGGTGGCGGCCAGGGCGGATAACGGGACCTTGCCGGCTCTTTGTGAAAGGGAATACGGCCGGGCGCGAGCTACGGCCGTTTGGAATGGGCAGCAAGACCGTTGGCGTGGTAGACTAATACTGACATAAACCTAATCGGGGGATTCAATTGATATGGAACGACGGACGCTTGTGTGGGTCATTGTAGGCGCAGTGGTACTCATGGCCACTGGGTTTTACCTAAGTTCGGTGCTAAATTTGTCTCAGCAGGTGAGCCTTGGGATCGCTGATCATGCCCTGCGCACGGCGCTTGGTTACGCCTGAAGATAGCCATCGACCGACTGCGCCAAGGACGCTCGGGGGTCTGATTGTTCAATGGATGGCTGAATGATGGACAGAGGCGATCCGTGTGAGACAACCTCCATTCAGGTGGGTGCACAGCCCGATGCGCCTGGTCATGTCGGCGAGCGCCCCAATACTTCCTCGACTACCCGAATAACAGGTCAGGAAGGAGGTTGTAACTGCTTGTGATAAATCTACAATGATGTTACAGAATATGGTATAATTCTTTTAGGTGACGGAACCATGGACGAACAGTTTGTCAGTATTGGGAAAGCCGCGAAGATGCTCGGGATGAGTATCGAAGGGCTCCGGAAATGGGAACGCGAGGGACGGTTGATTCCCGTACGCACGTTGACGAATCATCGTCGCTATCGGGTGGCGGACTTACGCGTCCTGA
>JAJZZI010000077.1 GCA_021797635.1 Bacillota bacterium | reverse complement strand
CGCACCCGAGAGTCTTATTATGACCGCTTTGCGCGGAACAAGCAATGTCAACTCATGGTGCGGCTGTCAGGTCGAGGGGACGTGGCTCATAGCTGCCACAGCCAACTGATCGGCGCGTTCGTTTAAGGCGTTGCCGGCATGGCCTTTGACCTTGACCCATTGCACTCGCCGGGCTTGGGCCAGACTGCGTAGCTCGCGCCAAAGGTCTTGGTTCTCCACGGGTTGGCCCTTGGAGTTTTTCCATCCTCGCCGCTCCCAGCCACTAAACCAGTTTTGCACGAAAGCGTTGATCACATAGGCGGAGTCGCTGTAAATTTTTACGTCAGCACCCTCTGGCGTATGTTTGAGCGCCTCAATGGCCGCGGTCATTTCCATCCGGTTGTTGGTTGTTGACGGGTGCCCGCCCGAGTAGGAGGGACCGTCCACGAAGACGCAAGCCCATCCGCCTAGTTGGCCGCCGGGAGCCTGATTGTTGCGGCACGCGCCATCGGTGTATACTTCGTAAATCGCCATCGAGAGGCGTACTCCTTCCGTATCTTAGCCCTCTCATCTCGTCAGCTTGGTTCTCAAGAGTTTTGGCGAGGGAGACGGCTCAAGTCTGGTGCTTTGTAGTCTATCATAGCAGTCAACGCAAAGCGCCGTGTAATTGCCTTCGCCGACCACGACCTGGTCCGTCTCCGCGCTAAGACGGTGAGAGATAAAAGCGTCTTGGCGTTTGCAGGCCGTGCACACCGCATGAACCTTCATGACTTCATCCGCTAGGCACAGCAATGGGCCCATGCATCCGAAAGGGCGTTCCTCATAGTCTAAATCTAGCCCCGCCAAGATCACGGTTTTGCCCTGGTGACGCCAGCGTTTGACGAACTCTGGCAAGTCCTGGCTAAAGAACTGAACCTCATCCACGGCAATGACATCAACCTCATCGTTTAGTTGGCTGTCTATGAGAGACGCTTGTCCATCGGCGATGGGCGTGAGCGTCCACCGGCCCGAAAGCTCCATCATGCGCTGAACGATGTCGCGCTCAGACTTTCTTGCGGCAAAAGCAGGATAAACTACAGCTACCGCGAGATCCGCGATAAGCGCACGCTCGACTAATCGCGCCAATTCCCGTGATTTCCCCGAGAACATTTCTCCTGCGATTACCTTTATCTTACCCGCCATCGCCAGTCCTCCATTCCTCCGCCTACTACAACATACGACAATGACGGACCACTTCCCTATCACCGTGGCCTGCTTTATTTTCGCGCAAGGCCTTGACCATGGTGATTGGCTTTGATATGATTAAGCGCGTCGGCACTCCTCGATAGCTCAATTGGTAGAGCACCCGGCTGTTAACCGGGTGGTTGCAGGTTCGAGTCCTGCTCGAGGAGCCATTTTAGTTGGGCCCATAGCTCAGCGGTAGAGCTGCCGGCTCATAACCGGTTGGTCGGAGGTTCGAATCCTTCTGGGCCCACCATGGGTTCAGAGGATAAAGCATTGATAACGATATGGGCGCGTAGCTCAGTGGTAGAGCGCTTGACTCACATTCAAGAGGTCGGTAGTTCGATCCTACCCGTGCCCACCATTTACACCCCGCATCCTGTAAGGGATGCGGGGTTTTCTTTACCCTTCCAGCCTGGCGAAAATGATGGCCACTAGCGCAGACACCCTCTGCGCCAGTCCGCTTACCCCTGCTATTCGTAGATATTTTATGGGTGGACCCGATGGCTCAGGCCCACTGGCGACGGGCAATAGTTAATTTCAATTATAAACAAGGTAAAGACAAGGCCTTGTTTGCGGGCGGCGATGCGCCCAAGACCCAAGACCACGCCACTTGCTCGTCGCGGCTGAAGACGGTGCCTCCGTGGCGCAACAATTCTGAGCTGTAGACTTCGCCTGCATCTAATAATTGAAGTAATTGAGGTTGTTCAGCACGATCTCTTCCAATCGCATCGTAATGGCGTGTTTAGCCATTCGATCACCTCTGCACTTGATTGGATGACTCGTCACCAGTGATGGCACATCGTCCCAAGAACCGTTCCCCGAGCCCCCTAGGGCTCGGGGCCAAGCGACTTACCACGATAACCTCCCAGGTCGTCGCGACCGTGGGAGGGGGGAGGGGGCTGTAATCGATGTTGATCGCAGTGCCAATGGAAATTCTTAACGAAACGCGTGGTTCCAAATCGTATTTCGTGGATCGCGCTTGCTGGAAGTTTGCAGGGAATGCGGGAAGGAAGTTGTCCTCGGTGGCCTGGTAATTATGCGAAAGTCGTACTAATTGGTGATCCGCGTCGGTTTAGAAGAGAAGGCGGATCCCTCCAAGAACCCAGGGGCGGGCCGGTTAGACGGCGGTCGCCCTCCGGTCCTGGGTGGAATAGGGCTGGTGCGCTCGACGCCGATCAATGGCCGCGGTGAAGGCCAACCAAGCCGAGGCTACAATCAGAAGAGCCACCCCTCGGACGGCATCGGGAATCCAAGGTCCCGTGGCGATGAAGGCCAGGCTCGCCCCCGAAGCCACCGCCCAGAGCACGGCATGAGTTCTTTCTTGCATGGCATGCCATCGCCCAGCAGCAAGAATCCAAAGCGCCACGGTCTGACTGATCCACATGGGATTGATGTTCCATACGAAGTGTACGGCGGAGAATCCTGTGATGGCATTGAGTCCGAGACCGCTAAAAATGCCTCCAGCCATGGCCGCCAAGACCCATTTGGGTGAAATGCGGTTGCGCCAAATTAACGCTGCGATGGTCGGCCCGACTACGCCGGCATTTCGAAGGGTTAGCCCAAACACGCTCCACCAGGCTAGCTCGCCCGGACGCCATAAGGCAAATCCCACCATCAATGCGCCTTCGATGGCCAGGGCGAACTTGGTCCATCGTAAATGCTGACCGATCACGTCGCGGCCGAGGCTGACTGCCCCGGAAAACAATAGCGGGGTGGACCAGGTCAAGGCCAGTGCCCACACCCCGAGCGCGATCACGACCACAGCTATGGGGCTACCGTGATGAACGACCAGTTGGGATACGGCAGCCAGGCCGTCGCCGCCGGTCACCCCTAAAGCGGACCGCGCCGTATCCCCGATCCAGGTGGCCAGAATGGCCACGGCTCCCAAGACGCCCGCCGAAAGCCAGACTGCGGTCCGGGCCGCCTTGATGTTCCGTGCAGCTACGACGGCCTGGAACTCTACCTGGGCGGACAGCACGTTTAGAAGATTCATGCTAAGCCAGACTAGGACCAGGGCGGGGGGGACGGGGATAGGCGGGGGGGTGGATGCGGATGGCAGCGCGACGTGGTGCATGACGCTCGCCAAGACCAAAAGGCCAGCCAGCATCATCGCCAAGTTCAATCCTTGAACGGCAGCGAGCGATCTCAAACCGGCGAATTGCACCACCAGGATGAGGACTGCCGTGGTCACGGCTAAGGTACCCCATAAGGGCCAACCCAGCAGCGCATGTAAAAAATATCCTGCAAAGAGCACGTTGGACATGGCGAAAATGGGAAACGTAATGCCGATCACCAGCCCGGAAAAGCGTCGAACCCCCCTTCCAAACACGTCTCCCAGCAGGGCGCTATTAGACGTATATCCGAGGCGCTGGAAAAGTGGAGCCAAAAAGGCCACCAATACCGACAATAGGGCGGTAGCTACGCCAAGCCATATCGCCGCCCACCCGCTAGCAAACCCCGTGTCGAGCTCGACGGCAATCGAAGAGGAGGTCCAAAGCGCGGTGACTAAAATGAAGATGGTAGGCGCTGAAAAGGACCGCTGTCCGTCGAAGAATCCACCGGTGCCATGCTTTTGTCGAGTGCGATAGGATAGAAACATGAGTGCTGCGGTGTAAATTGCAAGCAATACAAGAATTAATTCACGGGTAGCCCCCATCGCAAGAACTCCACCTTTCGAGTAACGTTTTGGTAAGTAAAATTAAACCATAAAATCATTAGGTTGTATATAGGCTATAGGAAATATATTTGTCTAGTGGGATGATGAATCCCCGCCCTCCCCGAAACGGGTCTTAAGCGCTTCAGTTCGGCCGCTGCTGGCATCCATGCCGGCGAAGACGTGCAATGCCCTCTCTTTGGGCGAGATGGAGTCCTGGTGTACTACCGGATGGCTCGCTCGTCAGCAGGGGTTGCGGAGCCAAGTCTTTAGGGTGGAACCAAGAGCTAAGCGTACGGCGAGACAACGCGCCCTTCTTTTCCTGCGGATCCGCAACGGCCGGTGGGAAGCGTTTGATCCATCCCATCGGCTGACTGAGTTTGGTCCCTAGTTTGGCTCGTTGTCATTCGTGGGATGGTAGGACAGCCATCGTGAAAACCATTGCACGGTTCGATCGAGGATGTCCTGGTAATTTTCCGGTTGTTTCATCGTGTGGCCCTCATTACGATAAAAGACGAGTTCGGTGGCGACGCCGGCTTCACGCAGCAGGGTATGCCATTGGATAGGGTCAGCGGTTTGATGGTCACCATGGAGCAGCAACATCGGCGTGGCGATCTGATCGATCCGGGCTAAGGGTGATTGGCGTCGATAGAGGTCAGGATTTTCCGTGGGAGTTGCACCATAGTGGGGGCGAACAAAGGCCAGACCTCCCCCTCCCCACGCTAGATAATAGCCTAAGCTGGCGTCATAGTGCCCTTCCCAGGAGGCCCCGGCGTTAAATCGGGTGGTGTGGGTAATCAGTTGGTTGATGAGGGTCGCGCCAGCACTATGGCCAAACAGCAGCAGTTGGTCTTCTTGAGCCAGCCCATTAGCCACGAGCCAATCGACTCCGCTTAGAATATCTTCACATTCGTCTCTGGTAGCCTCTGGGTCGCCCATAAACGTCCTTAACATCTCTTGTTGCCCTAAGATGCCACTACCGCGGTAATCGGGAGCGAAGGCGGCGAATCCTCGCCTGCACCATTGTTCCAATCGGGGTTGACGTTCATAGCGCAGAGAGTTGATCGGCCCTCCATGCACATCGACGATGAGGGGCAAGGTCTTCACGCCCGCCGGACGCACATAGATACCTTCCAGCGTGTGGCCTCCGTGGGTCCATTTGATAGGCCTATAGGCGAGGGATCCTTGCGATTTAGGAATGGATAGGGGCACGGTGGACGGGACCGGCAGGGACAACGGTAACAAAGTCGGAGGACGGTCGGGTGTTTGCCAAAGCGTGACCACCGTGCCGTCGGGATGCACGCTGGGAAGTCGGCAAGTTCCCGGGATCTGGCTCAAAAAGTCCCAATCCCAGGGCAAGGTGGGGTTCTCGGGCACCGCGAGTCGAATGACACCCACATGAATTCCGCTAAACGCGGTCATCGCTAGCCAGCGGCCGTCGAGAGACCAGGCCGGGGCGTCTCCGGTCAGACGGACAGAGGGCGGTAAAGGGTGGACAACCGCGCCGTCGCCAAGTCGGACGGCCAATCGATACCAATAGGGATACGTGCCTGGTTCAAGGGCACTATGCAAAAAGGCAGCGTACGGTCTACGAGGGTCGGGAGACAGCACTAAATGGGTCGTGATTCCGGCAAGATGGGGAAGCAGATCTTCGCTCTGAAGCGTGGCACGATCGATGGTTCTCAGACGTAACCAGGAAGCTTGGCCGTAAACGGGAAAGTGGAAGTGCTCGAAGACAATGGCGTTGGGGCCCAAGTACTGTGGTCGGCGAATCTCCTCGATCCCATTGGCACGAAAAAGACAGTGGGGAGACTCTTCCTCACTAGAGATACTCCAGAGCGATGGGCCCTCCTCTGGGTAGCTTTGAAAAACTTGAGCGGTCGGCCCCTTGGGGGGCAAGGGCAGGAGACTCGGGCCGGGCGTATAGCCTGGATTAAGCGCCGACTTGCCAGTGACAACGAGGATATCGTGCCCTGGGACGTAATGATAGCTGCGGATGGGCAGTTCCATCGGCAACGGTAGCCCATCGAGCTTGAAGTCTTTCCTATCAACGCTGGTAATGATCTTTCCGGCGGCGACGATGGCTCTCCCCTGTCCTTCTTCGATGGGAACGGATCCGGGCCAGGTGACAATCTTCCACGCCGCCTGGTCTTGCAGCAACAGGCGACGTTCATCAAGAAATTGCATGTGTTCGATACCAGCCATAGCCATTCTCCTTTAGGGGTGCTCCTTTAGGATATCGCATGGCCAGCCATTTACCAGTCTTAAAGGGCTCGGGCAGATCTGGTATAATAGATTCAGAAGACGACGAAAGATATCGTGCTTAGCCCTGGGGCTAAGCACGATATGTGCGTT
This sequence comes from Bacillota bacterium, assembly GCA_021797635.1. Classification (GTDB taxonomy): domain Bacteria; phylum Bacillota; class Sulfobacillia; order Sulfobacillales; family Sulfobacillaceae; genus JAJZZI01. The sequence goes on along the minus strand of JAJZZI010000077.1, from coordinate 20,273 downwards.
TCCCTCCGTTCTCAGGCCAGGCGAACCGACCCGCTTCACTTTTTGGAGATCCCTAAGCCCTATGTGCAGGCGTTTTCGTGATGGGACCCAAAGAGAAGGGCGCCCGAATGGACCGGACGCTCATCCCGGGAACTTGACCCAGGAATCACGGTTTAAGGTGATGTGCTGGGTTTGGCCGTTCACCGTCACGCTGACTGGCTCGGCTCTGAGCCCTGGCTGCTTTTGCAGCAAGATACGGTGAATGGGAACCCCTTTAGGCAGCCAAAACTTGGTTATCACCGTGCCCACCGCCGGGGGTTGCGAGGCCGCTGTGCGCACGGGAAGATTCAGGTGGGCGCCAAACTCCTCCTTGTTTATGGTGGGATCGGTCGTCGCCTGGATGTAGCTGTCGATGCCACCGGGGGCGCCGTTGCCGCCCGAGGTTGTGGCCGTCATGGAGACCAAGCTAGAGCCGACGGGTGCTACCACGGTGACCCATGAATGATAGGGCACGACCAAGTACGGGGGCTTGGGTACGGAGAGGGCTGGAAGCTTCCAATGGATGGTCACCGTTTCCAGGTGGGCTCCCGATGGGTTGGTGCTGATGTTCACCTGGTAAGACTCGTGCATCCAATAGTTGTCTTTGTGGCCCAAGAGGTTTTCGTCAATGACTTCAGTGAAATCCCCGGGTACGGTCTTGGGAATGGCGCCAGCCCAACCAGCCGTAGTAACGAAGTGCTCTGCCTTGGGCTGGTTAAGATAGAGCATGATATGCTCATGGCTTAGCGCCTCACTGAAGGTGGCAGCCACCTTGAGCAATTCAGACAGGTGGGAATGAAACACATCGTGCATCAATTGACGCATCATCGTGCCAATGAAGAGTTTGCGAAGATTGGCCGGCAGGGCTTGACCTTCCGCCATCATTTCCATCTCCTTGTTGGCATTTTGGGCGGTGAGGTGGACGGTTTTGCCACGCAGGGTGGGGACGTTGAGGCCGCCGACATCCCCGATGAGGTCGTCTACCAGCCAAGTATCCATAAACACTAGACCGTTGACCGGCACCGCCCCTGGGATGGAATCATAGAACTGGTAGATGTTCGAGGCTGCTTCTGGAACATCCGGGACGGCGGCGCCAAGATTGGCAATTGCCGTATTGGCATCGCGAAGATGCCAATAGCTGACCGGTAGATAGGAGATGATCAAGGGTGGCGAGGGCCGATAAGTAACCTGTTGATCGAGCATTTGGAGGTTTTGCGATTTTATCTTGCCGAGTTTGCCATTTTTAAAGGGCACATCGGCGTAAGCGGTCATGAATCCCCCGGTAGCGCGAAGTTCCCCGCTGTTCTGGAAGATTAACATATACCGGACGGGACTGGGCATACCCAGAAGACTCGCTAAAATGGGACGAGGTCCCGTCATTGCGGGAAGCAGCTTGACCAAGGTGCTGCTCAACGACTGTAATCCATGGACTTGCAGTCCCTTTTTTTCCAAAAAGCCCGGCATGCGCTCGTCGTTCATGTTCTGGATGCTGCGATTGGCCGCGAGGACGTTGGGAGCCAGGCGGCTCATCATTAGACCTGCCTGGGATATGGCGGCTTTCACGGCTGCCGATTTGGCCGATGTGCCTTGGGTAGCGCGGGCGCTGAGTACGGGCGGAACGACCTGGGCGACCACAGCCACATCTTTTTGGCCAGCAGTAAGGAGGTCCATGCCATTTAAGTAGTAGCCGCGCACCAGAGGAAGCAGGTCCATCCAACCCAAGAGGTGGGCCTCATCGCCCATAACCCCCAACGTGGTGCTAATTCCCTTAAGAGAGGCACCCAGTCCCGAGTAATTACGCGCGTGATAACTATCTTTAGCCGCGTGGACTTCCGTGCTCAGTCTAAAGGCGCCCCAACCCAAGCCTGCCACGGGCACGATAACAAATACCACAAGTAGGGGTACGAAAAGACGCTTCCACCGCATTTTTCGACGTTGCCGACGGCGCGGAGGGCTTTTTTGGCCCATAGTGCCTCCTTAAAGTCCTAAGATCGACCGTAGTGTACGGCGATTCGACTCATCATAAACGCTCTTGCCGCCCCAGCTCGATGGGTTCGCGTGGGCAAGTCGCCCGGTCAACCCTCGTCGAATGTTCCGGATTCTTTGATCGCTACGCCGAGCCGCAAGGCCTCGTGAGTCTGGTGACGGACCCACTAGACTTCCATTGGGCCTGATCGAGCCTCTTGAACAACCGTTGGTCTGTACGGTACTCTCCCCTCGCGGGGGAATGCTATCCAAGACTAAAGAATACCACATCACGGAGTCAAAGACGGATCTTCGGGGATGCTGTCGAAGGGAGCGGTTTCTTGCCAGCATATCGGGGTGTTGCCTGTCTTCGTCGAATCGCTGAGGGACTAAGTCGGCGGTGACAAGCCATGCCTGACCAAGTCACTAAGAAGGGTTTGCACGGAGAAAAGGCTAAATGTAATCCGGTAACGGCTGTAAAGCGCCAAGCGTGCTGCCCGCGAGGGCACACCCCTTGCCCATGTCCGCAAGCAATCCACGGGCAGATGCTCGGCGGCTCTTCATGGGTTGGATTATAATGACGTGTAGGTCTCTTTGCGCAAATAGAGAGATTGGCTGCCGTCGCTTTGATTGATCCAAGGGGATAGCGGCTTGAGTTGTAACCCGCCGTTGGAACCACGCGCAGACCAGATTGAGGGAGGCGGAGATGTCATGAACATACCCGAGGCTTGGCTTCACGCTCAAATTTACATCGATGGAACGTTTCGGCCGTCTTTAACCGAAAAGCGATATCAGGTGACCAATCCAGCCAATGGCCAGGAAGTGGGTAGCGCTCCGAATGCGAGCGCGGAGGATGCAGCTCTGGCTGTGGAGGCTGCCTCCCGGGCGTTTAAACCCTGGGCGGCCCTTACCGCGTTGGAGCGATCGCGAATTTTACGGAAGTTTTACGACGAGATTCTTGCCCATCAAGAGGCTTTGGCCCAACTGATTACGGCGGAAGAAGGCAAGCCCTTAGGCGAAGCCCGAGGCGAAGCCGCCATTGGGGCCGAGTATGTGGCCTGGTACGCTGAGGAAGCTCGTCGCATTTATGGAGAAACGGTGCCAGGGGCCAGCGTCAATCAGCGGATTCTCATCCTGCGTCAGCCGGTCGGGGTGGTGGGGGCGATTACCCCGTGGAACTTTCCCGTTTCGATGATTACCCGAAAGATGGCCCCGGCGCTAGCTGCCGGTTGCACCGTGGTGCTTAAGCCGGCCGAGCAAACCCCGCTTTCGGCCTTGGCTCTTGCCGCTTTAGCGGATCGTGCGGGTATGCCTAAAGGGGTATTCAATGTGATTACCTCGGAAAATCCCGTAGATATCGGGCGAGTGCTGCTAGACGATGATCGCGTGCGTAAGCTCAGTTTTACCGGATCGACTGAGGTTGGAAAATATTTTATCCGCGAGTCGGCAAGCCAGGTCAAAAAGATTTCGATGGAACTAGGCGGGCATGCCCCAACCTTGGTATTTGCCGACGCGGACATGGACCAGGCGGTGGCGGGCGTGATTGCCTCGAAGTTTCGCAATGCGGGCCAGACCTGCATTTGTCTAAACCGTGTGCTAGTGGAAGCATCCATTGCTCAGGAGTTTGGTGAAAAGTTAGCTAAGGCGGTGTCCCGCTTGACGGTGGGCGACGGTAGCCAGCCTGGCATTGATGTCGGCCCCTTGATTAACGCCGAGGGGTTGGACAAGGTGGAAGCCCAGGTCTCCAATGCGGTGGCGATGGGCGCTCGGGTGGCCTGTGGGGGGATGCGGGTGGGCGACCAGCACGGAAATTTCTACGCCCCGACCGTACTCCTTGATGTTCGTCCCGGCATGAAGATTATGCAAGAAGAAACCTTCGGTCCCGTGGCGCCAGTGGTGTCCTTCAAAGATGAACGAGACGCCATCGCCATCGCGAATGACACCGTCTACGGGCTGGCCTCGTATGTGTTTACCCGCGATATTAGCCGCGTACTTCGTGTCAGCGAACAACTGGAGTATGGTATTGTCGGGGTCAACGATCCGGTACCGACGGTGGTGGAGGCTCCCTTCGGCGGTGTCAAACAAAGCGGATTTGGGCGAGAAGGTGGACACTGGGGACTCGATCCCTTCTTGGAGGTCAAATACGTCTCCATTCGTATTTAAGGGCCCTAGGGTCTGGAGTTAAGGGAAGACGACCGTGCGGTTTTGGTGGATGAGGACGCGATCTTCCACATGCCACCGGACTGCACGGGCTAGCACCATGCGCTCCACATGGCGACCCAGGCGCCTGAGGTCGTGAACGCGGTGGCGGTGGTCGACGCGTTGCACGTCTTGCTCAATGATCGGCCCTTGGTCGAGATCAGCGGTGACATAGTGGGCCGTGGCGCCAATCAACTTGACGCCCCGGTCAAAGGCTTGACGATACGGGTTGGGTCCGATGAAGGCTGGCAGAAAAGAGTGATGGATATTAATCATGCGGCCAGCCCAATCCGCCACGAATCCGGGCGAGAGGATTTGCATGTAGCGAGCCAAGACGACGAGATCGATGTCGTGAAGCAGAGCTTTGGCTTCGGCTTCCGCATCGGTCTTGTGCGAAGGGATTACGGGAATGTGATAAAAGGGAATCCCGGAGGTCTTGGCCCAGTTTGCGGCATGAGGATGATTGCTGACCACCAAGGCTATCGAAGCGCCAATTTCCCCGGTTTCGCATTGCCAGGCCAACTCTTTCAGGCAGTGGTCCTCCCGGGAAACAAAGACGGCAATCCTCTTTCGGGTGTCGCTGCGGCTTACGCGCAGATACATGCCAAAACGCGAAGCTAAAGCCTGAAAGGGCAAAGCCGTGTGCTCCTCTTCCGTTCCCTCGGGAAAATCGACCTCAACACGCATAAAAAACATCCCCTGGTCGGGATCTTCCGAGTGCTGGTCGGCAGTGACGATGTTCCCGCCTAAGGCGAGGAGGGTTTGCGAAACGGCGGCGATGATGCCTGGACGATCGGGGCAGGCAATCAAAATGCGAACACGATGATTCAGAGGCATGACAGGGATGATCTCCGTTTCATGAACCGAGGTTTTCCCTCAGTATAACAGAGCTCATGACGCTCCAGGGAGGGAGAACTCTCACCGGAGAAGCTCTCCCTCCCTTCGAAAAGCACTAGCCGTTTACGATTTCTCCTCCGCCGGGATGAAGCACCTGACCTGTCATGTATGAGGCATCATCCGAAGCCAAAAAGACATAGCTAGGCGCAATTTCTTCCGGCTGTCCAGGGCGGCCCATGGGCGTGTTGCTGCCAAAGGTGGATACCGTTTGATCGTCAAAAGTGGACGGAATGAGAGGAGTCCATACCGGTCCCGGCGCCACGGCGTTGACCCGGATGCCGCGAGCAGCCACCTGTAAGGCCAAGCTGCGGGTGAATGCGACGATGGCGCCCTTACTGGCGCTGTAGTCTAAGAGTTCTTTGTTCCCACGATAGGCGGTCACCGAGGCCGTGTTGATGATGGCAGATCCCGAGCGCATATGCACAAGCGAGGCTTTGGTTAGGAGGAAGAGACCAAAGAAGTTGGTCTCGAAGGTGCGCACGAGCTGTTGTCGGGTAATCTGCTGAATATCTGCCTGCACGTGCTGTTCGCCCGCGTTGTTGACCAAGACGTCAATCTTGCCGTACTCCTTCATAGTGGTGCTGATAAGGCGTTGCACCACGGCTTCGTCGGCGATGTCACCTGCCATAACGTGGCACTTTCGTTGCAGTTGCTCGACTTGCTGTTGAGTCTCTTCAGCGTCTTGCCGTTCATTGAGGTACAAGATGGCAAGGTCGGCGCCCTCTTGGGCGAAGGCGAGAGCCACGGCGCGGCCGATGCCAGAATCCCCGCCTGTGATGATGGCCGTTTTTCCGGCTAATTTTCCGGATCCTGGATGGTAGATGTCCTGGCTTTGGGGCCTAGGCGTCATTTGGGCTTCAAGCCCTGGCTGCCTCTGTTGGTGTTGCCTTGGCAAAGTCTCAGTGGATGGGGCCACGGAAGGTTCCTCCTCAGATCGGGTTGGCGATGCACTTTCAATGTGCCCCAGACTTCCCCATTCACTCAGGAAAATGGTGGTCTAAACACCCGGCGTGTTGGTGCCCACACTAAGATGAAGGTCATGCTTACGGCAAACTTTTCTTAGCGGACTTTCGAGCGGCCGGCCGTGAGCTTAAAAGAGCCGGATTACTTAAGGTGGCCGACGTAGTGGCCGGGGGACCTCCGTTCGTACTGGTCATGGTGGCATCAATGCGAAAGCGTGCCGTAGGCGTCGGCGAGCTTAGGCTAAACACGGCATTAAATTTACCGCCTACGGGAATGGGACCAACGGTCAGACTTGGGTTATATACGGCTTGACTCGTGCTCGACGCGAGGGCGCGACCCGTCCAGCCCAAAGGCAAAGTCAAGCTTAAGGTTCCCCCGAGCGCCTGATTGGTGTCGTTGGCTATGCTGACGCTTACACTGGGGGTGAGCGGATTGGTGGACGGTAGGCTAGACACGCTCAAACTGAAGGGAACGATATTTGCTTCCTGGGCGGCGTTCAGGTACGCCTGGGCGTCTGACACGGTCGCATCAGGGAAGACTAGATAGACGGGACTTGGGCTCAAAGGAACAATCACGCGAGAGGGGCCATCGGGGTTGATGGGATTGTCCATCCAGTCGTAGGCCACGACCGGGCCGACACTAAGATTGGGTTTAGGCAAAGTCATCTGGCCATTGCCCTGAGGGCTCCAAATGGCCACCATGGTTTCGTGGTGATTAGTGAACGCATCTGCGATGACGGATGCACCTAAATTGAGTCGGCCGGCCGGGCTAAAGCCTGCCAAGCGCCGATTGAGGGCGGCCAGGGCAGGATAGCTGATCTTCGGAGTGAGGTTCGGTTCTTCTTCACTAAAGCCTGAGCCTGGGTAGATCTGCGTGAACAACATGACGTGGGAGGCCCCGGCGGTGAGACCGTCGAGGACGGTCTCCACCCAGTTCTGGGCCTGCACCTCGGGACTGACAAATTTTGTCGACCATCCTGCCTCGGTCAGCCAGAGACCTCCGCCAATGTTTCGGGCGTAGGCCAAATTTTGGGTGACCATGCCGTACACACTAAAGGTCGGGTTGTTAGGGGGAAGATTGCCGGGATAGTAGTGCAAGGATAGACCCGAGTATAGGCCAGGACCCTGGGAGGCCAGAGTCTGTGGCCCGTCGTCGTAGGCCAAGATGGTGGCGTTTGGCTCTATTGACCGAATGGCTTGGGCTGCAGCTTGGGCCAAGGTGGCGTATTCTGCTGGCGTGCCTCCCCAATATCGTCCGGTGACGGGCTCGTTCCAAAGTTCCCAGGTAAAGATGCCATATTTGGACCATCCGTGCGTGCCCGCAAACGTGCCGCCGGGACCGTATCGCGTTACCACACGGCGGACGTAGTCGACATAGGCGTTAAGGGCCGTGTCAAAGCTGGTGTTGGCGTGGGGCCCGAAGGGATCAAGGCCATTGGGCCAAGCCGTCAGCAGGCCCAGCAGGTGAATTTTCTGCCCTTGAGCAGCGGACACCAGTCGATCCATGCTAGCCCAGTTGCCGGCAGACTGGCTCGAAGGGAAAATGGTGCGAGCGTTCATATTCAACCGATACCAGTTAATACCTTGCTTGCGAATGGCTTGAAAGGCCTGGGTCACGTTGCCCGATGTTCCTGACGTGGCCGTGTAGGTGAGATTGCCGTTCATACCTACCAGGTTGGTTGCGCCACCAAGGCTGGTGGCGGGTAGAGGCACATCAGCCAAACTACTGGGAGCTAATGTTTCCAGGGGAAAACCGTCGGTGGCGGTCAACGAAAAAGAGATGGTGTAATAGCCGAGGTCAGGCAGCGGAACGGCAAGGTTGGCGCTGTTGACTCCAACGGCGGGGACGGAGATGGGCACGCTTCCCGAATCTACCGCATTGCCTTGAGCATTGTCCACGGTGTAAGCGACGTCGTACTGTCCAGCTTGTCCGGAAGTATTGCTGACGGTAGCGGTATAGCCGGAGCCCCTGCCTTGCAAAAAAATGGCTCCCGGTTGGTGAGGAGTGACGCTAAGCGAAGGTGGCGCCACCGCAACCTGAAAGGTGGAGAAGCTTGCATCGGCATTGGCCACGTAAAGCCCGGCCGCCTTGCCCGAAAGGGCTTGATTAGGGGGGAATCGGCCGCTAATAGTCCAGGCGGTGGGTTCTGCCTGATTGCTTGGCCACACCCTACCCTGGACGGTGGTGCCGTTTACCGCCAGTTCCATGAAGTAGGTTTGGCCTGGACTGCTACTAAAGGGCACGTTGCTCACCCAACTGGTGTTTTCATCGAGCAGCGACAGGGTGCCACCCCGGAGGATGAGGGCCCACTTTTGGGGGTTACTTGTCCCGGTGCCGTGGGTAAAGATTCCCACGCGCCAGTTGCCGTTAGCAGGCGTTGCCGTGATGGTGGTTTCCGCCAAGACCACTTCGTTGGTCATGTTGGTGGGATAATAAACGAATTGGCGATCAATCGGCGTGTGAATCCCGTAGTTGCTGGCGCTCAAGATCCCATGAGAGACATTCCAGTTTCCTCCCGATGCTGTCAGGGGCGAAATCGTGCCGTTTTGAAAATGATCGGTAAAAACGGTGGGAAGACTGGCAGCCAGGGCGGGAACGGCAAAAAAGAAGGTGGGCAAACACAGACAAAAGGCCATCAACCCGGCCAACACCCGGGAGCTACGTCGGATATGATTGACTACCACCATGGACTCCTTTCGAAAGCGACAAGGCCATAATAATCCACAAGGCCGTTGATAAAGGAACCAAACTAGTCTTTCGAGGTTATCCGAAGTCTACCATATTTCGACAGGCATTCTCTAGTTTACGGGAGAATTGACCGCCATGAGTCGCTCAGTAGGTAAGACTGCTTCGACCCCGGGCCAGTAGCACCCCCCGCTTGTCCGACTAGGGCCCGATACGGCTCTTGGCAATTGAGGCGAAGCGGTGCATTGGGTTCAGCACAAGGGCCACGACGTTTCCAGCACTTGGCATTTCGGCAGTCCATCATCGTGGCAATTCGAATTTTGACGCTGTGATAGGGCAGTCCAGTCTTAGGATCTGGCCGTCGTGGAACTATGCCAGTCGTGGAGGAAGGCCCTCGAACTTGCCTGACAAGAGGAGATTTCATTCTCCCCATCGGCTTGGATAAAAAACCCTGGGGGAAAGCTCCGCGAGACCACATGACAAAATCACCGCGAAGGGGCGGAGCCCTACTTGTCGTGACGAACCTGCGTAATCGTGAGGAAGCGAAGCTAGTGCCAAGAGACTTGACGTGTCGTGGCGAAGGGAAGGCATCTCCAAGAAAACTCTACAACATCTGGAACCGTATGTCGACTGGGAGCCGTTTTTGTGTTCGGTGAAGCTGGTGGAATTCCCGAGAAGGCGGGCGGCGCATTGCTTAGATGGCGGCCCTGATCCACCCGCCAATTTTGTTACGATTGGTGCGGATACGGCTCGGACGATTGCTGCATAATGGGTTGGTGGGTGTTGGCGTTTGACATCCATGGCCTGGTGGACAAAGACCTCCTGATGAAGGCGAGACGACCATCGCGATAATCTGGGATATCGAGCGGTAGCTAAGCCTTACAGTAAGCCACCGAGGGTCTCCCGGGATACTTCCCGTTGGCGCTCTCCCAGCCTTGCTGGCACTGAGAGCCGTCAAATTATGTCCTCGGTGGTCCCCCAAAAGAAGCGAGACTCAATTCGCGCAACAGCTCATCCGCAGGCTCGACCAACCGCATAATCCGCTAGCCGAGTTCGTAAGGCCAGCGCAAGGTTTTTTGGCGCGCATCGGAAGCACCCGTTTGACGGTCCGGTCGACTTCCTTTCCAGGAGTTCCGGATTTCGGGCGCAGGGTGGACCGTGCCCTTAGGTATGCCGGTAAGGCCTTTAGAGAGTCCGTTTTCGGTGCCCAGCACCCTCATCGGCCAAAGACCGTATACGCGAATCTCTGAGAAGTGGGTCGCAGGAAACTCTGGCTGTCCCGTGGGCCGGAATTGATCGCAAACTGAGCGCTTAGCCATCGTTGATTTGGAGCAAATCTGATGCCCACTCGTGGTCGTACTGCCAGGGCTGGCCAGTGGCGTGCTTAGCTTGAGCCCGAGCCCATAAAAAGTGTCCTTTTTTTCCGCGGTTGGAAACATAGGCTGTGGTTGACCTTATGAGTTCCAGACCAGAATCCGCGGCAGCAAGTACTTCCGTCCAGGCTTCGTGGTTCGATGCATAATAAATCCAACTCTGTAAAAGATTCACCTGGTCGTCGACAGGCTCCGAATTTTTTCGCAGGAGCTTTGTGGTGTGTTGCCACTGTTGTCGCGCACAGGGCATAGAAGGACTAAATAACAAGTCCAAGATTTCATCGGTACGTAGTATTGCCGACTCTATCGCTGGCCAATGATAAGTGCCGGCTAAACTCTTGGCTTGGTCGCTTGCTCTGGTGGCATCTTGATGGCGATTTGTAAACCCAAGCGCTCGTGAGAGGCCGACTAAAGCCCAACCGGTCGTTTCGGTCTTGCCCAGAGACATGGCATCCCGCCGGTGAATTCCGAACAAGAATTGCCGAAATAGGGTAATTGCCGCACGCCACTCTCCGAGGTTTCGCAGGTGCTCGGCCAAGACAAGCACCGCCGCCGGTTGCATGGAATCAACGTCATCCGGACGGGCTAGAGCCCAAACCGCGTACGCCGCCGCCCGGAAGGGATCTCGATGCAGACCATACCATTCGGCCAATAGCTTTGTCGTTTCTCGCTCTGCATCGCAGAGATGAAGGCGGCGGGATCGGACCAGTGCCCGTTGGGCGTTGTGTAATGCCTTCTTGGGATTGTGCTGCCACAGCGCGCGCGCCTCGTGCAAGAGGTTGATGACCAACGCTTCGGAGCCGGAAGACATCACGAGGTCGCTATAGCGAACGCCAAGCGCCCCAGCCACGGCAGTCAGTAATTGCTTAGACGGGTTTTCGATTTGCGCGCGCTCCAGGGCGCTGATCGCGCTTCGCGAGACCTGACCGGGGATGGCCAGATCGCTTTGCCTCAAGCCCTTGCCTAAACGCAAGTGACAAGCGCTTGTGCGAGTCGCGTCCGTTCTAATGCCTCCATGTTAGTGCCCTTTTCTTGGCTCGGCCGCTGGCAATCTTCGTTTGGGATTTCTACACCGGGTGCCAGGATCCTCCGCGGGGTTCGATAGTGTCACATTCTACTGGCAAATAGCCTTACACTAGATGCGGATCTTCGCATAATAGTGGCATGGACACAAAACAACGGGCCTGTTTGCGGGCTCAAGTGGCTGAGAAGCGAACACAGTTGAAAGCGCTTGTGCACCAGGGGGCACCTTTGACCAGTGCGGCCGTGCTGGCCATATCCAACGACCTAGATCGCCTTATCATCCTTCTTCAAGCGCCGACAAAATCCGATGAGATGGACGCCGCGGACTGTGACTAATTATGCCACTTCGCTTGACCTCTTTTACGCTCTTTGCCCGGGCACGCAAGGAAGCCTAGATCCTTTGTTCACAGCGCATTCCAGCGGAAGAGCGGAAAAATGATTAATGACTTATATGGCCCCGGTGTGAACGAGACGACAAGCTTTCCGGTTCGATCATAGTCTATCGGATACTGACCGTCGGTCGATGGAAATTTCAAACAACCAGTCGTTGAGCAGGGACCAGGAGACAGGGCCATGGTAGAGAGTGCGGCAGGATGGCAAGATAGGTTTTTTGTCGAGGGAGCAAAGGGGACGACGCGCCTTTTGGACAGTAAGCCTAAAAGTCCAAAATATCCACGGGCTATTTTCGGTCGCCGTGCCGATTAGAACAAGCTCATGCCGAAGAGGTCAGGCGTCCACCACTGCATGGAGCAAAAGCAGTGATCCGCACAGCGCTGGCAGGCGCTGCAGCGGTGGTCGGCACACAGCGGAGCTTGACAATCGGGGCAATATTGGTTGACGGTTGCACCACAGTGGCAACTGACTTCTCGTTCCATAAGACCCTCCATCCACCTTCCAGGAAGAATGTGTCCAATTTCCGATGTAGGCCCTAGTGTGGGTGAAGGAGGGAGGTTTTATTCGAGCAAGCGGGGTATCATCCATTCTCATCTCAGACCTCATCCAAAAAAGAAGCTGTGGGAAGGAAGGAAGGAAGGCGCAATTCACCGATCACAGGGTGGCGAGGGTAGCCCAATCGATATTTCCCCCAGAGAGCACGGCGACGACCTTTTTGCCGGCACAGGGTTTTTTAGGGCCGATCACGTAAGCGAGAGCGGCCGCGCCTGAAGGTTCGACCACCTGCTTGGCTCGCTCGGCTAAAAAACGCACCGTATCCGCAATTTCTTCGTCGCTGACCGTGACTACTTCGTCCACGAATTGGGTTATAAAGGGCCAGGTAAGCTCACCTGGAGTTAGGGCTTTTAGCCCGTCGGCGATGGAGGCGGTAGAGGTCAGGACCATCGGGCGACCTTGGGCCAAAGAGGCGCTAACCTTGGCAGCGCCTTCAGGCTCTACGCCGATGACGCGTACATGGGGGGCGGAGCACTTGATGGCCACAGCGATGCCGGAAATCAGGCCGCCCCCGCCGATGGGGACCACCACGACTTCCACTTCGGCAAACTGCCCCAAAATTTCTAAGCCGACGGTTCCCTGACCAGCCATCACTAAGTAATCGTCGTAGGGTGCGATGAAAGGGCGCTGTGCATGGGCTAAGGATTTAGCGCGAGCCAAGCGCTGGGCGCTGGTCGTGCCCGAAAACTCCAGTGTGGCACCATACGCTCGCGCCGCCTCCACCTTGATGGGAGCGGCATTTTCAGGTAAGACGACCGTGGGCTTAATACCCAGTGCTCGAGCCGCATAGGCCACGGCTTGGCCATGATTGCCTGATGAGGCGGTCACCACTTCTGTAACCGATCTTGGATCAATCGCTAAGAGGCGGTTAAAAGCCCCCCGGACCTTAAAGGAACCCGTGTGTTGAAGATGCTCAGCCTTGAGTCGAACCTCGGCCCGGGCGGATTCAGAGATGGCCTTCGAACGTAGAAGCGGGGTTCGGCGTACATATCCCCGAATCCGATCGTGAGCCCGGCGAATACTAGTGGGGCTGAGCCAATCGGATTCGTTCACAACTTCAGCGTCCACCAGACCGGATCCTTGCTGGGTAGCACCCGAGCCAAATCGGTGACCGGTTTGACTTCGTGGCGCACTTTTTTGGCTAAGCCCACCGAAAAAGCGCGGGTATCGCACTCGATCTTTTTGCAGCGATAGACTTGGTTGACCTCTTGAACAAAGTGAATCACGTCGCCGACGGCGTCTTTCCACTCTTCAGGGGACAAGAAATAGAAGTAGCGGCCCTTCCACATGCTAAGTCGCACGGTAAACTTGGTGAGCCATTCGACCGTCTGCGAGCGTTCGCCTAAATGGTGGTTCTCCAAAAAGAGCAGCAGGGCTTTGGTATCCTTCTCGGCGGGGTGCCAAAATACCAAATCGATAAACAGGCTCGACGTGCCCGATGAGATGGGGGGTTTGTTGTCGTGAATATACTCCATGAGTTTCACTGCCTTCCTCAGCCTTTAGCGTAGTGCCTAGGTCCTATAAGGGCCCGGTGTTGGTTCGAAGTTCAATCTTGGGTTCTGCCGTAACTTTGCTTGCGGCGGGAACGCTTTCGGTCAACCATACGTTTCCGCCGATGACGCTTGCTCGCCCGATAACCGTGCTGCCGCCCAGAATCGTCGCGCCGGAATAGATCACCACATCGTCTTCGATGGTGGGATGGCGCTTCTGACCGCGGATAATGGCGCCGGTGGAGTCGCGGGGGAAATTCACGGCGCCCAAGGTAACTCCTTGGTAGAGGGTTACCCCGGATCCAATCACGGCAGTCTCTCCAATAACCACGCCCGTCCCATGGTCAATAAAAAAGCGAGGGCCGATGCGGGCTCCGGGATGAATGTCAATTCCCGTTTCCCTATGGGCGATTTCACTCATGACGCGAGCTAGTAACGGCGCTCCATGACGATAGAGCACATGGGCCAAGCGATAGATCATGGTGGCGTAAAAACCCGGATAGGTAAAGATTACCTCCTCACGGCTTTGTGCGGCGGGGTCTCCTTGAAAGGTTGACTCTCCATCCTCTAACAAGACGCTTCGGATCGCGGGAAGTTCGTTGAGCAGCGTCGACGCGGTTTGTAGGGATTCGTCGAGCACGGTGCAGCTTTCCTCTTTGGACGTCAACAAAGGGCAGGAATGCGCGTTGGTCCGGTGGAGTAAATGGGCCGTGCGCCATGCGACGATGCCTAGGAGTTCGATGCGTCCCGGCACCGAGGCGGCGTCGCCTCCGGGCCAGGGGTGCTGAGCGGGGAACAAAGCGCTTTCCAGCTCGCCAAGCAGGCTCCGTGTGTCTTGCCGCACGGATGAATTTTCCAGCGGCTCCGGCCGCAAAACGCTCCGAGCTTCTAGTTTTCGGGCAATTTTAGCTAGGTCGCCGACCGAAAGTGTTCTGGACTCTTCAGCCACGTTGCCGACCCCTTCTTCGGCGCGGCAGTCAGCCATGTTGGCTCACCTCCGCCCACAAGGCGGCCAAAGTCTTCGCCCCTCGATAAAAATTGGCGAGATGAAAATGTTCGTTAGGCGCATGAAAGTTTTCGTTGGGCAGGGCAAACCCGAGCAGTATGGTAGGCGTTTTCAACACGTCTTGTAAGGTCACTACCACCGGAATCGATCCTCCCATACGAATGTAAACGGGGTCCGTCCCGAACACCTGTTTAATGGCCTGGGCGGCGGCGCGCACGGCGGGATGTTGGAGGGGGGTCAGCGTGGCTGGGCTGGCCTCGCCGAGATCGACGCTAAGGTGCACTCCCGGCGGGCAGTGGGCCTCGAGATGAGCCTTTACGGCCGACAACACGTTGTGGGGATCTTGATGAGGCACCAAACGACAGGTAATCTTGGCGTCCGCGCGGTGGGGAATAATGGTCTTTCTCCCTTCGCCAATAAACCCAGACCACATGCCATTGACCTCGAGCGTGGGTCTAGCCCAAGTCCGCTCCAACGGCGTAAAGTCTTGCTCGCCGACTAAGCGCTCCACTCCCAGATCAGCCAACCATTGGGTTTCATCGAAGGGGAGGGCGGCAAGGGTTCGGCGTTCGCTTGGCGACAGCTCGTCGACTCCATCGTAAAAATGAGCGACGGCGACACGCCCAGTATCATCGTGGAGCGTGTCAATCAAATGGGCAAGCACATGGGCGGGATTGGCCACGGTGCCGCCGTAAACTCCCGAATGGAGGTCTTGAAATGGCCCCGAAACTTGGATTTGCAGGGCGGCTAGACCCCTCAGTCCATAGCAGATGGCTGGGGATTCGTGGTCAAACATGGGGGTGTCGGATATGACGGCAAAATCTCCCCGGAGGTCTTCTTGATGTTCTTTGATGAACCGTTCAAGATGCCCACTGCCGATCTCTTCTTCGCCTTCAAAGAGTAAACGAAAATTCACGGGAACTTCCCCGGCTGTTTGGATCCAGGCTTCCGCCGCGATAAGTTGCATAAAGAGCTGGCCCTTGTCGTCGCTAGCGCCGCGCGCGTAGAGCAAATCATTTACGACGGTAGGCGAGAAAGGGGGGTGGTGCCACGCCTCTAGCGGATCGACAGGCTGCACGTCATAGTGGCCGTAAATGAGGACGGTCGGTTTATGGGGGTCTTCGCCATAACGAGCCAGCACCACTGGCGATCCGCCGGTCTCCGAGCGGGTCACCGATGGGAATCCAGCCCTTCGAATGCGTTCAACCAGCCAATCAGCAGCGGCAAGAACGTCTTTATGGTGCGCGGCCAGGGCAGAAATACTAGGAATTCTAAGAAACTCGGTGAGCTCTTGCAGATAAGTCTCGCGATGGGCCTCTAAATAGGCGAACACCGTCTCCGGCACCTCAACACCGCCTCCTCCTCGCATGAGTTCATGGATTACCGCTCTATCATAGCGAATGGCGCGCCGTTGTGCTAGCAGGTGCGCTTAAACCATCCCTGCGATGGACCACACACCAAGGGCTACGAAAGCCAAAATAATGACGCCAAACAGGGCAGTGCGCCGCCGATGCATGCGCATGATGCCCATATCCCGGTTCCGTAGCGCAATCCAGGCCAAAAAGAAGAGCGTGATGGGCATAAACAGTCCACTGGCTGCCTGCGCCCAGAGTGCAATCTTGGCGGGGTCGATGCCAGGAACCAGCACCACGGTGGCAGCTAGGCTCAGGGTGAGGGCGTGGATCCAGCCAGCAGCGCCATCCGTAGGCGTCCGTAAGCGGCTGGTGGGGCTCGAGGGGAGCATGAGTTCGCGAATCATCCACGAGGAGGAGAGGCCGATGGTCACTGCGGCGACAAACCCCGCATCGAACAAACCGATGGCAAAGAGCCAGCGTCCTGCCGGTCCAGCGATGTGAGTCAGATTGGCGATAGGGATGGTCAAAGAGGATCTTTTGTTCGCGGCTAATGCGCCGATGAGTAGGGCCATGACGGCCATCAGCAACTGCACGATGATGCCTAGGCGGATGTCTGCCCGACCCCTGCGGAGATGGCGTGGGGGCCCAGCCCAGGTCGCGTTTTGCTGCCAATAAATCATCCACGGAGCGACCGCGTTTCCCGCTAAAGCCAACAGCAAGAAAGGGGTGGACGGGCCAAGCCGAAGGGAGCCGAAGGCTAGGCTGACTCGGCTCATGTTGAGATGTAGCATAAAGCCGAGTGGGATAAATGCGAAAGTGAGGCCTGCGAACGCAAGCATTAAGCGCTCGATCTGGCGGTAGTTTTTCAGTCGCGTCACCAAAATGACTAGGCCGAAGGAGCAAAGGACGCCTGGCGTCCACGGTAGTCCAAACCAGGATAGGGCTAATGCCATGCCGACAAACTCGCTGATAAGGGTTAGCAAGTTTAAACCATGCAAGGCGATGCCGTTGGTCCGGGCGATTAAGGAACCAAACTGCGAGGTCATCAGGGCGGCGAAGGGCTTTTGGGTGGCGACCGCCACCCGTAGGGCCAACTCTTGGATGAAATACGTTATCGGTGCCATCAACAGGAGGGCTGGAATGAACCACAGGAGGTGGCGGCTGGCCCCGGTGACCACATAGGAAAGCACGCCGCCGGCGTCGTTGTCCGCAGCGAGTCCCAACACCCCGGGACCAATCAAGGCAAGAATCGGCCAAAGCCTAGGGGGGGTCGGCGGCGGAAGATCGGGGGTTCGCATGGTCTGCAAAGCGCCTGCTCCTTTCGTGACTTCCCCATGCTATGTTCCACCCGGATAGAGGTGCAACGCGGCGCGGACCCACGCAATCCATGGAAATTTTACCCGAGAGGCAGGAGATTTTGCTTAACTTGAGAATTTTTATCCATGTGGAAAGAAAGTGAGGCGGGCATGCGCGAGCCAGAAAAGGTGTTGAAAGATCCCGTACATGGTTACATTTACATCCATGATCCGCTGATATGGAATGTGATTAATGCACGCGAAGTCCAAAGGCTGCGTCGTGTCAGACAGCTAGGTGCAGCATACCTTACTTATCCAGGGGGAGAACACAGTCGGTTTTCGCACTCGCTTGGCGTGTACGAGGTCATGCGCCAAATACTCTCTCACTTCGAACGCAACGGCTGGGGGCTTTCTGCCGAGGAGCAGCGCCTGGCCCTCGTCAGCGGACTGCTGCATGATGTGGGCCACGCGCCGTTTTCCCATGCGTTAGAATCCGTTTTAGGCACCCACCATGAGGATTGGTCGGTGGCCATCATCCGCGATCCAACGACGGAGGTGCATCGGGCTTTGGCCGGGGTATCACCGGAATTTGCCAACCAGGTGGCTCAGGTGATTGCCAAGACTCATCCCAATCGGTTGGTGGTGTCATTAGTGTCCGGACAATTGGATGCCGATCGTCTTGATTACCTGATGCGCGATTCCCTCTTTACCGGGGTGGATTACGGAAAGTTTGACTTGCCGAGAATAGTTCGGATCATGGTGCCCCAGGCCGACCGTCTGGTGGTCAAGAAAAGTGGCCGGTATACGGTGGAAGCGTACCTTTTGGCCCGTTACTTCATGTATTGGCAGGTCTATTTTCATCCCGTCTGTCGAGCTGCCGAGGTTTTGCTAAAATCGGTGCTGACCAGGGCCCAGTGGTTGATTCATCATCAGAGTGAGAAGCTGTCGCCATTTACGGAATTGGACCGTGTGCTGGCGGGAACGTGGTCCCTCGGGGATTACCTGACGGTGGACGATAATCTCTTGCTCGCGGCAGTGAGTGCCTGGCGCCAGCATCATGATCCCGTCTTATCGGACCTGAGCCGACGTTTTCTCGATCGTCGTCTGCCCAAATATCGTGAGCTCGGCGACCGGCGGCCTACGGTCGAGACCATCGCCGCGTTAAACCAGATCGTCGCCTCGGCGGGATTTGACCCACAGTACTATTGTGCCATCGACGAAATCGGAGCAGTTTATTATGATTATTATTTGGGAGACCAGGTTGAGCTAGATGGCCCGGGATTGTTTTTGTGGGACGAGAGCACGAGCAAGCTCATCGAAGTATCAAAGATTTCCCGAGCTATTCGTAGCATGGCGGAAGAGACCAAGCGCCGCGTCATTCGCGTGTACGTACCGGAGGAGGTCGAGGAAGATCCTCGCTTGGGGGCACGGTTGCATCAAATGACCGATCCCGTGAGAGAATGGGGAGAACTTGACCTCAGCGCCCAAGAGCTTGGTGATGGAAAGGAGAGCTAGCGTGCTGGATGTGCAAATGTTGATTCCGAGCGATACACCGCCCACCGGGGGCAACCAAATATCGGCCGAACGGGTACAGCTTGGGCTCTCGCGAATTGGAATTGAGTCGGATGTCGCCCATTACGATGCACACAGTTTGCCTAGGGCGCGCGTGTATCATGCGTGGAACGCCGTCCGCGTAGGCATGGAGTTGGTGGCCCAGGGAATACCGCCATCATGTCTGGTGGTCACCTGGACGGGTACGGACTTGTGGCAGGACTGGGTGGCGGATGCGCAAAGCATCCGGCAGGGCTTGAGCCGCGTCGAGTCGCAAGTGGTGTTTACCGAAGATGCTCGCCAACATCTTTTGGCGAAGGCCCCGGAATGGGAAGAGCGCATTCAATTAATCCCGCCCTCCGTGGACACCGATGCGTTTGTGCCGGACCGGCCAGAGACCCTGGTCGGACATCCCTTAGTCTTGGTGGCGGGTGGAATCCGCCCCGTGAAACGGTCATCTTGGACGATTGATTTAGTAGAGGGCTTACGTCAGCATACCGGCTTACCCATCAATTTGGCCATTGCCGGTCCCAACCGAGAACCGGGTGAAGGCGAGAAGGTTAGGCAGAAGGCTAAGGGCAAGCCCTGGGTTCACCTTTTGGGCGAAGTTCCTAAGCGCGACATGAAAACGTGGTATTGCGCTGCAGATGTGGTGCTGAATGCCTCTGAGGTGGAAGGCGTGTCCAATGCCTTAATGGAGGCCATGGCCTGCGGCGCTTTGGTCGCGGCCACGGACATTCCCGGCAATCGTTATCTGATTAAACCCGACCAGACAGGACTATTGTTCTCTAGTGCAGAGGAGTTTATCCAGCGAACCGCTCCATATTTGACAGGTCGGGCAGATTCGGAAGCGTTGCGCAAGAACGCGCGTCAATTGATTTTGGACCGACACAGCCTCGCCCAAGAGGCGGAAGCCTACCGCGACTTATATGATCGCTGTCTCTGTGTGAGTCGGAGGTAGGGGTATGCGCTACGGCCTGATTCGTCTAGATATTGAAGACTTCTTGACTCCCGAAAGCGATGACGGTCTGCAGGCGATGCTGGACCAATTGGACCGCCATCGCTTGCCGGCGTCCTATGGCGTCGTTGGAGAAAAGGCGGTGGCGCTGGCTCAACGCGGACGCGGTGCCTTACTCAAGCGCTTAAGCGAGAAACCGGCACTAGGCTTTCACTCTACCAGCCATAGCCGTCATCCCACCCTGGCCGAAGAACTGGACCTCATGGAGTACGAGGCGGGTGTAAAGCAATTTTTGGTCCGCGAGGGGCGCGGGCGGGATATGGTTAGCCAGGCGATAAAGCCGCCCGTATATTTCACCCAGCCGGGAGGCAACTGGGTTCCTCAGGCGGTGAAGGCCTTGCCAGAAATGGGAATGGGTCTGTATTTCAGCGAAGCTCGGAACAGTTATATCGTCGAATATGCCGAGCCGCTATGGCTAGAAGACGTTCTTCACTTTTCCCTGCCGGTACCGACGCCCGCACCGTTTCTGTTGGGGTTGCCGGACAAT
>JAJZZI010000239.1 GCA_021797635.1 Bacillota bacterium | reverse complement strand
CCGAACGTACGTCGATGCAAAACACGACCTGTACCTCGGGACTCTCGCCAGCATTCACCGCGCCTGGAGATTCCAGCAAAGCCTGGGCTAATTCCCGTTGGTACCCCGCTTCGAATGCGGTTTGCAGGACGACTTCGACTAGGTCTTCAGCATCGGCAGCGCTCAGGGGTTGGGGAGTCTTGGGGGCGGCAGATCACCACTCGGATTTAAGCGTGTCATTTTGCCGCAAGGTGAGGAACAGGGCGTCCCAAGCAAGTCGTATGGCTAGAAGTTCACGAATCGAAGGCTTCTCGCCCTCGTTCTTGTCCGTCTGCCAACCAAGGTAGCGCGTCCAACCCGCCCAGCCCCCGACGCTCAACAGGGCGGCATAAAGATAGGTGTCAAGGGCCGCCCAGGGCAGTTCCAATATTCGCGTGGCTAAGACGATTGCGTCTTCCGCGGAGTCTGGCCATCCGGCTACCGCTCGACGCATTCCGCGGAGTCCCATCATGCGAGAGGTCTTGTCGATCCGCGAAAACTCAAGCCACCCTTGATAGAGCGAGCGGTCTTTCCATGGCATGGACCATAGCGCTTGAGCTGTGTCAAAATACGCTGCGCAATATCGACTAATGCGCTCGACCACGTAACTCGACCAATCCTGGCCATCGATCCTCCCCAAGACATCCGTCACGAGCTGAACGGTCTTCGGCGAAGGTCCGTTCTCATGGACAAGTTGCTGCTCGAAATGAGGTAGATTCCATGGACTGTCCAACGTTTGCAAAGCCATCATCAGGTCATCCGAAGTAATTCGTCCCTGAAGCAATTGCTCTTGATAATAGCTTCGGGGCATGCACAGCCCCCTGCCGGACATTCGTTTCAGGGTTTGGTGTGCCTTCCAAAACGCTAAATCGCTGAGGCCCAGGTACGGGTTTACGGCCACAAAGTTCTCAAGCGGCCACAAGGGAGCAATGCGCTGGCAGACCGCGTCAACCTTCTCCATGAGGGTTGTTTGATATTCCGTCATCACACCGCCTCCCCCCATTGGTCATCGAGCATCGAGGCACAAGGCAGGTCACGCGCCTGGCCAGGCCAAAATCGGCGAACTAATCGCGTGAACATGACATCAAGATACAAGTCGTTGTACAGATGGACATAGATCGCCCATCCCAAGCGACTCTCGCGAACTCGTGGCAACATCTGGCGCAACCACCAAAGACCGATAAATACCATGGCCACCAATCCTACGAGCCCCTCGTGGACCAATCCTCGGGCGCTCAAGGGAGTGGGCAACACCCCCTGAGACAGATGAGTAAATAGGATTCCCAGGCCGAAATACGCCGTAGAAATCAGCGCGCTAAGCCCGAGGCCCATCCAGGCCAGGGCTCCCGTTCCCGAAGGATCCAAGGTAAACGATTGCATCAGCAGTTGCGAAACGGCCGTAGCCAACACGATGCCCATGACCACAAGAGCCCCATTGTCAAACATTGGCGCGCCAAACGCGCTACCAATCCCGATAACGCCGGCTATCGCCAGTAGCACCGTTCCGATGATTTTGCCCATGCTGACCGCTCTGGGTCCAGTTGGCAAGGTGGGGGAGCGATGGTAGTCGACCACACTGCCGGATGAAAGAAAGGCATGGGCCTTATATACCGAGTGCGAGACTATATGCAGCAATGCTAGACTGTAAAGACCGAGACCGCATTCCAGCAGCATAAAGCCCATTTGCGCCGATGTGGAATAAGCGAGGAACCCTTTGATATTGGTCATCGTCATCATCATCAAGGAGGCAACGACGATGGCGATAAGGCTCATGACCACGAGCGTGTCGCTGGCCCACAGCACTCGGGACATGATGGGTACCATGCGCAGCAGTAAAAAAGTGCCCGTGTAGATAACGCCAGCATGTAATAAGGCAGATACCGGTGTCGGCGCCTCCATCACTTGAACCAGCCAGCCATGGAAGGGAAACTGGGCACTCTTGAGAACGGCGGTGACCACTAAGAGGCCGCTAGCGATCTGTAGACCCATAGGCATGGCACCGTGCGCTCTGGCCAAGGCAAGCCCAATACGGGAGAAATTAGACGTATGCAGCGCCTGGCTAATAAGCACAAACGCCGTAATCAAGGTGGCATCAGCCAACCGATGGAGCAGATATTGCTTTCGCGCCGCAAGCACCGCGATCGGGCGGTCGCGATAAAACACCAGCAACTGGTGCACGCCCAAACTCGTGGCAATCCAGAACACCACAAACTCCCACATGTTCCCTGCTGAAATCAACATGAAAAAGGATCCTAAGACCAAGCTTAACCATCCGTGAAATGATCCTTCACGCTTGTCTCCGTGAAGATAGGTGGACGAAAATCTCGCGACCACCACACCCACTAAGGCGACCAACACCAGCATGAGAACGGTGAGGCCGTTGACCTCCACATTGATGGCTATCGAACCAAGCCACATGGGCAAAGGGATGGAAAAGAGAGTTTCTGATCCGGAGTTTCCGAGCAAATAGAATCCTAGAGCGACGATGGCTGCCATCAAAGCTACCCAAGTCGATGCCATTGTCAGCGCTTTTGTCCACCGCGTGTAACGATAAGCTATGAGGCTGATGCCCAAACCAACCGTGATGGGGGGCCAGGGCAGGATTAGCATAACGGTAGCGGCTAGGTCGTTTGGGAGTTCTGGCATGGCAATAACCACCTTTTCCGAGGGTTGAGTGGCGGACGCCCTCGCGCTAATCATGATGGCCAAGGACGATCGTCAACACCTCTTATACACGAATCGTATATCGTGAATATTACTTCGCATTCCATTATACGAAAAGAATGTCGTGAATACAATGAGCATCATTAAGTTTAATCTCGTTATCGACTAAACGGTTCCGACTTCCGACGATCTCCATGTTCAGGGGGCTCCAGTTCCAGCACGGACTTGAAGTCTTCTCGCAGGTGTCTCTGTATCAATCGAGCTGGCGGGAAATCGCGAGAGCCGGTTGGCAACGTCCGTCCCTGGCCGAGCGCTGGATATGGCCAGGCGGCTTTTGGCCGGACCAAGTGGGCCAGCGCTCGGCAAGGGGCTTCCTCTCCCGTGGCCTATGCTTCGCAAGGGTAAAGCAAAGATCCGTTCCGCTCTATCCGTGTACTTCTGAAAAACCTCGGACTCCATCAAAGAGGTAAAGATTCTCCGTTTTAATTGGTTCCAACCCTCGGTCGAGGATGCGTTGCAGGAGAGCCACCACCTCACCTCGGTGAAGTGTGGTCTCGTCGGAACCGAGAAATCGACAGCGCCAGTGATCGGTGCAGAACGTCTCGGGAAATCCCCCTGGCCACACCTTGACGCCTCGGTTGGTGATAACCCGTAAAGGTAAAACGTCCAAGGACACCGACTGCAACTTCCCCGCTAGCTCATGTGCGGATCCTGCTTTCCAATCCAAAAACACGTCCACCCCGACCAGACGTTTCACGGCCCTTTGCGGCTGGGCCTTTTTGGACCAGCGCACGATGGGTGGTGAGGCTTCGTAGAAGACAGGTTTCAGCAGGGTCGGCTTCTCCCCCAGGCGCTGAATTACGGCCTCCGTGAATTCCCTGGTTCCGACCGGCTGTCGGCTTATTCCTTCGCGATAGACGTCTTGCGTATGCACGCCGTCCTCCATTGTTTTCAACCAGGCGTTGTGCACCCGAGTCGCCACCGCGAATTGCTCGACGTGCACTAGCATCATCACGGCTGCCAACAGTAGGCCCGACGGATTGGCCAAATCTTGGTCTGCCAAACGTGGAGAGGATCCGTGGATGGCCTCAAACATCGCGCATTGCTCTCCCATGTTGGCTGATCCCGCCAGGCCGACCGATCCGCACATTTCAGCGGTGACGTCGGACAAAATGTCACCGTAAAGATTTGGCAGCACGATGACATCAAACAGTTCTGGCGTATTTGCAAGTCTCGCCGCTCCGATGTCGACGATCCAGGTCTCGTGGGTTAGGTCGGGATACTCTTGGGCAATCTCATCGAATACCTTGTGAAACAATCCATCCGTCAATTTCATAATGTTGTCCTTCACGAAACAGCTGACCTTCGTGCGGTGATGGGCGCGCGCGTACTCAAAGGCATAGCGGATAATTTTTTCCGACCCTGGGCGGGTGATGAGCTTGAGGCACTGATAGACCTCGTCCGTCTGGCGGTGTTCGATGCCTGCGTACAAGTCTTCTTCGTTCTCCCGAATGATGACCACATCAAGGTGAGGGTGGGAGGTCTGCACCACAGGGTGGTAG
>JAJZZI010000134.1 GCA_021797635.1 Bacillota bacterium | reverse complement strand
TCGCTCCTACCCAGAAGGTGCCGCCATGTCTAGCAGCGTGGAGGTCATCGCGCGCGCCCTCGAAGGTGAGCGCTTCGCCCTGCAGGCGGTGCATAATATCGCTGACTACGTAGGTCAGGCGGCCGTAAACCTGGTAAACATGTTTGATCCCGACCGCTTGATTTTGGGTGGGCCCTTGGCCCAAGCGGGAAACTATCTCCTGTGGCCCGTTCAGCGCCGTCTAGAGAACGAGACCATTTCGCGTCAAAACGCTCACGTTTTGGTGAAGACTTCGGCCTTTAATGATAAGGCCACCATCATCGGTTCGGGTGCTTGCGTGCTCGAACAGGTCTTGCAAGATTCAAGTCTCGGCCGTCGCGTGATTCACGTGCCCGACCTCTTGGAAGAGGAATTGGAACGCTAGCCGCGCGACCGGTTTGGCCAGCCCGTGTATATGGATGGAAAGGGGCCCAATATCGTTCATGAGTGCATCTGGATTTTTAGGCTTAGACGTCGGTACCCAAGGCTTAAAGGGCGTCATTATTGACTCGAAGGGGCAAAGCCTCTGGCAAAAAACCTTTGCTTATCCCACGCTCACCCCGCGCCCGGGGCAGACGGAGCAAAACCCCCAACAGTGGCAAGATGCGCTGGTCGCGCTCTTAGAAGACGTTGCCGCCACCAATCTGAGCGTGGAGGCTATCGGTCTTACCGGTCAAATGCACACCTCCGTTTATTGCGATGCCTCGGGCACGCCACTTCGTCCGGCCATCTTGTGGTCAGATACCCGGGGATCCCGAGAAGTCGAAGGGCTTATCCAGCGATACGGCGAAGAGGCGCTATGGCAGCGGTTCGGCAATCTGCCCTTGGTCAATTACACCCTGGTCAAGTGTCTTTGGGTACAAAAAGAGGAGCCGGGAATATGGAAACGCGTGGCTCACGTGGCGGTGGCCAAAGATTGGATCCGCTTTATCATGACCGGGCAGTGGGGCAGCGAGGTGGGCGACGCCTCAGGCACCTACTGGCTTTCGGTCAAGGAGCGCAACTGGGATGAAGCCTGGCTGGCTGAACAAAACCTGCCCTTGTCCTGGATTGGTCCGGTGGTGGAATCGAACGTCGTCGTCGGTTTTAATCGCCTGGGACCAAGACGCCTGCATGGCATCCCGGTTATCGCCGGATCGGGCGATCAACCTGCAAGCGCTTTAGGCACGGGAGTGATCCGGCCCGATACGATTGGCATTTCCCTTGGAACTTCAGGGGTGGTCTTTTGGCCTCAAGAAGCCTTCGCACCTCCGCCCGACGCCTCGATCCACGCCTTTTGCCACGCGCTGCCTAATCAATGGTATTGGATGGGCGTAACCCAGGCTGCAGCCTACTCCTTGACCTGGCTCCATGAGCGTTTTTCAGGCCAAGCCAGCTTCGATGACTGGACGGCCGAGGCGGGCACGGCGCCGGTTGGCTCCGATGGCCTCCTCTTTCTCCCCTACCTCAACGGTGAGCGGGCTCCCATTAACAACCCGGATGCCCGAGGAGTTTGGTTTGGCCTATCCAGCGCCCATGGTCGCGGCCATCTGATTCGCAGCATTCTTGAAGGCGTCGCCTACAGTCTGAAAGACGTCGTGCACGCCATGAAGGCTGACGTGGATGGCGCTCACCGACGAATTGTGGCCACCGGTGGCGGGGTCAAGAGCGCCCTTTGGAGCCAAATCTTAAGCGACGTGTTAGCGACTCCCATCGACATCGTGGAAGACCCCGGGGCCGCGGTCGGGGCTGCGCGACTGGCCCAGCTCAGTCAAGATCCGGCAGCCTTGCAGGATCTAAAGCCCACGGTCAGCCATACCGTCCATCCGAATCCGTCTCACCGGGGTGTGTATGAGGCCTCGTTTCAGCAATATCGCGAGCTTTACCGACGCGTGAAACCACTCTTTTAGTCGTCAATCACCCCAAGCCAGTCCGAAGGACTCTGGCTTAAAGCCAAAATCGCCAGGGTCCGCCGGGCCCTGGTGATTGCAGTGTAGAGGATGCGAGCGCTGGCCGCATCGTGACCCGGGTAGTCTTCCTGCGATACTTCGAGCAGCAACACGGCGTCAAATTCCAATCCGCGAACGAAGTCCAACGTGGCCAGAACAGCCCCTCCGCGGTATGCCTCCCCTCGCCGGAGGATTTGCAAGGACGCGTCCTTTAGGCGGTTCGCCCATTGTTCCACGCGATCCACGTCCGGGGCCAAAATGGCGATGGCACTGATTCCCTGAGCATGCCAGTGGCTCAAGAGAGCCGCAACCTGGGCTTTCATTTCGCTCAGGTCTGGCACGAGGGCGATACGCACCTCTCCGGCGTGGGGATGCCAGCTCACGCTGTCGCTATCCCGGGATTCGGGCAGCACCGCGCGGCGCAGTCGGTTGGCCAGGTTATGGATGCGGGGCGGCACTCGATAGTTGTGAGCCAGCCACACGTATGCAACCTCGCCCGCTGAAAGGGACAAAGCCGACTCAATATCCTCCCAGCTGCGCACCGTACTCTCGCTCCCCCGCTGCATCAAGTCTCCGGCCAGCACCCAGCGCACCCCCTTGCCAAACCACATCGCCATCGCCCGATAGGCTAATCGAGAAAGCGCCTGCGCTTCATCGACAATGACCCAGGTTGGCTTGGGCAGGGGAACCGGTTTACCCATCCATGCAGCCAGCCAGAGTAGGGGCCCCACGTCGGCCAGGCTAAGATGCTTCTGGGACGTTCCCCTGAGCCCGCCGCGGGCCTTTAGGTAGAGGACCATGCCCTCGGCACCCTGTCGGCGCTGACGTTCAAAAGCCGCCGACCATTGCTCGCTGCCGAAATCGTCATCCGCGTCGTGAGCGATTTCATCCTCCAAGGTGAGTTCCGGCCAAAGCGCCCTGGCCAAATCGGCGACGCTCAACACTTGCGCTCGCGTGGCTTCAAGGCCCAGCCGTGGCAGCGCAGGCCGCACATAATCCCGAAGGGCTGCCGTCGGGGTCAGGTAGAGGCCCATACTGTTTTCATCCTCACGGACGGCGATGCGATGGGCGGCGACCACGGTTTTACCCGTGCCCGCGGGACCGTCTAAAATGATGGCCCGGCGCTTGGGGTGGCGATCGCCGATAATGGCATTTTGATCGCGGTCCAAGACATCGGCCAAAATCTCTAGGGCCGGCAAAGCGGCTTGGCTGAGCCGGTTTCTCACGCGATCTTCAAAAATAGCCCCATAGCGGGGGGCCGTCCGCACCACCCGGTCCCCTTGCAATTCCACGTCTTCCACCAGGCATTGCACCACCAAAATGCGGGGAGCGCCATGTTCCATGCCCAAGAGCTGCCGGTCCAGCTTGGCCAAGGTTAAGGTGTCTTGGGCGGGATTTCGAATCAAATCGGCCAACGGAGCCAGGTGGCTCATGTCGAGCATCTCATCGCCGGTAGTTAGGGGAAAGCTTTCCGAGCGATGATAGCGGTGGACCCGCAAATCGACCTCGAAGAACTCACCCCCCGCTTCGCGCATCTGTCCGCGAATGCGGGCAAAGTAGGCATCGCCACGAGCTACCATATCCTGAAGCTGCATCGAACTACGTTCTACCTGCTCGGCGTGCTGCCAAGAAACTTCATCATTCGTTTGTAAGGCTCGCTGGCGAGCTCGGTCGGCCCGTTGCCGACGTCGAGGCAACTCGGCTTGAGACCATCGTCGCCATGCATCATACACCGCCTGTTCGACCAGGGACTCGGGTTGTTCCACGATAGCTACCTTTCCTTTCTGACCGCCGGATCGATCGCCCTAGTGTCCCAATTCCTGCCCGTCAGCGTAAGCCCTTGGCCGCGCCTTGGAGGTCCATAGAAGCCGCTTCCCAGGTAGGATACCCCTCAAAGTCGCCCGCCACCGTGACGGCATAAGCGCCGATTAAGGCTCCGAGGCGCAAGGATTGGGCCAGCGAAAGCTCGCGCAGTTGGGCAGCGATAAATCCCGCATTAAATCCATCACCGGCTCCCACGGTGTCCACCACTCTGACGCCCGGCCAGGCGGCTACCGATTCTCGCTGACCTTGCACGCTCGCCCAAGCTCCCTTATCCCCCGCCTTCAGCACGATACCCTGTCCCTTAAATCCCTGATCGCGCAACTGACGCTCGACGGCGACGGCGTCGCCTTCCGCCAACAAGAGCTCCGCCTCTTCATCACTTAGAAAGATCCAATCACACCAGGGCAGCACCGCCTTCAGAATGTTCTTCCACTCGGAAACCGGCTGCATTTTCAGACGCATGTTAATGTCGAAGGAAGTTTTTGTGCCCG
>JAJZZI010000066.1 GCA_021797635.1 Bacillota bacterium | reverse complement strand
AGCAGCACTATCCAAGCCTTGAGCGAGCGCTGTGGGGCGGCAGCCTCTGGTCCCCCAGTTATTTTGCCGGGTCGGCTGGAGGAGCCCCCCTGTCGATCATCAAGCAATACATCGAGCAACAGGAAACGCCGGATTGACCCCTCCGGGGTCAGCGCCTGATATCTCCGCCCTGAACGGCGGAGTTTTACGGCGCATCTGATAAACGTCCGCGACGGGTAAAATGCCCAACGATGTTGGCCAAACGGGGTCCGCTCGGGATGCCCGTCAAGTCTTCCAGGACGATTCCGCGCCTCGCGTCTTTGGCTTAAGTCCCTAGTTGTTTGGCGATGCGGTGATTCTCGTTCGGTGCAACCCATTGCTTCTTGCGATGGTGCTTCTTCAGCAGGCGCTTGGCGGAGTTTCGCCGTGATATGCTTGGGGAAGTTGTTGACTTGGCCGCCAGAGTACGTCTGTCCGTCCGAATCGGCAGCAACGTTCGCCATGTCCAGGTCTACGCGCAATCCATCATCGGAAGCGAGGGCGGCTGTGGACCTCCACCACGCCGACCAGATAGAAGGTTTCGTCGCCAGATCGGTCGAGCGAACGAAGCGGTTTATAGGTGAAGTGGCATCTGATGGGCTTTCAGGTTACAAGAAACTTTTTGCCGCACGAGGCATACCGTCTAAAGGCGACAGATCCTGATTATGCTATCCGGGATCTGCTTAAGACCGTCGGACGGGTGGTCAAACTCGTGGTAGCGCCAGGCGCGGCATCCGCTTCGGACGACGCACAGGCTGGGATCACTTGAGGCACCCGGTTGGCATACTAGCGTCTAGGACGGTACCGTGCACTCCGCACCACCTATCACAACGTGGGTGAGCGCCGCTGGTTCTCCGCGGACTATCCACTCCTCTCAGATAGGGCCGGTTTCGGTGGTTCGTATCTTCCCATCAGCAGCGGAAAGAGTACGACATAAAGCAGTTGCAGTCCGGCGGCCAGTCCAAATGGCCACGTCAAAGCCCCTAAGCCGATAAGCCAGCCACCGATGGCAGGTCCGAGAGCGGCGGGCACACTCCAAGAAACGGCATTCAAGCTACTGGCCAAGCCTCGGCGATGATCTCGCACCAATCCAACGCTAAAGGCTTGCCGAGCTCCGACCGAGCCGCGATTGACGATCGAACGAGCCACGTACAAAACAGCGGCATAGGAGAAGGCGGGCATCAACGGAATAGCAATCAAGAGGGCCACGCCCAGCACGCGCGGAAGCACAATGGCCCGAATCAATCCGAACTTCTCAGAGAGTTTTCCAACCATCAGCGAAGAAATTCCTGTGAGAAAAAATGCTAGGGCGTACACCGAGCCGATCGCGCCGGGACCTACACCAAACTTCAAATGAAACCAGTAGGGTAAAAGTGGGGCCACCAAACCGATACCTAGGGAGTTGACCATGTTCACTCCGGTCAGTAGCATCAACGCCCTATTCTCCTGATGATGGACGCTCTCTTGCTCCTTGTGTTCCTCAGCCGAATCTAAAGTTCGAGGTGCTTCTGGCACCTGTTCACGAAGACTGGCAATTTGCACGAGATTGATTATGGCCATCACCAGAGTAAGACCAAAGACTGGAAGATAGATGGCGGCACCTGAAAAGGCCTTCACCATATGCGGTAATATCCCGGCAAGTAGGGAGCCGAGGCCCATGCCCCAGAACTGAAGGCCCGCATTAAAGCTGAAAATCTTGCCCCGTGTTTGACTCGGCACCGACTGCGCCAGCCAAGCTTGTTCCGCCGGCGCGAACGGCCCCGAGGAACCATTGGCACCTCGGCCAAAGCCAAACAGGGCAGCGGTAAGCACTAAAATCCAGGACACGGGGAATACGATAACGGCGGCAGTGCCGATCATGAGTCCTACCTCATAAATCAACAAAAAGATGCGGCGTCCGATACGGTCGCTTACCGTTCCTACCAAAACACTGAGACCGGCTCCTGAAAGTCCTCCGGCCATTAATAACAAGCCCACCTCGGCGGCACTCCAGTGACGAGCGGCCAGATATAACGTAAAGTCCACTCCAAGGGCGCCTTGGGCGATACTGCGAAGAAATCTGGCGGCCATTAATTGCCGCGCAACGTGACTTAACGTCTGCCAACTTCTCCAGAACTTAGCGGCCATCATTTATCCTCCCATCGCCACCATCTTGTTCATGGTACCACCGACCATTCATTTACGTAAGCGACTTAATCAGGATCAGGCAAAGTGGCGATGAGAATAATCCGATATAATCAAAGCACTGCCTAAACCCCTTTGGGGTTAAGGGAATTAAAGATAGCGAGGTAGTACGGTGGCCTGGATGCGGATACAAGACCTAAAACTCATGGTAGCAGAGCGCACCTTGGTGGAAGGCGCTACCTTTCGCCTCGATCCTGGAGATC
This sequence comes from Bacillota bacterium, assembly GCA_021797635.1. Classification (GTDB taxonomy): domain Bacteria; phylum Bacillota; class Sulfobacillia; order Sulfobacillales; family Sulfobacillaceae; genus JAJZZI01. Next base: position 1,867 of record JAJZZI010000066.1, on the reverse strand, counting down.
GCGTCGCCGTCATCGGCCCCAACGGGATGGGCAAGACCACCCTGTTTCGTACGTTGGCAGGCAATCTGAGCGCTGAAAAAGGAAGCATCGAAACCTCTATGGAGTTTAGTGTGGCCGTCTTAGACCAGCTGCATCGACTTCCAGAGGGCACGGTCTATGAGGTGGCCGCGACCAGCCACCGTACGCTGGAGCGTCTCGAGACGGAGCTACATCAATTGGAAGAACAGATGGCTAGCCCAGACCTCGACCAAGATCTGGATGCCATCATCGCCCGATATGCCGTGGTTCAGCAGCAATACTTGGACCAGGGCGGTTACGATTGGGAAGCTCGCGTCCGTCAGGCATTGATGGGTGCGGGCATCGACGAGTCACGATTTGATGATGCCACCGACACACTTTCTGGCGGTGAGCGCCACCGCCTTGCTCTGGTCTCGGTCATCTTGTCAGGAGCGGATCTTTGGCTCCTGGACGAACCCACCAACCACCTGGACATTAGTGCCATGCAATGGCTTGAAGCGACGCTCGCGAATTTTCCTGGCTTGGTTCTTTTAAGTTCGCATGATCGGCGATTTTTAGACCGCGTGGCCACCCGGGTGATGACCTGGGAAGACGGATTTTTCTGGATGATTACGGGAGGCTACCGCCACTACCTGTCCATGCGCGAAGAACGATTGAAGGATCAGGCGCGGGCCTGGCAACGCTACCAGGAAGAACGGGCCAGGCTTTTGGCTTACGTCGACCGGTACCGCGCGGGCAACCGAGCGACGCAGGCCAAGAGCCGCATTCACGCCCTGGAGCGATTAGAACGTCAAACTCCAACTAGGGCTACAGCCTCCCGAAACACGCTTTCGCCTCACTTAACCCATGCGGGCCAAGCCGCTTCGGGCCTAACTGCACTGACCATTGACCAACTACAGTTGGCGCGGGGGCAGCGGTCTTGGCCGCCTATCACCTTTAAGGTGCCGGCCAAAGCTCGGCTTTGTATTCAGGGCCCCAACGGATGTGGAAAAACGACACTGCTTCACGCGCTAATTGCTGAGGCCAAAGGAGTCACCTGGCACCCAGGTGCGAGCCTAAGCTATTACGATCAAGAAGCGGCAACGCTGCTTCCTGATCAGCCTACGGGCATGGAACTAGCCAACCAAGAGGGCATGGATCGGGAAACCATCTATTACCTCGGTGCCCGCTTTGGGCTATCGCCCGAGCTGCTAAGCCACCCCCTAGCTTCCTGGTCCGGAGGAGAGCGATCGCGCCTGGCTCTCCTGTTTTCTCTAATGACTTCTGCCACCGTCTTGATGCTGGACGAACCCACCAACCATCTAGACATCGCCATGCGTCGAGAGTTGGAGAACCTCCTGCAAGGATACCCGGGAGCCGTGGTACTAGTTAGCCACGACCGAGAGCTCATGGACAACGTCGGCACCCACCTCTTGTGGTGGGAAAGAGATCAATTTAGATTTCAAGCCGGCCGCTATTCAGAATTGGTGGGTGATTAGGCGATCATGGGGCGATAGCCATGCGCACTATAGGGAGAATTTTTAAGCGCACCCTATCGAGTTCTGCCGGGAAAAATGATCGCGGTTGCGGGCCAAGCCGTCTCGGGCGATGACGGCGGCAGCCATACCCTCCCACGGTGTTGCCCTGCCTAGGATGGGCGGGCGTGAGCCCATCGCGGTCAAGCTTTCGCGTCGGCCGACCACTAAGGCCCGGGTGTTCAACCATCTCCCATCCTCACGGGTATTAGCTCCTATCGGAGAGGTTTTCGTCTAATTTCGCGAAGATGGTCAACAACTGCTGCCTTTCTGCATCACTTAACGGGCTTAAAACAACTGCCACGCGCTCGGCGAAGGCCTCTTGAGAGAGCCGA
>JAJZZI010000161.1 GCA_021797635.1 Bacillota bacterium | reverse complement strand
TCGCCTAGGGGCCATGATCATGATGGGCTTAGTGGTTTTCATCGTGGGCATCGGGTTCCTGACCCGGACGAATTGGCAGCCCTTGTACAACAACTTGTCCCCACAGTCCGCTGGGCAAATTACCAACCAATTGACCCAAATGAAGGTCCCCTATCAATTGACCAATCAAGGGCGCACCGTTCTGGTGCCCGCCGCCCAAGTCGACCAAGTTCGCGTGGACCTGGCCAGCGCTAACATTCCTTCCTCGGGGACGGTGGGCTTGCCGACTCCCGTCAACTTCAGCCTTGGGGAAACGACCCAGGAGATTCAAATTAACCAGCTCATCAACACCGAGGCGACGCTGGAAGCGACCATCAACTCGATTGCTGGAGTCAAAAGTTCGAAGGTGATGATTAATCAGCCTGCCCCGTCGCTCTTTGGCGAAGGGCCCAGCCAGGCATCGGCTTCCGTCTTCGTCGATCTTAATCCTGGTGCGGTGTTAAGCCCTAGCCAGGTTCGCGGCATCATGAACTTGGTCGCGCACGCCGTTTCCGGGCTCTCTTTGCGCCAAGTCAGCGTCGTCAACCAAAACGGCACCGTCCTATCCCAAGGCGCGCTCAGTGGGCCTTCGCCTTTGTCTGCGGTGGGTCAGGCGGGACAGCAATTGGCGGCCGAACAGGCGGTCGATAACCAAGTGGCGGGACAGGTGGGCTCTCTCTTGACCCAGATGCTGGGGCCGGGCAATGCCGTGGTCAGAGTGCATGCCACACTGAATTTCAATAACCGCGAAGTGCGCCAGATCATGTACGGCCGAGGCGTGTTAGCCAATCAAACCAAAAATCTTACGGCTTCCAAGTCCAAGGGGGCGGCCTTGCCGGCGGCCGGGGCCAAGGCCAACGTGCCCGTCTACCCCACGGCACTGGCCAATGGGCCCTCATCGTCGAGCTCGAATAATGTGACCAATCACTATGATGTGAACCAGACCGTGAGCAACCAAACCATCCCGGCCGGAGGCATCCAAAGGATGACAGTCGCCGTGGCCCTGGATCAGACGATGACGCCTGCCAAGCTTCGCGCCATCCGTAATTTGGTGGTCCAGGCCGCCGGGCTAAACCTTCGTGCTGGCGATCAAGTCGACATCTTGGCGGCACCGTTTAACCATTCGCTGGTGAAATCGGCCCTGGCCTCCATGGCCGCCACCCAGCGCGCTAATCGCATGCGCCAGCAAATTGAAGCCGCTATCGCCTTTTTAGCCCTGGTGCTCATTATTGTGGGAATTCGGCGGATGCTGAAGACCAAGACGCAAAGGCGATTGGAACTGGCCGAATCGCAAGAACTCTACCTTACTGGCGGCAACCAAGCGCTCAAGGTGGCGGACTATTTGCCTGACCATCGCTTAGAGGAAATCCCTTCTGTATATGAACAGGCTAAACAGCATTTGACGACCACCGCGCGGCAAAATCCCGAAACCGTAGCGAGATTAATCCGCACGTGGCTCGCGGAGGATGACTAAGATGCCCGGTCCATTGACAGGTGCGCGCAAGGCAGCGGTTTTGCTCATGAGTCTTTCCTCACAGGACGCCTCTACCATCTTGCGAGGCCTCCGCCGTTCCGAGGTGGAAGAGATCACGTTAGAAATCGCCAACTTAAAGCGCATCGAAAAGCGTGTGCAAGAAGATGTGGTGTCGGAATTCTATCAACTGTCTATGGCGGAGCAAGAGATTGCCGAAGGGGGACTCGATGCGGCTCGCCACCTGCTGGAGCAGGCATTCGACTCGCAACGGGCGGGCGAGATTTTGCATCATCTCACCTCATTTTTACAACGTCGTCCATTCGAAGTTTTGCGCAAGGCGGACGCGTCCCAGGTCTTGGCCTTTATTCAAAGCGAACATCCTCAGACGATTGCCGTGCTGTTGGCGTACATGGAGCCCATGCAAGCCTCGAGGGTGTTGTCCGGACTGCCCGGTGAAGTGCAAAACGATGTGGCTCAACGTATTGCGCGCATGGGTCGGATTGCCCCGGAGTTGGTGAAAGAAGTGGAGGCCCTGGTCGAACGGCGGCTGTCCAGCGTAGCCATCGATGAGGTGGTCGGCGTGGGCGGAGTGAATAGCATTGTGCCCATCTTGAATAATGCCGACCGGACGGCGGAACGAACCATCTTGGATTCCTTGGAACAAGTGGATCCTGAATTGGCTGATGAAATTCGCAGTCGCATGTTCGTCTTCGAAAATATTGTCCAACTGGATGACCGAGCGATTCAAAAAGTACTCAGGCGTGCCGACAACAAGACGCTGGCCATGGCGCTGAAGGGCACGGCGGACGAAGTGGCCGCCAAAGTCTTTAAGAACTTGTCTCAGAAAGCTGCGGACCTTCTTCGTGATGATATGGATGTGCTGGGGCCCGTTCGCATTCGGGATGTAGAACAGGCACAGCGTGAGATTATCGCGGCCATTCGCGTCTTGGAGGATCAGGGCGAAGTGGTCTTGTCCCGGGGAGAGGAAGACGATTATGTCGTCTAACGTGGTCAAGACCATGCGTCAACTGCGGGTGCCCGATGCGCACCGGATCGAGTTTGGCGATCGGACTTCGTCCGATCTGGCGCGAGAATCTGAGCAAGCGGTGCGCGACATGCTGAGGCAGGCCGAGGAGCAGGCGCAGCAGATTGTCAATGACGCCAGGCATGAGGCGGAAACGGTAAGAGAAGCCGCTCGCGCAAAAGGCTATGAGGAAGGCCGGGAAAGCATCTGGGCTGAGCTGAAGTCGGCCACGGCCCAGCAGTGGAAACCGGTGCACGATGCGACCCAGGGCATCTTCGCTCAAATCGCCGTGATGACCGACTGGTCGAGATGGTGCCAGGAAGAAGTCACCATCGACGTGGCTAGGGCGATGGCGGAGGCCGTGTTGGCCTCGGCGGTCAAGGACCGCCCCGAATGGTTTTCCGAATATCTCGGCCGGGCCCTGGAAGCGTTGGATGAAAGCGCTGTGCGTGTCGCCGTTGGTGACGGCTTGGTCGCGCAGCTCGAGGGCATGGTCGAACACCTGAGGGACCAGGTGCAAATTACCGAAAGCTTTGTGGACCGGACCCTCCCAGCTTACGATGTCCGCTTGCAAAGCGAAGGCCTGACGGTGGTCGCTGGCATTGAGACGGCACTCCAGCAACTGGTAGAGGGGATGCGTTATGGCAACCGCGAGCTCTAGACTAACGGCCTCTATGGCCAGGGTGGCACCGTGGCGCTACCTCGGACGAGTGAGTGAGGTCAAGGGTCTAAATATTGTGGCGGAAGGGCTTCCTCTGGCCGTAGGCGAGATGGTGGTGGTCGACACGGACCCGCCCGTGGAGGCGGAAGTCGTTGGCTTTGTATCCGAACATCGCACCTTTTTACTGCCGTATGACGAGCTCTCTGGCGTCCGTGCGGGAACTCCGGTGTGGTCGCAAGGGCGACCGGCTAGTGTGCCCGTGGGCGACTTTGTTCTCGGTCGCGTGCTCGATGGTTTGGGCCGTCCCTTAGATGGTGGCCATGGCGTGCTCGGTCCCCACCGACCGCTCTCTCGAAAGCCTCTCTCGCCGCTGCTTAGACGCCCGGTGGTCGAACCCTTGAGCACGGGCGTACGCGCCATCGACGGTCTTTTGACGCTTGGTCGGGGCCAGCGTGTAGGCATCTTCGCAGGAGCTGGCGTCGGGAAAACGACGTTGCTACAAATGGTGCTCCGCGGTATCCAGACGCCGGTCGCGGTTTTGGCCTTAGTGGGCGAGCGCGGTCGTGAGGTCGCAGAATTTTGTCAAAGTCTTGATCCGGCGACGCGATCTCGGACCGTCGTGATCGCCGCGACCTCGGAGGCCCCCGCTTTAATGCGGCTTCGCGTGTCCGAGGTGGCCATGACCATCGCCGAGAACTTTCGCGACCGGGGGATTGATGTGCTGTTGGTCTTCGATTCGTTGACCCGTGTCGCCATGGCGCAACGCGAAGTCGGCTTGCAATCTGGCGAAATCGCCTCCGTGCGCGGCTATACGCCCTCGGTCTTCCACATGCTACCTCGCCTACTGGAGCGCGCAGGGCGGACCAAGCTTGGCTCGATTACAGGGCTTTACACCGTGCTTTTGGATAGCGACGATCCCAACGACGCCGTCGGCGATGCCGTGCGCGGCATCTTGGACGGCCACTACTATTTGTCACGGGATCTTGCGGAAGGCCACCACTTTCCCGCTATCGACATCCCTCGTTCACTGAGCCGGATCATGCCCGATCTGGTGGATCCGGACCATGATCAATGCGCGACGATGGCCCGCCAGGCCCTGGCTCGACTTGAACGGTCCAAAGATCTAATTAGCCTGGGTGCCTATCAGCCCGGCACGGATCGGGAGTTGGACTTTGCCCTCGACAAAGAACGCGCCTTGCGGCAATGGTTAGACCAAGAGGTCAGCGACTGGACCCCTCCCCAGGAAAGTTTAAAGCGCCTGCATCAGATCTTGAGCGACGAGGAGGTGCTTGACCGTGATGAATGAGCGGGCTATCTCGATTTATCTTGAGGTGCTGCGCCAAGAATTGGCGGTGAAGGCCGGCGAGTTAGGGACCTGGCGAAAAGCGTGGCAAGCGCTCAAGGATCAGCAAATCGCGCTCAAAGCTACTATGCAATCGAGTCTCGAGCGTGCTCCCCAGGGCATGGTCACCGAGCTTGAGGATTGGGTCCGCCTATGGCAGCGAAGAAATACGGAAGCCCAGCGACTCCGTGAAGAGGAAATTCGCCTAAAATCACGAATTTACGACAGGGAAGTGGTAATTTCTCGGTTATGGCGAAAACAGGAAACGCTCAAGCGCTTAATGGTCCGCCAACGGCGAAAAGATCGGGAACATCTCGCTTTTCGCCAATACCGGGAGCAACAAGAATTGATTACGGCGGGACAACCGCCCCCCTAGAGGTGATGGCGGTAGTGGGGTTGCTACCCAACATGATGATTGATCTACTGATTGGCACTCGCTCGGTGCGAACGCGGGTGCTGCGAGTGCTGGGCCGTGACGTGTACTTGGAAGCGCTGCCGGAAATTGAATCGGAATTGACCCCGATTCCCGGCCAGGACTTTCGCGTCGCGTGGTCGGAGGATGACATGCGCTGGTCTCAGGCGGCACGCATGCAAGATGTGCTGGAGACACTGCCTATCATGTTGATCAATTTAGAGGGAAAACCCCAGCACATGGACCAGAGGCGGGTCCCTCGGATTAAGGCCACGGTCCCGGTGGAGTATGGCATACCGAACCGCGAGCGCTATTTAACCACCACCTTGGACTTGTCTTCGGCGGGATTGCGTTTTCCGAGCGCGGTGCTCTTCTGGGTGGACCTGGACTTGGCACTTTCCCTACGACTGGGCGGAAGGACGTTGGAGGTGCGGGCTAAGATAGTCCGCATCGACAAGCAGGTCAAAGATTTTCGGGGTCGGCCGGGATTTGAGACGGCGGTGCGTTTCGTCGGTCTGGGCTACCAAGAACGAGCCCGTCTGGAGCAATTTGTGCAGGCGCACATGAAGTCAAAAGCCTAATCCCAGTGTGCCGTGAAAGGAGGTGATATCATGCAAATCTCGACCATAACCGCCGTGAAGCGGGCACCGATTAAGGCCAAGCCCATGCCGAAAGGGGGCTTTGCCAAGGCCCTTGGGGCGGAAAAAGGCTCAGCACGCAAATCGGCTTTGGGAAAGCAGGTGCAGGGAGAACGGGCGATGAGGCCCTCGCCTGAGCCACCTGGATCGCAAAAGAAGAGGGTCGCACCTGGCCAGATGGAGCAGACGATTCAAGGCGCGCGCCGTTCAGCTCGTCATTTCCAGCCTAAGGTCCTGGTGGGACTTTCCCGACGAAGGATGACGGCGATGAGGGCAGCCCTAAAGGCGGCGGCGGGACCGAAAGAGGGTTTTGTGGCCAAAAAGATCGCGCGGCCAACAAAATCAGCCGGGAGCTCATTCGTGCTTCGCCGCACCTGGCTTAGGCCCGCCGCATCGGGCAGCGCACGTGGGATACCGCAACCAAAGCGCCTTGCCAGGAGGGTCAAACCATCGGCGACGGCCGTCAACAAGGCAAAGGCGTCGGCACGTGGGCGAATGCTACTTAAAGAGGGGCCACGGTTCGTTCCAATGACAGATGCGATTAGGCAGGCGGCGCCAACCCCGACGAAGAGGTCGTTAAAACGTCCGGGCCAGGCACTTTTCGCTGCCCGAGCGAGAAAGGTAGACGTGGCAGGGCACCCGGCCACGAGGGCGAAATTCCGATTCAAAGGCCAAAATACCCCTCGGGCAGGGAAACCAAAGGCCCGCCTCGGCTTCCTTCAAGCCAGGGTCGCGCCCCTCACCTTACCTAAAGCTGCGAGCCCTGGGCGGCGGGTGCCGGCCAGGCTTGTCACTCCCATCGCGGCCAAGGGAGCGACACGTTTGTCCAGTCGATTGGGAAAAAAGATCTCCATATCCGAACCCATGGTCTCGGCCTCGAGCAGGGCTTTGCCCTTGTCCTTAAAGACAAGCCCAGGGATCTTGGCTCACCCGGCGGTGCCAACGCGGATCCCGCCTAAGGTTCCTTTAAGAGTGGAACCCCAGCCCTTGCCCGAGTCGAATGCCGCTACCAAGGCCTCGCCGCTATTGACCAAGGGGCCTGCATGGAGGGTGGTTCAGGCTTCAGCCACCGAGGACGGACAAACCACCACCTGGGCAGTCCGGCCTCCGCCGCGCGACCGGGCTGCGCCCTTTCTGCTGGAGGTGGCCAAAAACGGGGCGGCGGCAGGGACCATAAAGACCACGGTGCGCCTCAAGGGCCTTCAAAGTGCCGCCGCCATCGGCTTCACCACGGTCGCCGATGTGCGCCAACTGGCCCGTGAACTAGCCCAGCGGATCGGCCAAACCACGGTGCAGGTTCAAGTTGGCGGGGATCAAGCGGCGATGCAGGCGCAGGCAGGGTTCCACGGGTCGCGGGCAGGCAGTGAAGGCTCCTTTAGGTCGGGAGCCGCAGGTGGCCACCAGCGTGAGGAAATGCTGTTAGCGGCTAGCCATGGTGACGGCATCGACTTTCGCGCGTGACGGGTGAAAGTAGCAAGCAGCAGAAAAAAAGGAGGTTTAGCACCATGACGACATCCGTCCAAGGTATTGCAACTGGCACATCCACCCCTTCGACAGGGGCCACAGGCACAACAACCGCTTCGGCGATGGCATCGGCCACGCAATTGAACGAGTCGGACTTTTTAACCTTGCTGTCGACGGAGCTTAAATACCAAAGTCCCTCAAATCCCGTGAACAACACCCAAATGATTGCCGAACTGGCGCAATTCTCCAGTTTGGCTGCGGCCAATCAGCAAGAACAGACCCTGACCCAAATCAAAAATCAGTTGGCTGGAGGCAGCGGGTCCACCGCCTTGTTAACCGCCTCGCAACTTATCGGTAAGACGGTGACCACGCGTTCGTCAGGATCGGGAACGGTGGCCGGGGTAACGCTAGGAACCAGCGGTGCCGTTCAAATCGATCTCGCCAATGGGATCTCGGTAGCCGCCTCGGAACTCACCGGCGTCCATTAATGGATACCGTTGGTGGTTCGATGGGAGTGGCTTCGTCGCTCCCTCAGTCGGCGGCTCGAAGCGGCATCGATCAAGGATTCAAGAGTCAACTAGAAGAGGTGCTCACCGTCTCCAGTCATGCTAAAACGCGGCTTAAGGAGCGTGGCATTCAGTTTGGCGCGCAGGAACTTTCGAGCGTGTCCCAGGCGGTCGATAAGGCTCGCCAGGCGGGCTCGAAAACCGCAGCGGTGGTTACCGCTTCGACCGTGCTGGTGGTCTCGCCTGCGACGCGGACGGTGATTACCGCGCTACCCTTAAACCAAGAGGGGCAGTCTCTGACGATGATCAATCGGGTGGATACCTTGGTGTTTGCGGGTCGGACCTCAACGTCGACTTCGACTTCGACTTCAATGGAGGAAACCCAGCGCTCTGGAAGGACGGAAGGAGCGCAAGCCAAGGTGGCTGGAGGCCATTGGTCTCTACTAAGTGCCGACAACCTTTCAGCTGGCAAAGCCGAGTCGTAAATCAAGCAGATAGAACAAGAGAGGAACGTGAGTGATGGCAAACCCTTTGTATGCAGCCGTTTCCGGGCTCAATGCTGAACAGACCTTTATGAGTGTGGTGTCACAGAACATTGCCAACGTCAATACGGTGGGATATAAGTCGGGGTCGGTGAGCTTCGCTGAGGCGTTGCAGCAAACTACCCAGGGAGCCACGGCGCCCACGGCGACCCTAGGAGGCACCAATCCTATCCAAGTTACTGCCGGCGGAGCGGTTAATGTTAGCGGTACCCAAGTCAACATGGGACAGGGCAGTTTGCAGTCCACCGGTGTCAACACCGACCTCGCCGTTCAAGGCAGTGGATTCTTTGTTGTTCAGACTCCCCAGGGCTTAGCGTATACGCGCGCAGGCAACTTTAGTCTGGATGCCAATGGAAATTTAGTCAATCCAAGCGGCGACAAGGTCTTGGGTTGGACGGGTGCTACCGTCGGCACCAAGGCCAGCCTAGTTCCCCTGAGCGTGCCACTTAATGGTTCGATCGCACCCAAGGCCACGGCCACAGGAACCCTGACCGGAAACCTGGCCAGTACTGGAAAAAGCCTTAGCCTGCCCTTGACGCTGTATAATTCGTTGGGTAGCCAAGAGTCGGCGACGCTTAATTTTTCGACGACTTCAAGCGCCGGAGCAGTCCCCGTCTACTTTAACAGTCAGGGCGCCCCGGTTTCGGCTGCGGTCAGCGGTGGCAGCACCTGGTATCTTTCGGCGACGGGGACTAGCGCCGGCGCGCAGTCGAATCTCACGGTGGCCGCCAATGGCAGCACGATCACGTTGTCGGGATTCCCGGCTGCTTGGAATATGCCTGGCAGCGTATCCTTGAACTACACGCAAATGACGCAGTTCGACTCGCCTTCGACCGTCCAAGTCTCCGCCAACGGCAATGCTTCGGGCAGTCTCTCGAGTTTCAATTTTAACAACGCCGGCCAGATCGTGGGGACGTATTCTAACGGACAAACCCAAGTCTTGGGCCAGGTGGCATTGGCGGGCTTCAACAATCCCGCCGGCCTTACCAACTTAGGCAACAACTTGTGGCAAACTTCGCCAAATTCTGGGGTCAGCCAAGTGGCAACGCCGAACACGGGGGCACTGGGCTCGATCGCAGCGGGTCAGTTGGAAGAGTCCAACGTCAGTCTGGCTGGTCAGTTCGTGAACCTCATCGTGGCCCAACAGGGATACCAGGCCAACGCGAAAGTTATTACCATTGACCAGACGTTGAGTCAAACGCTAAACAACGCGGTCCAATAAACTTAGCTGCCCGAGGGCCCCAAGCTGGGGTTTCCTCGGGCAACGGGTCTTTAACCTGCGTCTTTGGCCAGGAGGCTGTAGACGGCAGGATTGGCATATCCGACCTGCCAGAGCGCGATTCCGGCCAGGTGCGAGGATTTGGCAAAGGCAATTTTCTCCGCCATCGACTTCCGATTTTCCCACCAGAGCACGTCTGGACCGACCGTGGCCGTCATTTCCTGATAGCGCGTATTCCAGGTCGCGTGAGACTTGTCGGCCGCGGTAATCGCGTAGTAGGGGATGGTGGTGGCGTGGGTGCTGCCCGACGGCCAGGAATAGCCGTATAGGGCCACACCCAGCATGACTTTGGAGGGTGGAACCTTGCTAGTCATGCGGGCGGTGATGCTTTTGACCCAGTTCATGGCAGCTACCGGTCCCGCAGGCGTTCCGTCCGAATGCTCGTCGTAGCTCATGAGCACAAACTGGTTTACCTCAGGGGCCAGTTTCGTATAATCGTAGGCACCCCCCGAATGGGGAACCACATCCATCGTGATGGTGTCGGTCTTGGGTAAAGTGTCTCTCAATTGCACCATGAACGCGGTCAGTTCCGACCTGAGGTGGGTATGGGGTGGTTCGAAGTCAATGTTGACGCCTCGATAGTGCATAGAGGCCACGATATGGTCGATGGTTTGCACCGCCGTGGTGCGCGTGGCTTTGCTGGTTAGGAACGCTTGGGTTCCGGTGACGTCGTTGACAATCGGCGTGATGGGAATATGGAGCTTTTTGGTCTCACTTAAGAGGGAGGTGTCGACCTTGGTCTTGACCCCCCCGCTGGCGGTCAGCCCATACCAAAGCGGAGAAATCGCCGTGAGGCTATGTTTTTCACTGGCGAGGCTGGTCGCGGGCAGCGACTTGTGATGGGCCCAGAATCCTAGCACCATCATTTTTCCCCCGCGGGTCGTGGTTGCCGCCTTTTTGGTCGTTTTGCTTCGGCTTCCAGAGACCTTGGTTCGGTGGTGCGTCCCGGAGCGGCCTGAAGCTTGGCCGATGGTCCCGCAACCCGTGAGGGCGATCAGCGTTAATAGAGCGATGGGACGTACTTTGTTGGCACTCATTTCTCACCTCAAGTCCAGTGTGTACCATGAAGCGCGGGCCATACATGGATCTAAATGGAAGAATGAGCCGGGCGAGCCCTTAGGGCAGGTAGGTTAGGTGCCAAAATGAGGAGAGGTCTTGCTGCATGAAATCGGTGAGAATGCGAAGGAACCAAGGGCCGGCCAAATAGACCATGATCCCCAAAATGACGAGTTTAGGCAAAAACGAGAGCGTCATCTCTTGAATTTGGGTCGTTGCTTGGAAGATACCCACAATAAGACCGACGATCAGGACGGCCGCTAAAATGGGGAACAAGACGGTACCGGCGGCGACGAATGCAGCTTGGTTGAGACTTAAGAAGTGGTCAAGCATCCTTCCTATCCACCTCCATGAAACGACAAGACTAAGGACTGAACGACCAACGTCCAGCCGTTAGCCAGGACAAAGAGCAAAATTTTTAAGGGGAGCGATATCAACGTGGGTGGCAGCATCATCATGCCCATCGACATTAAAATGGTGGCGACCACCAAATCGATGAGCACAAACGGGATGTAGATGTAAACTCCGATTTCAAACGCCGTGCGCAGCTCCGAAATGATGAAGGCGGGAATCAGCGTGGTGGTAGGGATTTGGGAAAGATTGTGGGGATGGGGTAAATGAGCCAGATGAAGAAACAGGGCGATGTCCTGCACGCGCGTTTGGCGGTACATGAAGGTGCGCATGGGAGCGAGGGCCCGGGTTCCCGCCTGAATCAAGGAGAGATGCCCGGCCAAATAGGGGCTAAGCGCATGATGGTTGATGGCGCTGAGGGTAGGCGACATCACGAACAGGGTAATGAAGAGCCCGAGCCCGATGAGCACTTGGTTGGGCGGCGTGGTTTGCAGCCCTAAGGCACTTCTAAGAAAGGAAAGCACGGTAATGATTCGCGTAAAGGCGGTCATGGTTAATAAAATGGCCGGTGCAAACGAAATCAACGTGAGCAGGGCCAATATAGAAATTGTATTGCTCGGCGAAGCGCCACCGGTAGAGATGTGAATGGAGGGCAACGGGGCTGCAAAAGCCACCCCGCCTAGACTTAACCAAAATAAAACGGCGAGCATGGAACGTTTGAGCCAGCGGTCGCTCATCTGCCGTCGCTCCGCGCTTTGGGGTTTTTCAAATGTTGCCAAAGTTCCTCTGCGAACTGACCCAAGGGGGCCGCGCCTCGTTGCAGTGAAGGCAATGATTCTAGTCTCTCGGCAAATGCCGAACCATCCAGTTCGCACAAGAGTTCAATGCCGTGCTCAGAGATGGCCACACAGAGCGTCTTATCCACCACCTGGAGGATGGCGATGCCCCGTTTGGGGCCAAGCGCCAAGTAATCGAGCTGTTCAATAAACTGGGATGGACTCTTCTTGCCGATGCCCGTCGCCTTAAGCAGGCGAGCGGCCACATAGGCTAGAGCCAGAACTAATAACAGTGCCCAAACAAAATTCCATATAAGGCTCCCGCTTCCGATCGTGTATCCCCCCTTAATCATTATACGAACAGCACCGCTGGTTCGACAAAATATAAGGGGTTTTGCGGCACTCGCAAATACCGAGGCGACAAAAGAGGAACTTCAGGCAACGCCTCGAACTGACTATCAATACCACGAATCTCGGTATGGAGTCGAAGTATGCAATAGGGAGTGAAACACGCGTGGCCCACGAAGGCGGCCTGTCAGCGGAGTTGGTGGCCTCCTTATTTGAGGCGGCGGACGAGCCCGAAATCGCACAAGAGCGCGATGTGGCCCGACAACGGGAACTGCAAAAATTTCACGAGCTGCCAGTCACCTTTAAAGTGCAAATCGGGCAGACCCAGCGCACCTTGAAGGAATGGCTGGAGATTGGCCTGGGCAGTCGCATTTCGCTGGAGGAATCCTGGCGCGAACCCGTTCACTTGTTCATCAATGATCGTAGGGTGGGCAGCGGGGTTATTGTCTTGGTAGGCAATCGCTTTGGGGTGCGTGTCACCGAATGGGGCGAACAGAAGGCTTGAGAGAATCTAAAGGTTGAAGGCAAAATGAGTTTTAGCGTGATTTCGAACGGTTGGTTGATTACGTTCCTGTTGGTGGTGGCGCGTCTGGCGGGACTGGTGATCTCTGCGCCCGTCTTAAGTTCAGGATTTTTTCCCAAAATGCTGAAACCTGCCATGGTGTTTCTGTTCGCGGGGGCGTTGGTGGCTACGGTGCCGGAAGTGTTTGTCACCGGCCTTGCGCTAGGCCTGGCGGTGAGCTTTCAACTCCTGGTCGGGGTAGCCATCGGGCTCATCTTGTCGATGTTCTTGGGCCTATTTGGTATGGCCGGACAATTAATTACTTACCAAATGGGCGTTGGACTAGCGGTGGCCGCAAATCCAGGACTTTTGTCGGCAGGATCGTTTCTTTCTGAGTGGCAGACGCTCATCGCCACCTTTGTTTTTGTCGTTGGAGGCGGGTTGGAGTTGACTATGACCGCCCTGCATGCCAGTTTTGTGGCCTTGCCCTTGACGCACGAGATGCTTTCGGCGCACGCTTTACTCTTTATCGTGGGCATCTTTCAATCGGCCTTGACCATGGCGCTATTGGTGGCGGCTCCTTTATTCCTCTCAAGTTTGGTGGTGGATATGGGTATTGGGGTGGTGTCGCGGGCGTTTCCCCAAATCAACGCCTATTTCTTGTCCTTGCCGGTGAACTTCGGCATCAGCCTTGTGGTGATGCTGGGCACCTTGCCTTTTCTAATGGCGCTAATCCCAAACATCTGGCATACGGCCTTTTATGACGTGAGTCGGTGGTTGGCGATCGTGGAGGGACATTAAAGATGCTCGGCCTTGCTGTACTTCCCGCTCGCGCCTCCATATGGGCCCTTTCCGGCCAAGAACGCTCGCACGCGCCCACTCCACGGCGACGGCAAAAGGCGCGAGAAGAGGGGCAATCGTGGAAGTCTCCGGACTTTCAGGCGGCTTTGGCCTTGATCGTGGCCTTTTTGCTGCTGAAGTGGTATATGCCCTGGGCCGGTCAACACCTGGCTCATCTGGAGGCAGATGTTCTGCAAAATATCAACACCCGGGGATTTGCGCTAGCCATGGCCAGCCTATTGCCTTTAATCTTGCGCAATCTTGCGCTGGTTCTGGCACCAATGGTCATTCCCTTGTCCCTAGCCGGGCTATTCGTCGGAATGATTCAAGGCGGGTTTAGCTTTAGGTTGCAGGCCTTGGCCCCGGATTTTAATCGCATTAATCCCATACAGGGATTGACGAAGATATTTTCTGTCCAAGGGCTTTGGAGTTTGCTCAAGGGACTGATGAAGATTGGTTTGGTGGGGGTGGCGGCGGGGATGTTGATCCGCCACCAGCTGTCGCAATATCCCAATCTCATGAGTATCTCCCTGGGGGCGGTGCTGACCTTTGCCAAGGGGACGTTGACCGGCGTGCTGCTGCGGGCTGGACTGGCCTATCTCTTTGTCGCTCTGATCGACATGGTGTGGCAGATGCGCTCGTTTCAACAGGGTCTGCGCATGTCGAATCAAGAGGTGCGAGATGAGCAAAAGGACCTCGAAGGAGACCCGCATGTCAAAGGTCGGCGGCGGGAAATGCAGCGCCGTTATGCCAAGTTTGGGCTACGAGCCGTGCGTGCTGCCACCGTGGTGGTGACCAATCCTACCCACTTTGCGGTGGCGCTCAAATGGGACGACCGCTCGATGACCGCGCCGCAAGTGGTAGCCAAAGGGGCTGACGAAGCCGCTCTGCGCATTCGCGAGATTGCCTTTAAAGCCCAGGTGCCCGTGGTGGAAAATCCGCCCGTGGCTCGCGCGCTGTATGCCGAACCGGTAGGGGAGGCGATTTCGCCCGAGCATTACCAAGTCGTGGCGGAAATTATTGCCTTCATCGTGCGCCGTAGGCGCCTCGGGGAGAGGGGAAGCCATGAAGCTTGAGGTCTTAAAAGAGGGATTCGTGCCCATGGCGGCCGTCGTGGCCATCTTGATGTTGGTAATCCCCGTGCCCGCCTTTGTCCTTGATGTTTTCTTGCTCTTGAACATTGCCTTGGCCATTACCGTGCTGGTTAGCACCATGTTCATCCGTGAGGTCCTCGATCTCTCGGTGTTCCCCTCCTTGTTGCTGCTTACCACCTTATTTCGCCTGGCTTTGGAGGTCACGGCGACGCGGTTGATCCTTTTGGATGGGGCCGCAGGAAATGTGATCCAGACGTTTGGCCGATTGGTCGTGGGCTCCAATGTGCTCGTCGGGATCATCATTTTCGTCATTCTGGTGGTCATTCAATTTATGGTGATCACCCGGGGTGCTGAGCGGGTTTCCGAGGTGGCGGCCCGCTTTACCTTGGACGCCATGCCGGGAAAACAGATGGCCATCGACGCCGAAATGAATGCGGGCTTGATCAAAGAGGTCGAAGCCAAGCGAAGACGCCTCGATGTGGAACGCGAGGCCGACTTTTACGGGGCCATGGATGGTGCGTCGAAGTTTGTTCGCGGGGATGCCATGGCGGGGATCATCATCGTGGTTGTCAACATCATTGGCGGCCTGGTTCTGGGATTGGCGACTCGCCACTTAAGTTTTGCGCAAGCCATCAGTACGTATACCATCTTGACCGTGGGCGAAGGCTTGACCACGCAAATCCCCGCATTACTGCTGTCTACCGCCGCTGGCATCATTGTCACCCGGTCAGGCAGCGGTGGAGCCAGCTTGGGCGGCGATCTGATGCGGCAGTTGACGGCGTTGCCGCGCGTGCTCTACATCGTGTCCATCGTGTTGTTTCTCTTAGCCTTGTTTGGCTTGCCGCCTTTGGTGCCAAGCGTTTTAGGCTTAGGTGGACTCTATCTCGGTTGGAGGATGGAGAGGAGCCAAAAGGCGGAACGCCAGGCCCAAAAGGTGGCCGAGGATGGCCAGCGCAAGGAACGCGACAAGGGTCCCGAGTCCGCGATGGCTCTCATCGGGGTGGATACGGTGGAATTGGAATTAGGGGTAGGTCTGGTGCCTTTGGCTAGCGGGCGCGCGGGCCAGGACCTCATTCAACGCATTTCCGCCTTAAGGCGGCAAATTGCCGCCGAATTAGGCTTAGTCCTGCCTTCGGTGCGGGTTCGAGACAACCTGGAACTGGGGCTCAATCAATACCGCATACGCATCCGGGGAGGGGAAGTGGCCCAAGGAGAGCTCAGGCCCGATCGCTTCTTGGCCATGGGCCAGGGGGAGCTCATGGTGGAAGGGCAAGTGCCGACCACGGATCCCGTATTTGGGCTTAAAGCGCATTGGATCGGCGAAGAGGCGAGAGATCGCGCCGAACTGCAAGGATGGACGGTCATCGATGCGGGCTCGGTGATGGTCACCCATCTGGCCGAATCCGTGCGCAGCCACGCTTTTGAAATTCTTGGACGCCAAGATCTCAAGGCTATGGTTGACCACGTGCGCAAGACGCACCCTGCGATCGTTGAAGAGCTCTTGCCGGATCTCTTAAGCCTGGGAGAAATTCAGCGGGTTTTATCCAACCTGCTTCGAGAACGGGTTTCGATTCGTGATTTGCCCACCATTTTAGAAGCGATGGCGGATCAAGCGCGTGCGTCTCGGGATCCCGAAATGTTAACCGAGGCCGTACGTCAAGCTATCGGCAGAACCATTGTCCATCCCTATTTGAATACCGGGGTGTTGCACGCGCTGGTGTTGTCGCCCGAAGTCGAGGCCGAGATGCGCAGTTCCATCGAGCGGACGGACACGGGCACCTTTTTAAATCTTGATCCCAACACCGCCCAATCTATTTTGAGCAACTTGCGCGAAGCGATGAAGGTGGCACCGTCGGGGGTCCGCGCGGTGGTGATCGCCTCGCCGTGGATCCGACTTTACTTTAAACGCTTGACCGAGCGCCTCATGCGTGATCTGGCGGTGCTTTCATATGCCGAGATTAGCTCAGACATTGCGGTCAAGACCTTGGGAGTGATTCAGCTGTGATGGTAAAACGCTATAGTGGCCGAACGGCAGAGGAGGCCCTTTCCCAGGCGAAATGGGAATTAGGCGACGACGCCGTCATCTTGTCGTCGGGAAAGATGCGGGATCGATGGTGGAAGTTTTGGCAAAACGGCTTTCAAGTCTTGGTGGCCACGGACTATCCTGCCTCGAAGTCTAGCGGTGCCCGAGGGCATGCACCACCGTCGAGCGAGCGGGTCGTGCCTTTGGTGCGGCGTCGCTCGGAAACGGTCGACCCCTCCGATGCAGCGGAAATGATTCCCGCGTTGGACCGCATTGAAATCCGAGAAACGAAACCGGAGTCCAAGGACGGGTCGGCGCCGAGTGCGGAGCCCACCACGGAAGCCGATGGGCAAGACCAGGGATCGGACCATCTGGTGAAGGTGCTGCAACACATTGATGATCGCTTAGGGCGCTTAGAAGGGTTTTCCCGCGGAGCTCAGCAAAAGGCTTATGCCTTTTTGCTCGAGCGGGGAATGGACCTCGATCTCGCGCGGGAGTTGGCAGGCAGCTTAAGCCCCAAGGCTAAGACCAATCAGTGGCAGGCAGATCTCGCCGAGGCCATGCGCCAGAGGATGCCCGAGAGTGCCGTGTTGGACCCTCAGGGTAAGCAAATGGTGGTCGTCGTGGTCGGGCCTACGGGGAGCGGGAAAACTACGACCATCGCCAAACTGGCAGCGCACTATCATTTGGAGCGCAAGCAATCGGTGCTGATGGTCACCACCGATACCTTCCGGGTAGGGGCGGTGGAACAGTTGGAGACCTTTGCGGGGATTCTCAAAGTGCCCTTTAAAGTAGCTAATCGAGCCAAAGAGGTCAAGGACCTGGTGGAACAGGGTGGGGCCGACGTGGTCTTGATCGATACCCAGGGACACAGTGTCCGCCATTCGCTGCACATGGCGGAAGTGCGATCCGTGTGGGAAGGGGCAAGAACCACGGATGTGCTCTTGACCGTGCCTGCGACCTTAGCTTCGGATGAGGCGCGGGCACTCATCACGGGCTTTCTTCAGGGGGAACCCGGAAAGCTGGTGATCACCAAGGTGGATGAAGCGCATCGGTCGGGACCCATTTTAAGCGCCCTGGTCACCGCCAATTGTCCGATTGCGTTTGTGACGGATGGTCAAAGCGTACCCGAAGACTTGCACGTAGCCGACGGCGACCGGCTCGTCGCCTGGTTGATGGAGGGAGAATATCGTGGGTAAGGCGGGACAGGAGCAAGAGGAAGGCCTGCGCCGATGGATGGCAGACCAAGGCCGAAGCGGCCAGGACGCCGTTTCAATTCGGCCAAGCGCTAGGGCGCGGGTGATGGCGGTCACCTCCGGCAAGGGCGGTGTAGGCAAGTCCAATGTGACGCTCAATCTCGGTATTGCCCTAGCGATGCAAGGTGAGCGGGTCATCCTTTTAGATGCGGATCTGGGGCTGGCCAACATCAACATTCTTTTGGGCGTGGAACCTCCCTATACGCTAGCCGATGTCATCGAAGGCGAACGGCGCCTGGCCGATATTTTGTGGGACGGGCCAAAGGGGGTTCGTATCATTCCTGGGGCCTCAGGGATTTCTCGCCTGGCGGCGGCAGACACTGGCGAGATCTTAGGCATCATTGATGGATTTCGGACATTCGAGGGGATGGTCGATTGGATCTTAATCGACACTGGGGCAGGGATTGCCGCTAATGTCATGAGCTTTGTTCTGGCCTCCGATGAGGTTTTGGTCGTGACCAGCCCTGAGCCCACGGCCTTAGCTGATGCTTATGGACTCATTAAAGCCATATGGGAAAGCCCAGAAAATCCTACGATTCGGTTGGTGGTCAATCGGGCCCAGGGCTTGGATCGCTCTGAGCGTATGGGTAGAAGGCTGATTGAGTTAGCCGAGAAGATGCTGAATGTAGAGGTGAAGTGGGCGGGCCTTATTCAGGATGATGTGCGAGTCCCTCAGGCCATCAGTCGGCAGACGCCATTTGTCCTAGCCTATCCCGCCACCATCGCCAGTCGTGATGTAGAGGCCCTGGCCAAACGCTTAATGGAGGCCAAAGACATGGTGGCAGTCTCGGTTGAAGGAAGCCTGGAAGGGTTTCTCGGTCGCTTGCGTATGGCCTTTAGTCGTTTGATCGAACCAGGCGGCGGGGACCAATGAATCGCTTAGGAAAGGGGAAATAGCCAATGGATGCACTGTATACGGCGCTTTCAGGAATCATGGCGCAGACGGGTGCGTTGAATCAAGTGTCCGGCAACATCGCCAACCAGATGAGCTCCGGCTATCTGGCCCAGGTCGGTCAAGTCGTCGATGGCATTCAACAAAGTGTCCTACGGGTAGGTCCTCAGGGGACTCAGACGATTGGCACGATTTCCTCGGGGGTGGTTTACACCAACAGCGTGAACACGTCCGCCAGTCCCATTCAGTCGACGGGAGTGCCAACCGATCTCGCCGTTTCAGGGAACGGATTCTTTGCCGTTCAAACGCCCATCGGCGTGCAATACACGCGAAATGGGGCCTTTTCGCTTAACCCTCAGGGGCAGTTGGTCAACCCCTTGGGCAACCCGCTGTTGGATGTCCAACAAAAGCCGCTGCGGGTGAATCCGCATTTGCCCTTTCAGGTTTCTAGCGCCGGAGTGGTTACCCAAAACGGCAGGCAGGTGGGAGCCATTGGCCTGTATCAGATGCCTGCCCCGAGCTTGGTGGCCACTAGCGGCGGGCTCTATCAATCTCGGGCGGCGCGGCTGGCCGGCCCTGGAGTGACCGTGGTCCAGGGCAGTGTGGATGGCGCCAATGTATCCTTGGCCCGGTCCGCGCAGGATCTCATCCGCGCTCAGAGCGGATACCAGTCCTTGACCACGTTGGTGAATGCGGAGTCGAAACGAATGAGTATCGCCGTAGGCTTGGGCATTTTGGCATAGATGCGCCATCAAGATGAAAGTGTCGCTCAGCGAGGGAGGAATGGGTAGTGAATTCGGTATTGGGCCTTGCAGGCGCTGGTTTAGGAGCCGCATCAAACGTGTTTAGCGCGATGGCGACCAATGTCGCCAACATCAATACACCGGGATTTGGTGCACGTCAAGCCGAAGTGGCGGCCGGCGGTAATGTTCTGGTGAGACCCCAGAATGTTCCCTTTGCCGGTCAGGTGATAGCTCCTGGATTCTCGTACAACCAGGGACCGTATCTGACCCAAGACGTGCCTTCGTTTGGCCAGGGGGTGATTGCCTCGTCGGTTGCCAGCAATCTGGCGATTAATGGGCCTGGCTTCTTTATGGTCCGAGACCGTCAAGGCCAGGTCTTTTATACTCGAGCCGGGCAGTTCGCGCCGGATCGAGCGTTGCAACTGGTGTTGCCAAACGGTATGAAGTTGGTTCCTCCAGTCACCGTGCCAGCCCAGGGAGCCTATCAAATCAACGCTCAAGGACAAATTTTTTCGACGAGTGTGGGCGGCAAGACCCTTTTGGGTCAAATTAAGCTGGCTACCTTTGCCAACACCCAAGGCCTTCTTAGTGCGGGCCCCAATCTCTACCAGGCAAGCGCTAACTCGGGTCCCGCGCTGGTGCAAAATCCCGGGAAAAACGGTACGGGAACGGTTCAAAGTGGCGCTTTGAACGAGAGCAATGTCAATCTTGCCAACACGTTCGCCACCATGATTCAGGCGCAGACCTCGTATGCGATGAATGCCAAAACCATGACGGTGGATCAAACGCTCAGCCAAGCGGTTGATACGTTGAATGCCTAAGATTCAAGGAGGCCGGATACCATGATAAAACGCATGGGGATGTTTGTGCTAATGTTTGTAGTGGGTCTTTTGGTGGGTGCAGGCGGAATTGTTGAAGGATTTCCCGCGCTGTTGTCGCATAAGCCGGCGCCGATCGTCGAAGCCGCTCCCTTCAATCGGCTGACTGCGGTGCCCGTAACCTATACCGGGTTGCAGTCTAATTTGAGTGGCGGTCAACATTATCTTAGCTACAGCCTAACCTTTTCCGTGATGCCCGAAGCGTTGGCCGCCCAAGGCGCCACGGCGCCAGCGAGCGGTTCAGGGACTTCAGGGACGGGAGATCCGGAATTGGATGCCAAAGTGGAAAATGGCCTGGTAAGCTTAGCGCGTTCGACCAGCTATCAACAGCTTACCTCGGCGGGGGGCGAAGACACCTTTAAGGCGGAAGTGTCTTTGGTGCTCCAGTCCATTTTTGGCCCTGGAACGGTGGGCGACATCTACTTCCCCAGTTTTATGACACAGTAAAGGAGGCAAGGCATGGGCGGTATTGTGACTTCCGACATCGAAGTCAGGGCTTATGACTTCCAAAGACCGCATCAACTATCCAATTTGCAGTTGGACGGCATCGCTCTCATGAGTGAATCATTCATGCGTCTGGCCTCGAACTTTTTGGCGACCTATTTACGCACGCCGGTGTCGATGAGCTTAGCCGGCATTGACCAAGTGGTCTACGACCAGTACGTCGACCATGTGAAAAGCCCGGCGGTGTTGGTAGTGTACGGCGATGAGGGCACGGAAGTATCGGGAAACGCGATGGTCCAGTTTGATGCGGCCACCGCGCTAGCGATGATTGACTGTGGATTAGGGGGAACGGGCGGAGGAAATTTTCCTGCCCGTGAATTAACCGAGATTGAGCAGACCATATTTCGGCGCATCATGACGCAACTATTGGACCTTTACGCTCAAACCTGGAGAAATTTGGTCAAACTGCAGCCGGTGGTGCGAGCGATCGAATTCAACCCCGCCTTTGCTCAGATCGCCTCGGAAGGGGACTTGGTGGTGGTTCAGCGCATGCACATTCAGATGGCTGGGCACAAGGACCAGATTCTTTGGGTCTGGCCTTTTTCGGCGATTCAGCCGCTGGCCGTGTTTGTTACGCGGCACGGATGGGGGCGAGGTGACGACGACGCCCAGCCCATACGCTCGAGCGAACAGATGCAAGGTCATCTCGAGCGGGCGTCGGTGCGCGCGGACGTGATTTTAGGTCGCACGGAACTGACCCTAAAAGAATTTGGCGAACTGAAATTAGAAGACGTGATTGTGCTGCCTTCGCGTCCGGACCGACCGCTCGCTTTGTCGGTGGCCGGGCAGGACAAACTCGACGTGGTGCTAGGTCGACGCAGGGGCAAGCTGGCTGTGCGCGTGGTAGGAACTCGGGAAGGGCGGTGATGAGGTGTGGCCAAGAAGACGACCCATTTAACGGCGGAAGAGGTTGACGCCCTGGTTCATGCCGGGGACGCTGGGACGGAGCCGGTGGAGATTCGGCGAGTGGAATTCGCCGAGCTTTCGGAGGATGAGGGCAGCGGGAATACCGGAGAAGCCCCGGTAACCTTTTTGTGGGATATTCCCATGGCGTTGGAGGTCGTGCTGGGATCGACCGATTTGGTGGTGCGAGACGTGCTGAAGGTACACAGCGGAACGGTCATTGAACTCGACCGCGCCTATGGGGAATTGGTCGACGTATATCTCAATGGACGGATGGTGGCTCGCGGCGAGGTGGTTCTGGCCGGCGAACAGTTCGGGGTGAAGATCAAGGAGATTCTCGTCTCTTCGGAGCAGGTGGCCGACGAGCCCCGGTTAGCTGAGTAAGCGTCTCCGGGGTGACCGTCTCCGAGGCCAGTTGATTTTCTTGCTGAGAAAGGTAGATTTCTTCGCGCAAGACGTCAATGGCCTTGGGTGCGTCAATTCCTAAACGCACTTGGTCGCCCTGGACCTCTAAGACCACAATGCGGATGGTTCCGTTTAGTAGACGAAGTGCTTCATCAGACTTTCTGGTTAAGACGAGCATGGGAACCCTCCCCGGGCGTCAGTGAAAATTGATGAGGATAGGGCACAGATAGCACGTATTGGCCCCCCCGACGGCTAGTCTTGTTGACCACCAAGGGACTACGCAAATTGGTGGTCATACGGCTTTGGCTAGGGTCAATGGTGCACAAGGTTAGCGCCGCCCATTCATCCTTGGACCCCAGATCGACGATATCGCCCTGGGGAATGGCATAGTCCGGAACCCAGAGCAAGGGATCGACGACCACAAAGCATATTCCGGGATTTTCGGCGGATTGTAAATAGAGAAATGGGCTATCTTGAGCGTGAGGCAACAGGATGAAGCGGCGAAGGTGGGAAAATCCCAAAAGAGGCGGATGCTCGAGCCAGATTAAATCGGCATCCTCGAGAGGCCTAAGACCATGAAACTTCGTTTGAATGTGCACTTTAAACAACAACCCTTCAACAAATGATTATCGAATGATAAGCCGGTTACGGGTGCAGATAGCTCAAGAGGGAGAGGGGAAGAATTTGTGCGCCCGTCTGCAGGGCGGCTTGATAAGCCGTTTCTGCTTGAGCCAATTGGCTGGCCACCTTGGTCATGTTAGCGCCATCAAGGTTGGTAATGCCTTGAGTCACCGTGGTCTTGAGATTGGACAGGTAGGTCGTTTGCTGGTTGACCCGCTGCAAACGCCCCCCTAGCAAGGACTCCGCGTTGGAGACGTAGCTGTTATCGATGTTCAACTGGTTGAGCGACACACTCCATTGGCTGGCCGGTTTACCTGAGGTGACTTCTCCAGCAAGCGTTTGGAGATCGGATTGCATTTGCGTGAAAATGTTTCCGGTGGACGGCGGCGTGGTGTAGAGATTGGCTTCATTGCCGATGAGATTGACGGTCACCTGCTGGTTAGGGCCGATCTGGAACACCAAGGGTGGCACACTTGCGGCCGTGGCGGTACGGGGAAAATTAAACAGCGCCTGACCGTTATAGGTGGTGCCCAAAATTTCCTTCAACGTGGTGCTGGCCGCATTCAATTGGTCAGAAATGGCCTGGCGATCGCTGGAGGTCAGCGTATCATTGGCCGCTTGCGTACCCAGTTGGATAACCTTGGACCATAGTTTGGAAACCTGTTGGAGGGCGCCAGAGCCGGCGTTGAGCAACCCTTTGGCGTTTTGAGCGGCGTTTTGATACGACCCAATCTGACCTCCGATAGCGTTTAGGTCCATGGTTCCGGCGATTGCCTGAGGATTGTCGGAGGGGTATTGATAGGCTTGGCCGGTGGCCGTTTCCCCTTCAAGTTTGATCATTTGCTGTGACAGCGCATTGCTGCTCTGCACGAACGTATTCATCATCATCGATGGCGTTACTTGCATGGCATATTCTCCTCTCCAATAGATGGACTCGTCTAGCCGACCGCTTGCAACAGGCTTTGCATGGTCGCTTGTTCCGAAGCCACCAGCTGTGCAGCGGCACTGTAACTTTGCTGTTCTTGGATCAACTGCGCCGACTGTTGATCTACCGCGACCCCGACTTGAGAGCTTAAGCTGTTGGATAAATGGGTTTGGGTGCTTTGGGCAGTTTTATACTGCATCGAAGCGTTCTGACCATTGGTGCCCACTTGGTCAACCAGGTTGGTGTATTGTTCCAGCAACGTAGCGGAACCCGAGCTGGATGAGGCGGGACCGTTGGTTAAACTTTTGTACAGTCCAAGGATGCCTTGGTTATCCGATGAAGAACTCCCATTATAGGCGCTGTTGGCCGAAAACGTAAGCGTCTGAGCCGCGTTTGAACCACTGGAGCTAAAGACCCCTGGGGAGTATTGCGATGCGGCTTGGACGACCGATTGCAAGTTCTTGGCTAGTGCCGATAATTGACTTTGATAGGCGGCAAGATGGTGGTCGCGGACCTGGATTAGTCCGGCTAGCGAGCCTGAGGCGATGCTCGGGGGCGCCTCGCTGGGATTTGCCCAGATGACCTGGGTTGCCGTGTAGTCTCCATTGGCACCGGGTTGGTTCTTGGTCGCCAGCGAGTAGTTTTGCGCTCCCGTGACTAAGGGCTGACCGCCGATATAGACGTTGGTGGCGCCACTGGTTGGGTTTTGGGTATAGGATATGTTGACCAATTGACTGAGTTGGTTTAGGACCTGAGTCCGTTGATCTTTAAGGTCATTGGGTGATTGCCCTGCACCGATCACGGTGGTGATTTGCTGGTTTAAGTTGGCCAAGTTGGCGGACAAACTATTTATTTGATCCACTGTGGACTGGACCGATTGATTCGTCTGCGTCTGCATATTACTAATTTGACTCGCCATTTGATTAAATGTTTGAGCCACGATTTTCCCCTGTTGCTGGACGGATGTCTGACTAGCAGGATTAGCCGGGTTTTGCGAGAGCGTGTTATAGGTCGAGAAAAACGAGTTGAGGGCCTCTTCCAATCCCGAGCTGGAGGGCTCCTGGAAGGTGTTCTGGACTTGACTTAAAATTTGGTTCTGCGATTTCCAGAGGCTGGTTTGGCTCATCTGGCTTCGCAATGATTGCGATAAAAAGGCGTCATGAGCACGTTGGATGGTGCTCACCGTCGTGCCTTCGCCTAATTGTCCGGCTTGGCCGCTTCCGCCTGCTTGGGAAACGGGTACAGGTGGGGCTTCGGTAATCACGGCGGTCTCGGCCTGGTACCCAGGGGTGGTGGCATTGGTCAGATTATTCGAGGTGACCTCCATGGCTAACTGTTGGCTGGCCAACGCACGTCCAGCGATATTCAGCATTAAAAACGACATGAAACCCCTCCTCAATACCAGTGGTCCGCCCGGGGCTATAAATCCAAATTTAAGCCCGTGGCGGGAAGTGACGTCCAAAGTGAGCGAATGAAGTCAATGTAGCCGAGATTGCGTTGCAGCAATTCTTGGAGATAGTCCGTTCGCAAGCGCCAGGCCTCAATCTGATGGCGAAGCTGGACCCGCTCCTCGAGGGTTAAAAGGTCTACTTCGTCTGAAAATCGATCAAGGGCATGCATCGGATCGATTTCCGACTGCAAGAGACGCATCAGTTGCATCGGGTCGCGTGCCACAACCGCGGATATTTTCGATTCGGTCAAGTCGGCCAGAACACGAATTTGGTGCGTGAGTTGATTAAAGGGCGAGTTCATTGGCACCTCCCCGAGGTTAGGTCGACAGATCCAAGAGCAAGCCGCGAATCGCGTCGAAATGACGAAGAATGCCCGTGCCAATGTGGTCCACGAGCAATTCTTGGCGCAGGAGTTCGAGTTCGCGGTCGATGGCCGTGACATACACCATGCGCTGGAAGCGTCCGAGGGGTGATCGATACGTTTCGGTATGGACGGTGTACCCGCGTATGCGTGCCTCGAGAAGGGTTTTCACCGTCTTTTGATAGGTGTCAAACCGTTCCAGGTTAGGCACTTCCGCCAAGGCCATCTCACTTGCAGAGAGACTTAACCACAAGACGTCGGAGCGCTCGGGCAGGGATCTAGGACGATCGGCCCTTTGAGGCCAGGCCCCCGTGCGATGGGAACGCAGGGCAACTTTTTCCATCGAAACTACACCTTCCTCCAACCATACCCTCTTCCCATATTGTAAGGGGTACGGCTAAGAAAGGACAAAAAATAGAGGCATATTAAGCGGGGCACTATGGTACCCTGAAACGAGGGTCAAACATCTTGCCAATGCTTTTGGATCCATACGATATAACGGTCAATCTCCTGGCTTAGAGCGATGACCTCTGGGTCTAGATTACCCTTTTGGGAAGCCAAGGCGAAGAGGTCTGCTTTTAGCGTACGCACCACATTGGTCGTCTTTACGTAGTCAATATCAGAGACAAGCTCAGAGCCCAAACAGACACCTCCCGATGGTGATTTTGCCAATCACGCCTGGCATCATTTTTTAGTGACGTCCTGTCCAGCGGTCAAATTGCGATTTGGCCGAATGAACAAGGAGTTCACCCACGCCGATCCCCGCCTCGCGGGCACTTCGCGTCACCTGGTCCATCAGACTAAAGACTTCCTGGCGCACGCGCTGGCGCTCGGGGTCCGAAGTGACTTTAAACGTAAAACCTTCGGGGTCTTGCTTTACATGCAACTCCCACCCGTAGATCTTCGCTTTTCGGTCCATACCGTATTCCTCCTCAAGCCTGGTAGAAGAATCATGTCCAAAACCTGCTGAATTTATTTTAGCATATTCGTTTAGCTAGTCATCGGTGAGCGGCAGAAGAGCCCCAAGTTGGGCCTTGTTGAGCTTGACATTTTCCGTCTCCGCCCATACAATATGCCTTGTGCCAGAGTCGTCGCGGGGTAGAGCAGCCAGGTAGCTCGTCGGGCTCATAACCCGGAGGTCGCAGGTTCAAATCCTGTCCCCGCAACCAACATGGCGGCGTAGCTCAGTTGGTTAGAGCACACGGTTCATACCCGTGACGTCGGTGGTTCGAGTCCACCCGCCGCTACCAGATAGTTAGACGGGCGAGTAGCTCAGTTGGTAGAGCAGCTGACTCTTAATCAGCGGGTCTAGGGTTCGAGTCCCTACTCGCCCACCACATAAACCCCGCATCCTG
>JAJZZI010000116.1 GCA_021797635.1 Bacillota bacterium | reverse complement strand
CTCTTGTGGGCCCTCAAGCATACACACTGGCACCGTGACCAGTTCGGTTAAGCGAGAAGGCTCGTCTTTCAGGGGACGTGGCTGCCCCGATCCGGGGTGATGGCGATGGCCTTGACCACGAGTTGAGTTTGCGCCGATAGCAGCAGCACAGTGACCATAATCCGATAAAGCTTGCCGTCAATAAGGATGACGCGGCCATCAAACATTTCATACAGCACGCTGGCTTTGGCACCGGCTAATGGCATTCCTAGCAATACGGAGGTCAGGGGGTCCAACGCATTTCGCACCGCCTCGGCAGCCACCGGGGAACGAACCACCGAAACCGTGATCGATTGAACCACTAACTGCTTGGCCGCCTGTTGGTTGGCTCGAGCTACTTCATCGTGCAACTGTGTCCATTCTTGTTGCCAATGCTCTGCTTGCGACCGCCAGTGAAGGCTTTGGGCACTTAATCTGGCTTGCTCGCGGCTGGTAAGGCCTTGTACCACGCTCATCCCCAATAGGGCCCCTAGAAAAAACCATATCAGGCCGCGACGCAGTTTAAGATTACCGCGCACGGCGTACGTGGGACCAAGAAAACTCTACCCTACTCACAAGATCAGCCCCCTTAGACACCAGTACGAAGCTTGAGCGCCGGCATAGGCCGCGGTGAGCACTAACACGTCGCGGACAATCTGCGGTAGCGAACCTTGGCTAAGCCCGCGTTCAAGGTGTTCAAAGGCCGTCATCGTGCCTCCGATGGCGATGGCCACGGCCCATATTCGAATCCGAAACCCAATTTGCGCCGCATCCATGCCCATTTGCCCCACCATCCATTGCCCGAGGGCCCCCATGAGACCTCCACCGGTGGTGACTCCAAACGCCAAGAGAAAAGGTGGAAGCGACGCCCTCCAGGCCTTCGCCACCATCCAACCGACTTGATTCACCACCGCCACCCCTTGCACCCCGTTTGCTTACTGGTATGAGGGCCCGCCCAATTTCATTCGACCCTGATTGCCGGGGGCGGGATCCATCTGGCATAAGAGGGAGAGCCATGCGGGCATGCTGATCCTAAGCTTAAGGGGGGGCGGGCACATGCTCACAGTTTGGATTCACGATCTCGTTTCGTTATTTGCCGTAACCAATCCCTTCGGCATCGTACCGCTGTTTTTGGCTCTCACGGACGGAGCCTCAGCTCGCATGCAGAAGAAGACGGCACAAAAGGCTTGTGTTTTAGCCTTGGCCATCGGCCTCGTCTTTGCTGCCATTGGTCAACCCTTATTCCACGCCTTTGGAATCACCTTGTACGCCTTTCGGGTAGCGGGCGGAATCATCTTATTCGGCATCGCCTACAGCTTGTTAAACGCCCAGGGCTCAAAGATCCACCAGCCCCAACACGAAGAACAGAAGGAAGACCGAGACTTAAGCGACGTCGCCATTACGCCGCTTGCCACTCCGCTGATCTCCGGTCCGGGCACGCTAGCTACCCTCCTGGTTCTCGAGGGTACCACCCGAGGCGCGCACTGGATCCACGTGGGACTGGTGGCCTCCGCCTTTATGGCCGTCATGAGCCTCACCTATGCCGTCCTCACGAATGCTAACCAGGTAAGTCAACGCACATCGCGATCCACCTTGAATCTCATTACCCGAATGATGGGTTTGCTGCTGGCCGTCATCGCGGTGCAGATGGTCATCGACGGCCTTACCCAACTTTTCCCCAAGCTGAGTACTTAACGTCTGCCCAGGCGCGGGTCAACCGCCATAGACCATGTCCTTGAACGTATCGCTGACGAAGGCTTGCGGTGGTTACCGGCCGATTTGCCCGTCCTTAAAGGGATGCGTCTCACGGGGCCCCATGTGCAAGCACCATATGCTGGGTTAAGGCCTGGAGCAAGGCGGCCTATCGGCGGTTACGAGAAAAAACGTTTCCCCTGGGAGCCTTCCTCCAAATCCCCGCATCGACAAGCACCGTAAAGTCCCTTGCCGTGCTATACTGAGCATGAAGGATTGAGCCCATTACGAAAGAGGGGGTTCTCATGGCCGAAAACGACATGCCTACGCCCTCCGGTGATATTCCTGCCTCATGGGGATTTCACCTCCTTCAGGAGATGCATCATCTTCACGATTCTCTGCAGCATATGGAAGACAAACTCGAAGGAAAAATTGATGCCACGAATGCGCGTATCGATGCCTTGGAAGCTAAGATGGATACCAAGTTCAGTGCCACCAACGCGCGCATCGATGCCTTGGAGGCCAAGATGGACACCAAGTTCGATGCCACTACCGCGCGCATCGATACGACCAATGTGCGCATTGATGGCCTAGATGCTAAATTCCAAGCCCAATTCGATGGATTGCGATATTGGAGTTGGGCTACCATTTTGGTGGTCATCGCCGCCGTCGTTGCAACCATCCTTACCATTGTTTTCCACCGCTGAGCGTCTCTTTAGTGTAGGTTCCGCCTCGAAACCACGCAACCGAACGATGCGTTGGCCCTGGTTGGAATGCTCTGCATGGCCTTTGGCTGTGTGCCACGGCAAACCTTTCGAACGCCTTCGGAGCTTAGGCCGCACGCGCCCATTCAGGCTGAGGGCGGGACATCCAATGGTCAGGGAATTCCTGATGGTGATTCGGCTGGGAGCGTAGCCCAGATTTGTATGGTGGCGCCCGTCAAAAACGTCATCTTCGGGTAGGCGCCATCAAATGCCGTGAGTCCTGCTTGGAACTCCTGGCCGCTAACATATCCTTCCCTGACCAGTGCCCTCTGAAGACTCAAGATCTTCTCCCGTTCAAACCCCACTTGGAGATCGCTTGGTTGTTCGATCGCCAAGGAACTTTTCGAATTCCATAGCACCCGCGTCAGGTGATAGCCTGCCTGAACCAGCAGATGGGGCAACTTGCGACCAATTTCTCGATCGGATCCATGATCGTGCGTGTAGGCCTTATAGGCATCAATAATCCGCTGCCACGCTCGTGGCGGACCAGGATATTCTACCGTCCATCCATCATCCACTTCTTCCAGGTAAAGGGACCCTCCGGGCTTAACCCAGCCACGCCAGTGAACCAGGGTGGCTAGGGCGGGGAGATATTGGAGAACAAAACGGGCGGTGACAAGGTCAAAGGGGTGGTCCGGGAGAAAGCGGGTCACGTCTTTTTCCGTAAACCGCACCCTATCGCCAATTTCGGGAAAGGTGGTGCTGAGGCGACGAGCCACCTCAAGGCGCGATCGGTCTTGATCAAACCCCTCGACTTCGGCCTGAAAATGTTCGGCCATTTCGAGCGCGGCCGCCCCAAACCCGCAGCCGATATCGGCGATACGCGATCTCGCGCCGGCCGGCAATTGGTACAAGGCCTGTCTTCGGGTGGATCCCGTATATGCGGTTTGCAACAAGAGCCAGCGATCCTCCCTCTCCTCTTGCGCCAGGCGCAATAACCTCTGGTCTAAATCCTCGGTAAAGGCCACCTGTCGGCGGACCACCTCCTCATCTCTTCGCTCGATCGCACCAAAATCTCACGGCGGTACGATGATAGACTTCGGCCCGGGCGTGAAAGCATATCACGAAGTTCTTCCCTCGGCGTTTCCCACGACGTGCAAGTCGACAAATTCAGCGTGCTCGAGAACATAGTCGACCGGGCTGGGTTTGCGAAATAGTCCACGCCGCGATAACGCCGTAGGCTGTCCGATGACGATCTGCGACACCATCAGGTCTCGGGCCACTTGGACGATCACTTCACCTACCGACCGCGACTCGGCATCTTTCACCAACACTTCCGCATTGAACTGGCTACTTAGGCGTTGCACGCGGTCGATCTCGCGCTGCTCTTCCGTCGAGCACGGTTGACCGGGTGCCGACGGCGTCACCACCAAGACCACCAGGTCCGCATGAAGCCGATCCGCGATTCGCCACCCGCGCCGAATTAATTGCTCAGAGTGGGGACCATAACTGACACAGACCAAGATTTTCTCTTTAGGTGCTTGGGCATGAGCCTCGGCATGATCTTGCACCTGTTGATCGACGTTGTCCGCGACCTCAAGCAAGGCGAGCTCCCGTAGCGCTGCTAACCTCCCCAACTGGAAGAAGTGGGCCAACGCCGATTCCACCTTGTCCGGGGCATAAATTTTCCCTTGGACCAGGCGCTCTTGCAGCGTCTCGGGGCTGACATCGACCAGTTTCAGTTCACGGGCTCGATCCACAAACGCGTCAGGAACCCGTTCCCGGACTTGGATGCCCGTGATGTGGGCGACCTTGTCGTAAAGGCTCTCCAAGTGTTGGATATTTACCGTGGTGACGACATCAATACCAGCGTCTAAGAGATCCAAAATATCTTGATAGCGCTTATCATTAGCCCCCTCTTCGGGCACATTCGAATGCGCCAGTTCGTCGACCAGGGCGATCTTGGGGTTTCTTGCTAAAATGGCCGCCTTATCCATCTCGCGATATTGCCGACCCTGATACATGACCACCTTGGCGGGCACGATCTCCAAGTCTTTAACTTGATCCGCCGTTTCCCGCCGTCCATGGGTTTCTAGCCAGCCGATGACCACATCGTAGCCCTTTTGCTTGACGACGTGAGCGTCTTGCAACATCTTGTAAGTCTTGCCTACACCTGGCGCTGGCCCGACATAAATCGTCAAGCGGCCTGGGACAGGAGCCGACGGAACCTGGTCTTTGGGACCCACCGACATGCCTCCTAATCTCTCCAACCAACAATCCTCAGATCGACATAACGCAAGTTTCGCAAAAGATAGGCGGTAGGTTTGTCGCGAAACGGGCTTAGCCAATGCCGACCCGGTCGGGGTTGGCCGACGACAATTTGAGTGACATTATATTTTTCGGCCGCCTCGAGAATCACTTCCCCGAGGGGTCGATCCCGTTGGGCTTCGACAACAAACTTTCCGTGATAGCGATTGGCTAAGGCCTGAAAGGCTTCAAATTTTTGCTGCTCGCTGGGCGTCGGCCCTTTTCCCCAGGACTTTGTCCCATCCGTGCTAATGCTAAGAATGATGAGGTCGGCCTTCATCCTCAGCGACATACGCGCTGCCTTGATCACCAGTTTTTCGGCACGCTCCAAAAAGTCGACACAGACTAACACGTTTTCGCGCGCGCCAACTGGCCCCGGAATGCGCTCGCGCTCATGAGACATTTGAAGACGTTGGTCAACGTCCTGAGCGACCTCGCGCAGGGCTAATTGACGTAAGCGAGATAGGTTCTCATGGCGAAAGAAGTTGTGCAAGGCGGCATCGACTTGCTCCACGGGGTAGATCTCGCCGTCTTGCAGTCGCCGTCTGAGCGCTTCTGGGGTGACGTCCACCATTTCTAATTCCGCGCGTTCCAAAAAGCTGGCGGGGATGACTTCCCGTACGGGCACGCCTGTGAATGCCTCGGCCTCGTGGTATGCGGAAGCTAAATGTTGCACGTTTACTGCCGTAAGCACATCAATGCCCGCATCCAAAATCTCCGCAACATCCATATAGCGCTTCGCATTTCGCGAACCAGGCACATTGGAATGGGCGAGTTCATCGATGACCACCACCTCGGGATGGCGAGCGATGATACCCCTCACATCGACCTCAGAAAATTCCCGCCCATGAAAGCTAAGCCGAAGCGAGGGGATGACCTCTAAGCCGGCGAGTTCGGCGGCCGTCTTTTGACGATGATGCCACTCATGGTATCCGACAATGACATCCACTCCTTGCGCTTTTAGACTGTTCGCATAGCGCAACATCGTGTAGGTTTTACCCACTCCTGGAGCCGCCCCTAGAAAAATCTTTAGCCTGCCCACGCGGCCCCTTTCCCCCTGCTCGCTCATTCGTCCACCTCCCTCCTGATGCTTTTAGTATCGATCAGGTCGAGAGGCTTCGCAATTATCGATATTTGGCTTCCTAAAGTCACCGCCCACTGACCTTTACAGTGGGCGGTGAGGCTAAGCGCTATAATCGCACGTGGCCTGCTCTCAACGATATTGGTGGGGGCCAAAGTCCGCCCGGTAGTAGTTCTCCGTGTGCGTCCCGGGTTCTATCCATTGATCGACGGCTTTTCGATCGTCCGCATCAATGGTCACCGATAGTGCCTCAAGGTTTTCCTGGAGTTGGGCCACACTGTTAGCTCCAATAATCGGGCTGGTTACACCCGGCTGTGCCATCAACCAAGCCAGTGAAAAGGCCGTCGGCGTGCAGCCTTTGGAACGGGCCCGAGCCTCTAGACTTTCCAACACGGCCCACGTACCCTCGGAAAAGTTCGCCGGATTTTCCCTCGAGTTTTGGGGAGCCCCCTGGCCACGGCGATACTTGCCGGTTAGTTTGCCCCCGGCGAGCGGGCTCCATGGCAGAACTGCCAGTCCATAACTTTGGCACAAGGGAATCAGTTCTCGCTCCACCCGCCGATCAAGCAGGTGATAGGGCGGCTGCTCGCTGACAAACCGGTTTAAGCCTAGCTCTTTGGAGACCGCCAACGCTTCCATGACCTGCCACGCGGCGTACGTGCTCGTTCCGATATAACGGACTTTGCCAGCTCGAATCAGGTCGTCCAGGGCTCTTAGGGTTTCATCAATCGGCACCGACGACTGCGGCCGATGAATTTGATAAAGGTCTATGTAGTCGGTGCCCAGCCGCTTAAGCGAAGCATCACAGGCTGCCATCAAATTGCGGCGGTGATTCCCCCAGGCATTCGGATCGTGGTCGTCCATCTTGCCGTGCGCTTTGGTGGCCAATACCACACGATGGCGTTTGCCTCCGGCCAGAGCCCGACCGGTCATTTCTTCCGACACACCCCGGCTATAGACATTGGCCGTGTCGATAAAGTTGCCACCCGCCTCCAGGAAGTGATCCACCATCTTGGTGGCCTCGGCCTGATCGGTCTTACCTCCAAAGGTCATGGCGCCAAGACACAGCGGACTCACTTGCACGCCAGTTCGACCCAACGGACGGTATTCCATTAAGATGCCTCCTCGCCAGTATTAGGGGTTGGACCACGCAGGAGATTTCCGCAACTGAGAAGATCCTCCCCGCCAATTATACCAGGTCTTGGACCCGCCCGTGGGCCTAGGCAGGGCCATGAGGGCATGGTAGCTTAGTCTTGGCAAGTCCATCTGAGAAAAGAAGCGGGGGATTACCATGATCCAAGTCGCCGAATTCTTTGCACCCGAACCCGATCGCTTGTGGCACTTAGCGAAACAAGCGGGGGTCGAGCATGCCATCGCATCCCTTCCCATGCCTAGAGAGGGAGAAAAGCCTTGGGATTACTGGAGTCTCTTGCATATGAAGACCCGCTTTGAAAGCTTCGGCCTAAAGCTCGTCGGCATCGAGTCGGCGCCACCGCAAAACCGCATTAAACTGGGCCTACCCGGGCGAGACGAGGAAATCCACACCATTATCGAATTTATCGAAAATATGGGCGCGTTAGAGATTCCCATGTGGTGCTATAACTTTATGGCGGAGTTTAACTGGCTAAGAACGCACACGGCGCTGCCGAGCCGCGGGGGAGCTCTGGTCAGCGGCTACGATCACCGATTGATGGCGAACGCGCCGCTCACCAAAGCTGGGATCGTCACCGAGGACAGCCTTTGGCATAACCTTCACTACTTTTTGGAACGCATCGTGCCTCACGCCGAAAAAGCGCGAGTCAGGCTGGCTCTTCATCCGGACGATCCGCCCATATCGCCCATACGCGGGGTAAGCCGAATTCTGACCAGCGCCGACGCGCTCGAACGGGCCATTCATTTAGTTCCCAGTCCATATTCGGGAATCACCCTGTGCCAAGGCACGCTGGCCACTGCAGGAGAGGATATCGTCTCCACCATCCGACGCTTTGCTGGCCAATCCAAGCTCTTTTTCGTACACTTCCGCGACATCCAGGGGACCGCCGAACATTTCCAAGAGACGTTTCACGACGCAGGCCAAACCGACATGTTTGCCACCATGCAGGCCTACGTCTCCGCAGGTTTTGATGGACCTATGCGGCCCGACCACGTACCCACCATGGAGGGCGAAGACAATCACCGACCCGGCTACGAAACCTTGGGCCAGCTGTTTGCCCTGGGTTACATCCGGGGGTTGATCGAGGCTTGCGAAAAAACTCGGCCTGCACCGACTTCGTCTTAAGCCGAAAAGCCCCATGAAACCCTTACACAGCGTGCTTAGCTTGGTAACATTTTCGTGCATGGAGTCACTATGTATGATGTCAGCGAAGGGAGGAGGGGTAGGCGGCCGCGAGAGGAGAGGATTCCGTTGAAGAGCTGCTGGAACGCTACGGAGATGAGATCTATGGTCATGTTCGCCTTATGGTGGCATCTGACCCCGATGCCGAAGATTTAGTCCAAGAGATCTTCTTGCGCGCCCTCTCGGGCTGGAGTAGGTTTCAGCATCGTGCTTCAGCCCGCACCTGGCTTTGGGCCATTTGCCGCAACACCCTGAAGCAATATGATCGAGAGCGACGACGCGAACGGGCCAAACTGCTGCGGCTTACTTCCCATCTAGCGCCTTCCCCGGTAGGGGCTGGCCCGGAAGAGTCATCTCACATCATGCTCGAAGAGGGGCTCGAGACGCTGACTCGATCTCAACGTCAGGTTTTCTTGTTGCGCGTGGTGCAGGACCTGCCCTCGCGCGAAGTCGCCGAGCTTATGGGATGGCCCGAGACGCGGGTCCGCGTCACACTTTATCGGGCCACCAAACTACTGGCCACCTGGTGGCACGATCAAGGAGGCGGAAAGCGTGAATGATGAAGAGCTTCAACGCTGGCGAGAACGATATGCCCCACTAACCATATCATCGATGCCTCGCTCGCTGCGCACTCAAATCCAGCATGCCCTAGCCGAGTCGGGGCACACTCCACGAAGGCGACCTCTTAGCATTTTGGCCATCGCCCTTACCACCGTGGTTCTCGCCGACCTCGCCTTCCTAGCTCCTGGGACTCAACCGGGAACCCTTGGGGCTCCGCTGCCCCACGTCCTTGAGGTGACCCACCAAGCGTTAAGGCCATATGCCTCGCCTCAACTAGCATACGGCCTGCAAAACGGCCAGGCTAAAGGGCCGGACGCTCCTTTAGCAAGGTTTAATCGAAGCGCCAAGCAAGTCCTGACCGTCGCTTTGCCTGAGCTCACCGATGGTTTTTTACTTTGGCACCATCGCTTCTACCGCCTCACCCTGATGCGGTCAAAGCGCCTGGGAGCTCCTCTCAGCCAAGGCCCGTCGCTTAGCCTCTACCCGCTCCCGGGCGTGCCGACCACCGTTGGCGTCGCCGTTCGATTGGGCAAGGGTCCGGCTTGGCAAGCCCGTTACGCCTATCCTCTGCAACTTCGCTTCCGCCAGCGCCGCTACCGCATTCGCGTCCGTTCGCTGCCAGCACTCGGCCTCCCCCTAGGTCGATGGGGCGGGCTTAGCGTCTATCGCATCCACGGCGTCTCCCCGAAAGTGGCTATCGGCCTATTGGACGGGCCAATCGCCCCACCCGTACGCGCCGACGCTACTGAGGTTTCGGCAAAATAACGGAGACGGCGCGCTCTTTAGGGTTCAAATGGGTCTTACGGAACTGCTCGACGTCTTCCAAGCGAATCGACCCAAGGACCTCTGGGATGTCGAAGAGGTTGGTGCCACGAAAGGCAAAATGGTTGTACACGTACGCCAACTCCTCAAGATTTTGGAACAAACTGACATACTCTCCCAACTCACGCCGCTTTTGGCGTTCTAGTTCTCGCTGGGTCAGCGGCATCTTATCCAAGCCGTCTATCAGTTCCGCCTCCAAGCGCTCTGGATCCGGCGTTTCTCCGCCTAGTCCAGAGAAGCCAAAGGTCAGTCCACATGAGTAATGCGCCTGAAACCGGTTGTTGATTAACCCCATCTGGTAAAGCCGGCTAAATAGTTCCGAACTTCGGCCCACCAGCGTATTCCACATCAAATTGGCTATCAGCTCGCGCCGCAAGAGATCTCGCCCGCTCCATCTTGTCGTCGTATCTTTATAACCCATCAGCAACAGCGGGGCGGCCACCGACATCTCATATTCCACTCGGGGGAGGTGCACACCCTCGGGCTCGTCCGGGTAGATGCGTTCAATGGGAGCTTGCGGAGTCTCTTGCCGGTTGGCCTGGTTATTCACAATTTGATCCAGCACCCGGTCGACGTCGACCCCGCCGGTGACAAAGACTTGCATATTGCTGGGATGGTAGAAGGTCCGATGACAAAGGTACAAATCATCGGGCGTAATCGTTCGAATCGAATCCACTGAGCCCGCTACGTCAATGCGCACCGGGTTTTTTTGATAGAGCGCTTGCATGAGATTCGAATGCAGACGGTCCCCAGGCATATCCAAGTACATCCTGATCTCTTGTTCGATAATCCCCTTTTCCTTGGCCACATTTTCGTCCGTGAAGTAAGGCTGCTGCAAAAAGTCGAGTAAGATCTCTAGATTATCCGACAGGTTTTCCGTGGTAGAAAACAAGAAGGTCGTCGACGTATAGTCGGTGTAGGCATTGGCGGAAGCGCCGTAGCGCCCAAAATCGTCGAAGACGTCCCCGCCATCACGCTTCTCAAACATTTTATGCTCCAAGAAATGAGCAATCCCGTCGGGCACTGCAACCGCACGATGCTCGTTGGGGATTTTAAAGGCATTGTCAATCGACCCATAGTGCGTGGCATAGGTAGCGTAGGTCTTGGTAAAGCCTCTTAGGGGCAAGACCGCCACCGAAAGACCGGAGGCGAGTCTCAGTTGATGAACACGTTCTCCAATGGTTTCGTCCGCCAACGTCTCGCTCTTCATCATGCTCTCCCTTCTTGCACGGGATCTTTAGCCGCGTCACGGGTCAAGAAGTATGTAGTATCCAGGTTCACTCGCTGGGCAACGCGCACCACGTCCTCACGTCGAACCGCCTTCAAGGCTTCGATTAAACTGCTTCCTGTCCGTCCGCCGCCCGAGAGCACACGTTCCACTTGGCGGCCAATGATCTGCCCGGGACTATCGCTCTCAGCAAGAATATCGTTGATAAGCGCACGTAGGGTAAAATCCATTTCCTCGTCCGTGACTTCGCCTTGGCGCATGCGCTCAACCTGTTGATGAATAATTTCTACTGCCGCCTCATAATCCTCAAACTCGATTCCCGCCCCGATCACCATCAAGCCTAACACGCCATCGAGCCGAGCGTAGGCGTAATACGCTAACGAAGCTTCCTCGCGCACGTGCACAAACAGTTTGGAGTGAGGAAATCCCCCTAAAATGCCTGCATACATGACCAAGGCCGGATAATCTTCGTCCCGCATCGTCACCTCGGTGCTGTAACCGAGGTTAACTTTTCCCTGTTGGATGGGTTGGCGTTCCACCACCACCCTGCCTTGAGCCTGGGAGACGAACCGAGGAATCGAAGGGAGCGGCCGACGGGCGACCTGCATAGCCGGATCCGCCTCGAACACGCGCGCCACTTGGTCCGGATCGACGTCACCGACGACAAACCAAAGCATCGGGTTGTGATCCCGGATCATTTGAAAGTGATCGAAAAGGCCCTTTACGTCAAGCGCACGCGTTTCCTCCAGGGTTCCTAGACGACTCAGGCCAAAGCCTTGATCTCCTGCCATGTTGGCCACTAAACGGTGCATCGCATACTGACCTTTATCGTTAATGAGGGCCTGGATCTGCCGGTCGAGCATCTCTTTTTCCTGTTCAAAGATCGTCGGATCAAAGCTTCCCTGAACGATAAGCGGCCGATACAAGATTTCTCGCAGCAAATCCATGCCCAGTTCCAACATGTCAGGGTGATCGGGTAGAAACTGACCATGAACGGCATCAAATTGGAACGACAGTAGTTGCTGGTCGCCAATCTTGCCCACTTCAGCCCTTAAACTCGCCCCATACAAATCTTCTAACTCGCGTTCAATGGCCACCGTGCTCGCCCACTTTTGGCAGGCACGACGCAAGATATGTGGAAGGATGGCTGCCCGACTTGCCTCACCAGGTTTTAGGGGATTCGTCCAAAAGGCTTGCACCGACAACGTTTTAAATTGCCTGGTGGGATAGCAGTACCATCCCCCGCCTGCACCCATTTCCCCTACAAATCCCGCCTTCGTGTCCAATCATCCGCCTCCTCACGCTCTGCACTTACCTATAACCTACCCAAAACGGGCGAAGGTTTCCCTCCGCCCGTTTTGACCACCGCACGGTTTACGTCGCCACAATCGCTAGCAGTTCGTCCGCTAGAAGCGTCTCTTTTTCCAACAAAAGCACGGCCATGCGGTTTAGAATGGCCCGATGACTGGATAAAATTCGTTTAGCGCGCTCGTACTGTTCTACCACAATGTCGCGAACCTCGCGGTCGATGGCCGAGGCCACATCCTCGCCATAGTCACGTTCGCGGGTGAGATCGCGACCTAAAAATACGGCCGCGTTGCGTTGACCAAAGGTCATCGGACCGAGCGATTCCGACATTCCGTACTCCGTAATCATTTGCCGCACCATCTTCGTCGACTTTTCCAGATCGTCTTGGGCTCCCGTCGAGATCTGGCCAAAGACCAAATCTTCGGCGGCGCGCCCGCCAAGGGCCATGGCCACCTTGTCGAGAAGCTGCGAACGCGTAACCAGGTACCGGTCTTCCACGGGAAGCGGCAAGGTGTAGCCCATCGCCATGCCTCGCGGAACAATGGTGACCTTGTGCACGGGATCTCCGTGAGGCACCAGCATTCCCACCAGGGTATGTCCCGATTCGTGGAAGGCCACCGTGCGCCGTTCACGATCGGACACGACGCGGGTCTTCTTTTGCGGCCCGGCCATGACTCGTTCGGCCGCTTCTTCAAAATCTGCCATGCGAATCTTGCGATGGCGGCCGCGTGCGGCCAACAGGGCAGCCTCGTTAGCCAAATTAGCCAAGTCGGCTCCGGTAAAGCCAGCCGTGCGCTTGGCCACGACCTCCAAATCGACATCGGCGTCAAGCGGCTTATCACGCGTATGAATCTCCACGATAGCCTTTCGCCCCTTGGCGTCTGGCGCGTGCACCACAATTTGGCGGTCAAATCGCCCCGGTCTTAACAGTGCCGCATCGAGCACGTCCGGCCGATTCGTGGCCGCAATGATAATGATGCCCTCATTGATACCGAAACCATCCATTTCCACCAGCAATTGATTGAGGGTCTGCTCCCGTTCATCGTGGCCACCCCCATAACCAGCGCCACGCATACGGCCCACCGCATCGATCTCGTCGATGAAGACGATGCAAGGGG
Organism: Bacillota bacterium; assembly: GCA_021797635.1. Taxonomy (GTDB): domain Bacteria; phylum Bacillota; class Sulfobacillia; order Sulfobacillales; family Sulfobacillaceae; genus JAJZZI01. The sequence goes on along the minus strand of JAJZZI010000116.1, from coordinate 13,489 downwards.
CGTTCTTCTTAGCCTGGTCGAACAAGTCGCGTACGCGCGAAGCGCCAACCCCCACAAACATCTCCACAAAATCCGAGCCACTCTCCGAGAAAAACGGCACGCCCGCTTCTCCCGCCACGGCTCGCGCCAGTAGCGTTTTTCCCGTTCCCGGCGGTCCAGAAAGGAGCACGCCTTTAGGGATTCTGGCTCCCAGTTCAAGGTACTTTTTGGGATAGCGCAGAAAGTCGACCACTTCGGCTAACTCCTGCTTCTCCTCTTCCACCCCAGCCACGTCGGCGAAGGTCACCCGGCGATGATCGTCAATGTTGAGCCGGGCGCGCGAACGGCCAAATTGCATGACCCGATTTCCGCCCCCTTGGGTCTGGCTGAAAAACAGATAGAGCATGACGAGCACCAATAGAAACGGAAGGAAGTTGCCCAAGAGGCTTAACCACATCGAAGTTTGTTGAGGTGGTGCGAAACTTACTTTAATATGCTCTTTGGCCAGAGCAAAGCCAAGGCTGGCGCTGCCACCGGCGGCGTAGACACTCTGAAACTTCTTGCCGTTGCTCGTCACCGCCTGCACCACATGCGTCGACGGATTCAACACCGCTGACCGCACCTGACCGGAACGGGCCATGGATAATAGCGTACTGTAGGTCTCATTGACCACGGGAGTGGTCTGGGTATGCATCAATTCGACCAAAAACAAAACAAAAATTACCCCGAGAACGACGGTCAAAGCTCCACGTAACCAACGTCTGCTCACTGAGCGGGGGCCCCCTCTCACGCGTCTGGGCTTGTTACTCAAGTCACAGTGCCACAATTATATCATAGCGCGGATTAGTGCCCTGTCATGCGCAAAGCGCGAGCATCAGCAAAAAAATTGCGTCCGTTTCTTCTCCCCATTAACCCGACAATTCGAAGCGTGCTTTTTCACCCATGCCGGTGTCGCTGACAAGACCCCATTAGACGATCGACTGCCCCGCCCCTGTCTCTGGCCGAGGCGGCAAGCACGGTTCATCCATCCATTCATCCATCCATTCATCCAAGTTTAGGGTATTTTGGAGATATTTCGGTTTCGTAGTAATCTATTGATATATATTGCCGTAACCATGATGGCGCCCATGGCGTTTGTATCGTAGAAGGATGTTCAACGATGGCCAGCACGTTTTGGTGCTGGAGGGGAAAGAAGGGATAGCTATGGTACCAAGTCGCGTGCAAGCTCATCAACAAAATAGGCCAGTCGCTCTAGAGCACCCCTGGGTCCCGTGGCTGGTCGCCTTGGCCTTGGCCTCTGGAGTGGGCGGGGTGGTTTTGGCATTGCCGCGAGCGGGGATCCGCCCCAGTGCTAAGGGCCTGGTCCAAATCTCTTGGCAAAGCCTGCTGGGCACAACGGGTTCCGCTGCGTTTCGTAGCGCTGGCCGCCATGAGACGGTGCCTCTTGTAAACCGCGGAGGAACGTTCTTGCCAAGAGCCGCCCTTGCCCCTGGCATCAAAGGAACGGCCTACGTTCGGCTCGATGGACCTTCCCTATTAGCCTGGCTTCCCTGGGATCATCGAACCCTTAGGCTGGCCGTCACCACGCCCCAAGCGCCCCGACTTACCCAGTCCCACGCGCTTCGCCTTTTAAACGGGACGGTGAAGGCGAAGTTCACCCACCCCATTACCGAAATCGCCTATACGGTGGCGGGACGCACCCATATAAAGGCCTTAGCCCACCCCCGAACCGTCGTGACGCTGGCCCTCGATCCCGTGACGCCGGGAGCTCACGGCGTGTTCGAGGTGGCCGTCCGTTCCCGGACTTGGCAACGCCTGGGACCCGCTGAAGCCCTGTCCTGGTCGACCCTGCCCTTTCTTGCCGCCAAGGCCTCCACGGCCGCGCCCATCCGACCCAGCGCACCGTTGACACTGCACTTTACGAGCCCCATCGCGAACGCCCATCTGTCGGCCTGGCGGGTGATTCCACCGACCCCAGGGCAGTGGAGTAAGGAAAATTCCACCACCTATCGCTTCACCCCGTCAACTCCCTACGGGTTTGGCCCGGGAGCTCTGGTGGCCGCTGAAATCCCTGCAGGACCAAAAGGACCCGTGGCCATGAACGGTTCCTATTTGGCCAAGGCCACTAAGATCGAGTGGACCACGCCGCCGCCCTCGGTCCTACGCCTGCAGCAGCTGCTGGCTGAGGAGGGGTACCTGCCCGTGTCTTGGCAGGCGGCCACCGCGTCCAGCCAAATCTCCACCGCATCGGCCCAGGATCGGGCCATTTACCATCCGCCTAGCGGCCACTTTCACTGGAAGTATGCCAACTTGCCGGCAGCGTTGCACGCGCTGTGGACCCCGGGCAAGATGTCGGTCATGACCAAAGGCGCCATCATGCAGTTCGAGCGGGTCAACCATTTGCCCGTGGATGGCATCGCCGGTCCTCAAGTGTTCGCGGCCTTAATCCGCGATCGCTTGAAGGGGAGCACGAGCCCGGATGGCTACAGCTACCTCTCGGTCACGGAGAGCCAACCGGAAACACTGGAACTTTGGGTCAACGGCAAGCTCACGTTAAAAACGTTGGCCAATACGGGCATTCCGGCCACCCCTACGTACTTAGGCACATACGCCATCTTCGAACGGCTGCGCTTTCAAATCATGCGCGGCAAGAATCCTAATGGAGTTCCCTATGCCGATCCCGTTTCCTGGATTAATTACTTCGCGGGCAGCGATGCGGTGCACGGCTTTTACCGCGCTTCCTACGGCTTTCCCCAAAGCCTTGGCTGTGTAGAGCTTCCGCTGGCCGTGGCCTCCACCGTCTTTCACGCCGTCCATTATGGCACCTTGGTCACGGTCAACCCGGTGGGCGTTCCCCCTGCACCTGCAGTCGTCCACCCAAGGGGTTCCACACCTTCGCCCAAAGTGAGCAAATCTCCTAAAGGGGCCTAAGTGGCATCACCGCTTCGGCCAATAACGGATGAGCCAGGCCATCCCCTCTTGCTGCGAGCGCTCATCATTGGCTAGTCCAATCACCGACATCACCTCACCGGCCTGGTTGACCAGAACGGGCCAGCGATGACGAGCGTCTTTTGGGACTTTACGGTCAACAAACATATCTTGCAGTTTTTTACTGCCTGCGAGCCCAACCGGGCGCAGACGATCTCCAGGAAGCCACGTGCGAAAACTCCAGATTTCATGTTGGGCCTTATGAACATACGCCCGATATCCCGGCCCTTCGTCCGTGGCAGTCCCGACCGTTTCTACCATCAATTCCCCGCCAGGCGGCCACCGGACCAGCCCTGGACGAAACGGGATATGGCTGTCCATGGCGCTGCACGTGGGAAGCTCCTCCGGCTTTGGACTAGCGACCCTCATCTCGCCCCCATCGGTCCAGGTAATCTGCCAGCCGCTCGGCCAGGTCGCCGCCTTGCCTGCCCAAATGGGACTCAGGTGCTTTGTCTGCAAACGAAGACCGTGGATCTTCGCTTTTCGTTGCAGCAATTCGGCTTTGACCGGCTCGTCCAGCTCAGCAAATGCTCGGGGCCAGATTAAGGGGTCGTCGGTTAGCGCCACGCCATACTCACCTAAAAACGCATCGGCTGCCCTGGCCACCATTTCTTGCCAGGGTCTTGTCTGGGCGGAAAGGTCGTACAGCACGCGGTCGATGCGTGGATTTGCCACCCGCCGCAAATAGGGCAGAATGTCCAGGCGAACTTGGTTGCGAAAATATCTGCGATCCTGATTCGATGGATCTTCCATCCAGGAAATTTGCTTCCTTTGAAGATACTGGCGGAGCTCCTCCCGCCCAAACCCCAAGAGGGGACGGATAAGGTGGCCCTTGGCCGGCACCATAGCCGCCAGGCCAGAAACGCCCGTGCCGCGCAAGAGGCGCATGAGCACCGTTTCCACTTGGTCATCAAATTGATGACCCAGTGCGATCGTCCTGGCTCCCACGCTTTGGCGCAAGGCTTCCAAGGCTTGGTGGCGGGAATTTCGAGCCGCCATCTCCACGCCCCAACGCGCCTGGTCGGTAACGGTCACCGCTAGCAGGGAGAGGGGCAAAGAAAAGGTTGCCTCAATGTATGTGCGAAGGGCTTCGGCCTCGCAGCTTGACTCCTCCCGCAGACGATGATCGACGTGGGCCGGGAAAAGTTCTAGTCCAAACTCCGGCAAATGATTGACGGCGTGCGCCAAGGTCAAGAGCGCCATCGAATCGCCGCCTCCAGAAAGGGCCAAAACGACACGCTCAGAGCCTCGTACCAGTTGACCCCAAATGGCGCAAAATTTTTGTTCCGTTTCGTCCAACCGCCGATCGCCCAAAGTCCCCGACGCTCCCCTCTTTCGAGCTGGAGGCATCCCCCCAATCTACTATATAATAGCTGAGACGCATACCAACCAGGAGGCCTTCTCATGCATGCTGCTGTTGTCGAGTCGTTTGGCCAACCCCTGGTCATCACGAGTCTGCCCGAGCCCGAGCCTGCCCGAGACGAAGTCGTGGTCCGAGTTGAACGGGTGGCGGTAAACCGTACCCTCGATGTCGAAGTTCATCAAAGCGGTGCCGGCTGGGGTGTCGCTCCCCCTTTGGTCACGGGAGCCGATCCGGCTGGCATCATTGAGGAAGTCGGTTCGGACGTCACCCAATTTCATCCCGGTGATCGCGTCGCGGTGTTCCCCTTTCTCTTTGACGATCACTGCCCTTGGTGTCGGCAAGGCCAGCACTCTGCCTGTGACCAATTTGGCGTGCTCGGTGTTCATCGCTTGGGAGGGGATGCTCAGCGGCTCTCGATACCGGCTCGTAATTGTTTTCGCCTCCCTGATACGGTAAGTTTTGACCATGCGGCGGCCGCCAGTCTCACCTATGGGGTTGCCGTCGAACTATTGATTCGCCGTGCTCAGATCAAGGCCGGAGAGACGATCTTAATTTGGGGCGGTGCCGGCGGAGTAGGCTCTGCCGCCATCGACATTAGTCACGGCCTGGGCGCTCGCATCATTGCCGTCGGTTCCAGCCCCGAACGTCTAGCCTTTTGTCGAGAACTCGGGGCAGACGAAACCATCAACCGCCGAACGGACGCCGTCGCCGAGGCCATTGGCGATATGACCCATGGCCGGGGGGTGGACGTGGTCTTAGAAAATATTGGGCAGGACAGCTGGCAGACGAGCCTGGGCGCGCTCGGCCGCGAGGGTCGGCTAGTCACCTCGGGTGTCGTCACCGGTGCCCAGGCCGCAATCGATATTCGCGCTTTATACCGCAAACACGTGGGGCTCTGGTTTTCTGCGGGATTTGGGCTACCGGTCTTTTCCTCGGTCATTGAAGGCCTGGCGTCTGGCCGCTACCACCCCGCGGTCACCAAGGTCGCTCGCTTGGCCGAAGCCGATCAAGCCCAGAGCTTAATTGTTTCCAATCATGCGATGGGCCGGATCCTCCTCGATCCCCAAGCACGCTAATGGCGCTGGCCAAAAGGCTAAGCACACTCGCCTGAGTAAGCAGGGAGGGATCGTTAGCGGACCGGGATACCGGCATGCTCCAGTCGGCACCGTACAGCCCATCTTTGCCGCATGTCGAGGTTGCCCGAATCGCCTCGAGCACGATCGCCCTCCGATAGGCTTTGGCTCCGGCCACTTGCTGGAGGCGGGCCAAACTCTCAAGGAAAATGGCAAAAAAGGCGTCTTGCTCCGAAGGACCCATGGTGTTGAAGGCTACTAAACAGCCGGTAAGCGGATCTTGATAGTGCGCTAGGACCCCGTCGGCCAGGGACTCGGCGCGCCTCAGATAGCGAATCTGGTGGTCTGATCGGTACCGATCGATGTCTGCGTCAATCATGACCCCACTGTCGTAGGGCAAGGGAAGCCCCTTGCGGATACGACCTGATCCAACCAGCGTATCCCCATAAAGCCCGTCCAACTGCATCATATGGTGGGCATTCCATCGGCGGATATGGCTCGCCCACCGGCGATACCAAGGATCCCCGGTCCATCGGTATAGCATCTCGGCACCAATAAGAAAGGTTCCGGTGGCGCTTTCCGTGCGTCCTTGGCGTTTGGTATTGAACCACTCGCCGCCGTCCTTCGTGTCCCAACCGGACACCATAAAACGAAAAACGACTGCGGCCCGCTTTAGCCAGGACGCACTACCGGTTAGACGATATGCCCGAAGATCGTCGAGTAGCACCCAGCCGTTGTCGTCGAAAAATTGCAGTCCTTGGGGCGCGTCGATGGCCGCCGTGCAGCCAGGTGGATGTGACGACGTGTCAAAATAGGGCAGCAAGCGGTCCATTAGCGGTGTGAGTTGGTGGTTGGAGATACGCCCGTGTAGCGCGTGCCAAAGCCGTTCGCGAGCTCCCACCCACTGGCTCAAGGGCCAAAGGTAGGCAGGGGCACGGCCCATGCTCTGTTGGCGTTCGGAAAGCACCATCGATCCGTCCCAGCGCATAGGATAGGCCGCATCGACCGCGCGCACTAACTTCTCGGCGCAGAAACGAAAGCGTCTGGCTAGGATCGACCGAGAAACATCTTCCGTAGCACCCCGTTTAGCACGATGGCTGGCAAGACTGACCGGAGCCGAGGGCAGTCCGGGCCAGGGGTTGTTCCAGAACAACACGGGGGCCCGCCCTCGTTCGATCCGATCCATGAGCGCATAGAAGGCCGCGCGCCCCTGAAGGCCACGAGCCACGACCGTGTCCCCACCGCGTCTCCAGGGGATAATAGGGTCCAGTCGGGCCTGGCCAACCCACCATCGCGGTTTCCCCCGTTTCCCGGACTGCACTAGCACGCGCCGCCACCCAATGCCGAGGTCGCCGTGATCCATCAGGTCACGGGTGGCCATGGCATACAGGGCCGTGGCCGCAATGCCGACCGGCCCGACAGCCAGCCCGCGCCGCCATCCGAGCCTGGGCACCACGACCCGGTCTACGCCACCCGTGGGGGTCGGTGCCGGCAGAGCATCGTTGTAGACGGCCGCCGCCAACTCCCCTAAACCCGAATCGGCCGCAGCCAGGACGTAATGGTAAGTGGTCGCGGCGTCCACGGCAAGACCGCTTGACCCGGGGTCGATGTGACGGCGAACTCCCATTTGGGGCTCCACGACCCCGAGGTGCCATAACCCTGCGACGACACGCATTGAGCGCGGTCGGCTGTAAATCTGCCAACGAGCCCCTGCCAGCACGTCGTCCGTACCCGTCATGGTGGTGGGCGAGATGGGTAGAGTCCTCACCTTTTGCATCAGACGAACCATTCGCCCATGCCACCTCCAGCAAAAGAACCAGTATCCCCGTGCGCGCGCCTCGAGTAAAGCCCTGTCCATAGCGTGGGCTGCCAAGGCCAGCGACTCCACGGATGGATGAGGTGCTCGGGAAAGTTCCGACCATAGCCTGGCCATCGCCTGGGTCGTCCACGGCCATGCCTCGTGATGGCCCGTGAGCAAGGAGACGCGTGAAACGGCCCAGATCTCTGCCGCTAGTGCCCGATCGGTCCTTGGTCGTTGGGCCATAAGCTGAGTTACCAACCTTTGCGCAGGCTCTCTCATGCCTGCTTCGGCCAATGCGACGGCGGCATCCGCACGCGCCCTGGGCAGCACCGTAGGTCCCGAAGCCTGGGCCAGCAAGTATTTCAGCGCGTTTTGATACCGTTTGGCATAGATTTCGGGCGACGAGGCCAGGACTCGCCCCGTTGGGCTTTGGCGATTAGAGGCGGCGACGCGACCTTCGGTTGGCAGAACCTCTGGGGCAGTAAATTGGAGCAGTAGGACGAGCGCCGTTGCGGCAACCATCACGACAGAACGAGAGCGTGCGCGCGTAAGCATTCCCCTCCTTCGCGTGTACCGAACATAGTCTGACTCGTCGGCCCATCCATCATCCGATGAGGCGCTCCCGTATATTGGTTTAGACGGAAGCTTTGTCCAAAATCCGGGCCATGCTCCGCGAGATGTCCGTCTCGGCAAAAGAGGATCCCCCCACGACCAAATTCGGGTAAAATCTTATACACTAGACTCCATCCGCACCGTCTACAGCACCCGGATGGAAAACTTAGACGAAAGAAGATGGCGTATGAGCTCACGGAACTTGCTGTTTTATGATGCCACCCTACCCTATCCCGGCATACGCCCCTCTGCCGCAGTCCTGGCCACATGGCAAGAGGATTTTGACATCGTCGACGGAACAACCTTAGCCGCGGCGCTTAACCTGGCCGAGGCGCCCTTTTTGTGTTTGGTATGGCTCCATGGCAGTTACTTTCCCGAGGAAATCTGGCCTCTACTAATCCGATTTTTGGGACAAGGAGCTGGCCTGGTAGTCATCGGCGGAACTCCGTTTCGCCGACCCTGCCGTCTGGTTGATGGCCAATGGCAGGCGGACGCGGACGTACCTTCCTACTTGCACGAATTAGGCATGCATGAAGTGCTCTTGGTGTCTGAGGAGCACGAAGTTGACCGCTGGCAGGCCAATCCCGATATCCCTTGCTTGCTTGGGGGAGAGGCCGCCTTCGCTACCCGGGAAGGAGACCACTTTGTCCTGCACGGCAGTGCCGCACCCGACCATCCACACGAATCGGGGTCGTCGGGCCCCATCGACTCCGAGGTTTTCCCCCTGCTGAGCGGATTGGATCGGCAGGGCCGAAGCCGTCTGGCTTCCGTCGTGCTGGTGGAACAAAAACGGGGAACCTACGCCGGAGGTCGGTGGATTTTCGCCCATCGCCTAACCGACCGGGGATTTTGGCACCACGGTGGAGACAAACACCTCCTCCGTCTGGCCCATTTTGCCCAAAAAGGGTCGCAGGATCTTTTCCTTGCCCCCAGCTATCCCTCCTACTACCTGCACGAAAAACCTACTCTGATCGTAAGAGTCCAAAGCCTTCAGTCCTTTAACGAACGCAAATGGTCAGTGGTTGTCTCGGTCACCCCGGCCGACCATGGCGACCAGATTCTCTGGGTGCGTACGTTCGAAGTGGTCGCCGCTGACCATCCCGCCAGCCTGTCGCTTCCCGTGGACCTGAAACTCGATCCGGGTCTTTACCACGTGCAGGCGCGTTTCACGGAAATCGACCCCGATCTTTCCGAGCCTGAAGTACGCACTTTGCATCAAGGATTTTGGGGCTATGACCAACGTCTTTTGTGTTCTCAGGAAAGAATGGCGGCAGGTCACGACTACTTTAAGAAGGGAACCACGCCCTTTCCCATCGTTGGGACAACCTACATGGCTTCCGACGTCGCAAGAAAATTTTTGTTTCAACCCAACTCCTATGTGTTTGACCAGGACATGGCAGCCATACGCGAGCACGGCTTGAACTTCGTGCGCACGGGACTTTGGACGGCGTGGCGCCATGCGATGTTCATGGATGGCCAACCTTCCGAGGCAGTGCTGCGAGCACTTGACGCTTTTTTTCTCTCGGCCAACCGCCATCAGTTGGAGGTAACCTTTACCTTCTTCTCGTTTACGCCCGAAGCCTGGGAGGGAGAGAACCCCTATCTCGACCCTCGGAGCATCCGTGCGCAGAAGCGCTTCATCGCGGCCATCGTAGAGCGTCATCAAAACACCACCAACGTTCAGTGGGACTTAATTAACGAGCCATCGTTGTTTGATCCGCAGCGAATTTTCCAAGGTCCTCGCTCTCACCACGATCGTTTCGAAATTCAGGCCTACCGGAACTGGCTCCAACGGCGCCACCAAACCATCGAGAGGTTGCAAAGCCGATGGGTCATGACCCCCCTGCGTCTACCTGGGTTCGACCATGTCACCCCACCAGAACCGCCTGCGATTCCCTTTGATATCCAAGATGTGACCGTGAACAAAAACGGCCTTCCGTGGCTCGATTATGCGCTCTTCACGATGGACATGTTCAATGCTTGGGCCAAAGACCTGGCTGGGATGATTCACCGCATTGCCCCAGCGGCTTTGGTTACCGCTGGCCAGGACGAAGCCCTAAGCGGGCAACGACCTTCGCCTTTCTTTTACCAAGCCAGTGTCGATTACACCACGGTGCATAGCTGGTGGCTGATGGATCAGCTGGCCTGGGACGGTATTTTTGCGAAAACGCCCAACCAGCCCAATTTAGTGCAAGAGACGGGAATTATGTATTTAGAGCAGGCCAATGGCCGAGCGCAGCGCACCGAGATTGAGCTTGCTGAGATCTTGGAACGCAAATTCGCCTATGCCTTTGGCACGCGTTCCGCCGGCGCCGTGCAATGGATTTGGAACACCAATGCGTACATGAACAACGTAAACGAATCCAACATCGGCGCCCTTCGCGTAGACGGCAGTGAAAAGCCGGAAGCCCAAGTCCTGGAAAAATTCGCCCGCTTTATCGAGAGCGTTCGCGATTGGTTTGTCGATCGCCCTTTGGAAACGGTGGCGGTGGTCTACCCGTATAGCAATGATCTAAGTCACCGCCGGCTGGCCGTCGAGGCTACCGTTCGACTGACCCAGGCCCTATCCTATGATCTTAAGGTGCCCTTTCGCGCCGTGGGCGAGTATCAGTTGGACACGCTCTTTGCTAAGACGCCGCGCTTGATTATGGTGCCGAGCCCTCACAACTTCTCGCGCCACGCCCGCCAACAGTTGCTGGATTTGGCTAAGACGCATCCGGTCACCATCTTTTGGACCGGGCCCGTCAACTTGGATGAGTATTGGCAAGAGTACGACAGTGGCATCGCCATTGCCGAGACCCCCTCAAGTCTCGCTCGACACGAAATGTTGAACCTGGAACACCGTACGCTGTTGTTTCCCTTCGACTATCGCCAAAGTGTCGTGGGGTTGCATGGACAGCGCCGCGCACCTGGACATGCCACAGCCATCCATGCCACCCCTCTAGGTCAGGGAGACCTGCTGTGGTGCCCTCTCCCCGTAGAACTTTCTACGAATCTCGAGGGTCTGGCTTGCGTCTACCGCTTCGTCTTGGAAAGTGCTCAAATCTCGGAAACGACCGATTGGCGCGTCGAACCAGGGCCTATGGCGGTTTTCTGTCGGCGGCTGGATTTTTCCCCCAAGGGGTCCATATTTGTGCTAATTTCCGAGGCCGCCTACCCTTCCACGGTCACCATCACCCTCCACGAGCGGCCCCACCTCCGATATCGGATCACCGTGCCTGGACTTCGCGCCGTGTTGGTCGCCGCCGATGCCAGCGGCCACATCCGTGCCAGTTATGGCACGAAAGACATTACCGTAGAAAAATTGTAACCTCCAAAGCCATTCCCTTAGCGCCCCGCCCGGGTCGTTGACATCGACGGCGCGGGGCGAGAGGGGCTTGGGGTCACTCGGGTCCATTCACCCATCGTTAGTTGCCCGAGAGCCTCTCGAATTTCACGAACAGGACGGTGGGCCATGATCTTGACCACCATCACAGCGGCGTCGTCGCGGCCCGACCGGGCATCATCGAACAAGTAGCTCAAGATGGTTTCGGCCATCCACTGGCTATCGGTAAGGGGCAGGCGCGATAAAATTTCGACCATGCGCTGATCGCCGTGAGGCCCAAGCTCCTCTAATGCGCCATCGGTAGCCATGACCAGAACATCGTCAGGCTCCAGGGTATGATAAATCGGCTCAACCGCCACGTGCTCTACGATACCCACGGGAAGGCTCTGCGAACGAATCACCTCGACCTGTCCTCGACGTCGAAGAAAGCTGGGTGACGCAGCAACTTTAATCATCTCGCCCCCCCGATGTTGGCGATCCAGCAGTAGAAGATCTAATGTAGCAAACTGATCTTCCGTGGAACGCAATAGCAACGTGGTATTCACTGCATGCACCGCTAAATCCGCGCCAAATCCTGCTTCCAGCAATTGACTGAAAAGGGCCATGGCCGTCCCACTTTCCCAGGCCGCACGGGGGCCGACGCCCATTCCATCGGAGAGCCCAATGAGGACTTTGTGATGGGCCAGATCCTTGACCAAAGCGGTGTCACCGGAGACCGAACCCCCGGCCCTGGGGCGCTTAGCCAAACCCACGTGGTAGTCGAGGGCAATCCGGTCACGGCGGTATTGGAAGGGGGTTGCGCGCCAATCCTCAGCCATCTTGGCCATGATGGCTGCCACCCCTTTGAGCTGAACTTCTGCCAAGGCACGGCTCTCGCGCAGCCGTTGACGATATCCCGCTCGCTCCCGCTCCTTATCTTTGGCGCGGTTGGTATGATCGGCTAATTCGTCAGGGCGGATGCAGCGCCGAGCCAATTCGCCACGTACATCATCGCTGTCGACGAGACGATGGTCGGCCATCGCCATTAAATCCAAAAGCCCCCGATATGAGCGGTAGAAGTTGTCTTCCCAACAGGTGCGATATAGCGAACAGCGCCGGCAAAGGTTCTCGACCACCATCTCCGTAATTTCCCCCTCGCGCGTCTCTTTCGCGTCGTCCACATGAAAGGCATTGGCCATCTCCGCCATCACCCCAGAAATTCGTTCTAATTGATCCGGCAAGGAGGCCTCGTCGTAGCCTACGACCAAGTTCGTCACTAACTTGCTTAAACGGCCTAACCACCCCCCAGGAATGCATTGCCATAGCACAGCGGCAGCGATCACCGAAACCCCGACACTGGCTAGAACGGAAAAAGGCACGACTAACACGGAATACCCGATCACCCCTAGCGCCATGCCCAACCCGGCGAGTCGCCAGTGCCAGTGCCCCATCCATCCGCCAACAAACCCTCCCGCTACGAAAAGGCCGACGCTAGCGCCCGTACCATCCCCTCGAAGCACCAAAGTCAACCCCAACATGGCCCCAGCCAAGGCTCCGTTGGCCGAGCCTGCGGCGACGCCAGCTAAAATCACCATCAAACTGCCGCAAAGCAGGCTAAGACTCAGCAACCCGGTATGAAATCCCGCCAGTCCCGCGATAATGGCGGCCAGCGCCGTGACCAAAAGCACAAACGTTCGGCGATCGCTCGTGCCCTGTTCCACCTGATCCCATTCTTTGAGAAAACCTGCATACAACACGATCGCACCTGCGCCGACCGCCAATGCCCAAACCAGCGCCGTCCACGACCACTGAGGGACCCCAATCCAAAAACAAAGGCCCGCTCCGGCCCCGATTAACGGCCACACCAGCCATCGCCACGAGGCATGGCGATAGGGCAGGGGAATCAAAAAGGCCAACAGCACCAGCATCGCGCCGTTCATCCACCCAGTGCTCGCCAACGTACCGGCTGCAGCCCCGATGAGCGTGTACGGAAACTGGCGACGTTGGTACTGCCACACGCCCACCAGCAGCAACCAGGCGAATGGTGCGCTGTGGCGGTATATCATGGCTTGTCCTAGGATGAAACCGGTTAGCACGACCAAGATGGGCACGGCCCATTGAACCATCGTGCTGCGGATCTGAGCATCTAGCACCGACCCCGGTTCTTTTCCCTCGAGCCACAAACCACGTCCGAACATGATCACCCCTCCAATATGGCTCAGCCTATCCTAGCCATCTTATAAATTTATGGAAAAACCTGGGGTGTATGAAGAAGTTTTTAGCGACAGTGATCGTCCTGAAATTACCCTGCGTCTTCGTTCCTCGGCGGGCTCATGCCAGCCTTTGGGCAGGATATGGCCGAGGAAGAT
>JAJZZI010000069.1 GCA_021797635.1 Bacillota bacterium | reverse complement strand
CCGTCGGCACCTTTCAGGGGGTGGACTTTCCAGTCCCAGTACAGCCCCAAGACGCCGTACAGATATTCGTTACTCCATCTCCGCCAGCCAATGCTACGCTTCTTTCTGCGTTTCCGTCGGGTCAGCAACGTGCGGAGTTTCATCTCGGTATAGTCGCGGATTTCTCCGAATGCGCGACTGGAATTGCCGACCCGAAAATAGTTCACCCATCCGGCCAGGATGGCATTGACTTCGTTCACGATGTCCTTAGCCGGTTTCGCGCCCCTGTGTTGGACCACGTCGCGGATTCGCGCTTCGATGGCCTGCCGGGCTTTCTGCTTCGGCGTCATCAAGATGAAATATCCGGTTTTGCTGCGGTTCTTGACCCGTCTGAAATCAAAGCCGAGAAAGGCAAAGGAGTCGCCTTTGGGGGACTTCGCGAAGGGTGCATCTTGTCTTTGTGAGTCTATAATTGCCATTTCTGGTACCAACTGGGGAATAGCGCACCGGCGAGACATCCCGCAAACCGACATTTCCAACGAGTGCCGAGGCATGGTGGCATGTTAGTGAAGTGGACGTCCCCCATGGCGAAAGCCAGGGGTTCCCCTCAGCGATAGGGTTTCTTGATCGGCGAACATATGCTGGCTGGACCGTTGCCAAAATTCGGGCTCTTGCCCAAAGACTGCTGCGTGACCAGATGGAGAACAGATGTACGCTTATTTGAACGGTTGTACCGTGGACGGGTTGGCTTTCCAAGTATCCTCGTTTAAGTGATGGACAATGTCGCCATTCTGCCGTAAGGTATTAGGAAAAATTTGGCGAAGGGCGATGGTTGGTGATGGAATCTCGCCGACTCCGTGAGTGCCTCGAAGAATACCTCACCGCCTCTACGGCGACGGAGGCTCGCCAACCAGAATGGATCCAGGCCACGCTGGATGTCGTGAGGCAGTTCTGGTATGGGCACGCGATCCCCACCACGTGGCGCTTACGGGAGATCGAGCGGACTGGCGATGAGGCGATGCGTTGGCAGTGGGCTTCCACTGTCCATCAGCGAACAGGCGGTTTGTCTGGAGTGTCACGCGGTCAGTCATCACCAGACCAAGACCTGCTGCACGCTCCGCCTTCAGGATCTCCCGTTCGCCGGCATGACCGTGTATCATGTGATTAAAACGAATCGGTATGTGTGCGAGAATCCTGGGTGTCCGGTCGACACTTTTACTGAACAGTTTGAGGCTATGGTGGGCAAGGATGCCCGCCTCACGCATCGCCTGAAGGAGTTTATCGTGCAGCAAGCCTTGGATTCGAGTGCGAACGCCTTGACGGCATCGCTCCGGCCGCTAGGCATTCGCGTCAGCCGCGAAACGATCTTGCGCTTGCTGAAGGCTCGGGGCGCGACGGTCGTCGCGCAAAACGTCGAGCGGGACGATGTGCGGGTGTTATCCGTCGATGATATCAATCTGCGCAAGGGACAGCCGTGGACCGCGTGTTCGGTCTTTATCGACGGGGAGACGCATCGGGTGTTGGTGATTGCTCACGGAGCCTCCGAAGCGATTGCCGAGAAAGTGATGCGGAAGTTTCCCACCGTCGAGATGGTGAGCCGCCGCGGCTTCGCCTACGCCGCCGCGGCAGCGACCTTGGGGAACCGGCGGTGGCGTATGGGTTTCATCGGGTTCAGAATTTACACCAGGCCGTCAAAGAGTCGCTGGCGCAGTCCCTCGGTTCAGATGTCTTCGTGCGGGAAGGGGCCGGTTGGGCCCCCAAGATGAACGGGGCCGAGGAAGCTAGGCTTGAGCCGGCCCTCGCCGGGGAGACCAGCGATCGGGCGGATCCCCTGGGCCTGGTCCCCGGCCCCGCCACCTTGACGGTGGCGGATCGGGATCGACGTATCCAACTCGCGGGCCTGTCCGCCCGGCAAGCCACGAAGTATCGCCGCACCCTGGCCATGCTGGAAATGACCGACAGCGGGTTGCGGACGACCGAGATCGCGGGGCGGCTGGCATGCACCACGGCCGAGGTCCGCCGATATCGGAAACAGGCACCCAAAACCGTTCAATCCGTGGAGCAAAATTTTGAACAGAGAGCGGTATATAAGCCCCGGTATGCTGCGATCACAAATCGTGGCTTTTGCAGCGATAGACAGAGAACGTACACGTCTTTCATGCCGAATCTACGGTTTGTTGATGTGATTGCTTCATTTGGCCGTTCTCGATGGGAAGGTTTTTCGAGGAAACCAGGAAATACCAGTGATCACTTGGTTAAGCTTTAGAAAACAATGGGAGGGCAGTGAAATGCGCGAATCGGGAAGAGTATTCGAGGAACGAATAAGAGACCTTGTAAGTGATCCGCGACTTCCTCAAGGTGCATTCATGGCAGGGTGGCGGTGGGTTCGTCATCGTCGCCGGTTCGAGACATTGTCTACCGGAACAAGAAAGAATCTGGCAGTCGCTTTAACTTTTGACGTGGAAGACGATTACCGCAAACCAGGAATTTGTGCTGCGTCCCGAAAGTGGTTGCCAACATTTATAGACTGGGCCGGCGACCGAAAGGCAACGTTGTATGTTCAAGGAAGCACGGTACGAACGCTCAGCGACGAATTGCGCACGGCGCAAGCACAGCACGAACTGGGACTGCATGGCCTTTACCATGAAGTATGGGGCACCTCAAAGTGGTGGCAATATTCCCTTGGGTATTCTAGTTTGCCGTTGAGCGAAAAAGAAAGAAGGCTGAAAGAAAGTCTTCTAATAATGGAAGAGAGCGGGCTAAGACGACCAAGGACTTTCCGGGCACCGTATTTAAACATCGATGAGATCACGTTGCGGATGCTGTTTGCTTACGGTTTTACTAGCGATTCTTCTTCGGCCGCATATTATGGAACATTGCCTTCTAGGCCGGTGTCAAACCGCATCTTGCAAATCCCAGTAACTTCCTGCCCCGTTCCACAGGTTAAGCTTCGAGGAATTGCTTGGTTTTCGTTTTCCCAATTGATTTTGCCGACGATAGCGGGCTCGTCGGAAGATGGCTTGCTAAAGATGGTACGCTGCGCAGTGAATGTTCAGGAATCTTTGGGGATTCCTCCGCACGTCGTGTTCTTGGCACACCCTTGGGAATTCTACCCGAGCTCAGGTTTAAGCCATACAGGACCGAACACTTGGGAATACCTCGAACGGTTTTTGGACCTTCTTGGATTCGAATGGATACTGACGTATACTACAATCTCAGACATAGGCCAACTCATACAAGATGCCTTCGGAGTTGGTAAACGCGCGTCCGTGAGTGGGTTAGTTGGTAAGCAAGGAGAACCGAACGAATGAATTTGAAGAGGGATAAAACCACGGCGTTTTTGGGAATGGCGATAGTCGGGTGTGTGGCGTTTGGCACTCAAACCATGGTGGTATGCCATTCAACCTCAACGTCGTCTCGAGAAAACAGGTTCTGGGGTGTTTAGGGTGGGTAAACTTACCGAAAGGAATTCCGCCGACCGGCGTTTAAATAGAATAGACCACCGGATGCCCCTGGCCAAGGTTGCCCGGCCCATCCGTGGGACCTTGCTCGCGTCGCCCTATGGCCTAATACCAGGCCAATCGGCTGGCTGAAGGAGTGTGTAGGATCATGCTGAGTTCGCAATCGACCCGGCAGATTTTTCCCGCCGCTTTGGGGCTGCAACAGCACCCTGGCAGATGGTCGAGGCCCAGTTGGATCCTACGGGGGCCAATTACAACTCTTTGTCCCCGGCGCGCGGTCTGCCTGTCCAGCGTGTGGGGTGGAGGACTGTTCCTAAAATACTAGGTTCGGGAAATCGGATGATGGGTACAGCAAAGCTCCCCGTCCATCGGGGCGTGGATCCCTCTGCGACGGCGGCTCCTAATTTTCAAGCGGCGGCGTACCACCAAGAAAGTGGCATGGAGAACTGTTCCAGATGAAATTCAAAGCTCCAAAGGCGTACAAGTACAAGGCGAAGTGGCGTCGCCTCACATTTGGCAATTGTATAGGACATCGGCGCTGTTTGCTGTTTGCGTTTACTTCTCTATCTGAGGGATTTGGTCTACCATTGATTGAAGCGATGGGCTTTGGTTATGCTGTCGTGGCAGCTAAGGATGCAGCGCTCTATGTTCAACCAAGGGATGTGCTGGGATGGGCCAGCATGAGTAGAGCACTTTTAGACAAAAGGAAGTTGCGTGAAAAGTTTCAAAGTGTCGAACGTCAAACAATGTTACCGTCTGACCTCTAAAAACGTCACGTAATTGCACCACCCCCGTGTCAAACAATTGCACCACCCCCGCGTCAAACAATTGCACCGGGCAGGGGATCTTCAGCGCATCTCGAATCGTGACGACAAT
>JAJZZI010000095.1 GCA_021797635.1 Bacillota bacterium | reverse complement strand
ACCCGCAGGTTGCCCGCTCACACTGGGATTGATTCTTCATACCGCCAGCTTACAACAGAAATACGTCAGAGTCCAGTGCTAACGACACGTCCGTAACCGAATATGTACAATCGGATTATTGCTGACCAAATTTTTCGCCATCTTCCTGCTTCATCACCTGAATTTTCACGGATCCCGCAAGATCCGCCAGCGCTTCAGGCTCCACAGGCAGACCCCGTAGAACTTACGGCGTTTCTGACGTTCATCGCCGCGTTGATGTCGCGATCATGCACGCATCCCCACGCGGGACCGTGCCAGGTACGCTGATCCCGAGTGAGATCGTGACACGGATACGCGCAACCCGGCGTCGAACAGCTTGGCGAGGAAGGAAAGAACTGATCCACTTCCCGCCCGGTTTTGCCATACCAGTCCGCTTGGTCACGGAGAAATTCCTGGAACTTGGACCACGCGGATCGCGCGATCGTACGAGCGAGGCGATGATTTTTCATCATCCCCAAGCCGGGACTATCATCCGTCGAACCCGCCCCGACTTTCTTTTGGTCCATCCCTTTTGGTCCATCCCATGAGCGTTGATAATGCTGATCACCGTTACGGTGGCCGTTCTCGCGAATACGTCGAGCAAACACGAAAGTTGGACGCTTCCTTGGCGCGTTTTGCCCACGACTGGACAACTCGGTTCCCGCAGGGAACGATTATTATCGGTTCCGATCACGGGATGACCGACACCGGGCATGGCGGTGTCAGTTTGGATGCATTGGAGGTATTCTATTTTGCGAGCTCAGGGACACCCCCTTCTAGGTGGCCGGCGCAACAAAAGGGCATTCGCGGCCTCATTGAGGAAATGTTGTTGCCCTAGTAGCAGTGTTGCCCGGTGATTAGCGTCTCAGTGGGCACTTTGGCTCCGGCCCCGTCCACCGATGCCGCTCGTCCATTCGGCCTGTTCCAACACGGTACAGTCCTTTTAACGAGCCGGGTTTGGAATCCGTGATCGTAACGCCGACGACCTAGACGGTGTCGATGATGGCTCCTTGGTGACCAGTACTACTACGGCATGTCTTGGTGGGCGGACCTACAAACGAAACAGGCTGGACCTGGGGACTCTTTGGAAGGGTTCCGGTACGATCCGGCTAGCCTATCTAGGTCCCGCAAAGAGCAAGTTATTCCACGCAAAAATCTATCGCGGTTCGTCCTTGACGCGCTACCTTTCCGTGGTTGGAACCCGCAGACGACGGTGAGTCCTTCTTCACGATAGTTAAGGCAGATACTACTGCGCTAACGCCCCCAAAAGCCCATGATGACGCTCGTCAAGTATTTTGAACGCGACAGTCTCAAGCGAGAGGTTGACGTTCCCATACGCGATGGCGGCGAACCCGAGAGCGACAGGATCCAAAACGATTGCCAAGCCAATTTTCGCGGATCCTGAGGAGAATCCATGAAGCACGGGCCGCGAACACTTGAAACGGCCCCAAACCGACGGCCACATTTCCCGGACGCCAGCGCACGACCTTATGCCCGTAATCGCGAATGGTCACGCAAGCCTCCCGCCGTGAGGCCACCGATACCATCCCCCGTTACGAGTCGTGCACCGTGCCTGTTCGCCGGCACACGAGGTCAACCCGTGGTAGTCTCCAATAGACCTGCCTCCCAGAAAGCCACTCGCACCAATCACCAAGACCCAGGCCACCTCGTCACATCCTTCGTTCCCGTCATTGCACCGCCCTGCCCCATCGCGTCAAATCGGTGCGTTGTTGACTCAGATACCAATTGGACACGGCATTCGTATCGATCTCCGCCCGCATACGGCAGGCGCGCTCCGGCAGGGTTTCGTCAATGACCCTGCCGGAAGGGTCAATCAGCATGGATGGGCACCCTGGCACTGGGTGGGCCACGTTCACGGCGGCGATCCAACGCTGGTTCTCGGCGGCGCGGCTGATAAGGTGACTGCGCCACACCGGCCGATGCAGTTCGTCCACGATCAGGTGGGTCATATACACGAAGAGGTCGGCACCGGCTTCCGACAACGCACGCCATTGATCCGGGAATCGAAGTTCTCGACATAACTGCACCGCGACCCGCAGCGTCCCCTCGGGGAGCTGGAGATCAAAGATAGGCAAGCGGTCTCCTGGGATAAGATGGCCTCGTTCATGGGTCGCTAAGTTGGCCTTGTTGTACACCTCCCGGTCTCCAGTCGGCGCGAGGTAATAAGCTTGGTTTCGCCACCCCTGTTCGTCCTCCCGACAGGCGCCGACAAACACGTGAAGATTCCGGTCACGGGCAATCGCCTGCAACGTCTGTAGCCCACCCTGCACTTGTTGCTGATCGATTCCTGCGAGAAATGTAATGTCATCGGAATAGCCCGAGAGCGAGGCTTCGGGAAACACTACCACATCGTGGGCCTCGCATTGATTCAGCAGCTCCATCATCTGATGTAGATTCTCCGTCACGTCGAAGGTCATGGGAAACGGGGCACAGACAATCGATGCCTTCATAAGAGGCCTCCTTCGCGTTCATGGGTCGATTCATAACGATTCTAACTCGATCACGATGCTCATTCCTCCCGAGACTACCATACCACGGAGGATTGAGAATATTACGCTAAGTCGATCTCGTGCTCGAAAGCCCCCGGAAGGCGCCAAGGCAGATTTGCGAAGGCTGACCGGGTTCCATCGCGGCCTCTGATTCCGCATTGCAAACGGGGGTAGATGTCTGCACGATGCCCAATGGCAATCATCAGCATGAGCAACCCTTCCTGTTTAGGGAAAACAGCACGCAGATATCTTCGACACGCAGGCGCAGGAGCGTGTCGGTACCGCTAGACCTTCCGATTGGCGAGAGGATCCTTCGCCCACTCTAACAAGGTTGCCCGCATCCTGTTCCGTGTAGGAGGTGGTTTCTTAAGAAACTTGGGAGCCTGGCGACTGAACCGGAGTGTAGACATCACCGCTTGGGAAACACGTCGTCGAAGGAGAGGGGCTTGCCACGCCGCATCTCATCGCGAATGCGTCGGTACTCGGCCAGCATTTTCACGTCCACGGGCTCATCATCCTCATCCATCAAGGTATGGATGCGATCGGCTAGGGCCGGCAACTTATCCGCTGGCAGATCGTCCATCACCCGATGCAATCGTTCCCCAGACAGAGCCACATGCATCACCCTTGCCCCATTTTATCACGGCATGCTTCTTTTGCCCGCGATCAATGCCGGCATTGGACGAACTTTCTGCAAAGTAACTATCCGGCCCAAATGTGCACGAAGGCCAGACATCTGGGTGGCTGATCCCACCACGTCTTGCACAAGACAGCAGGTTATTCCGCAGGCCCGGTCAACCAGGTTTTGTAGAAAACAGGCCGAACTGCTCGCCAAGGGACAGGAGACGGTCCAACCCTAGATGGCAAATAGCCGTTTCCTTCACAGTTGAGGTGTTTTTCAAAGAAAGAAGCGCCAACTCCGATTGGACCAACGCCCATCCCGCGATTTTGATGCCCAAATTGCTCACGTCACGACCGGTTGCATCCTCTACATCTTTCTCGCGTACTTCCGACGGGTTCATGTGCATACCCCTTAGGCGCGCTGTTTGAGGGCATGGCGGGAAATCTCGGGGACCGTCTGTGGGTCCTGTTCGAAGAACTTCTAGACGCGGTCGTCCGCTCCCTCGCCGATTCGGGCGCGGTCGACCTCCGGCAGGTCAAACGATCCCCCGAATATGCCCTTCTGAAAACTCTGTTTGAGGAGTCATTCTTAGGTCATCAATTACAAGCCCTCGCTAAGACCGCTTAAACCATCAACGTGGAAAGGAACAACCACGTCAGGGCTAACAAGGGTTCTCGGTATCGCCGCCAACGGAATAAGCCTGCCTTACGGGGGCGCGAAACTCCAGGGATATTTGTGCGATGACGCAGGTGAGTCGGGCAACACTGTATCGTTTAGTACGCCAGATCAGGCACCTAGCATAGGACGCAGGGTACTAACGCCCCTGAATCATCATCGTTAACTGCACGTACTATCTGCCGTCCATAGGATAGGCCAGTAATGACGCATGAACCTCCACATGCCCGAGCCGAGCGGGATATCGAAAAAATTTTTTCTATAATGGCACTGGACGTTTCTTTTGGGGTGTGAGATGATAGCGTCGATCTTAGACGAAGGAGCCAATGCATCCGATGCCATCGAAGTTTGACGAACCCTTCTGGATTGGCGACCGATACTTTTCAGAGAGCGACATTGCCGTGATACGGGAGACTTTGCGGCGATTTCACCGCTTGAGTCGAGGCGAAATGGTGGCCACGTTATGTGAGAACCTGCCATGGCTCACGCCGAAGGGTGAACCCCGCGTGGCGGCCTG
>JAJZZI010000071.1 GCA_021797635.1 Bacillota bacterium | reverse complement strand
ATCTCAAAAGTGCAGAATTTCTTTCGCGAAAGCCTGATACAATGCCATGGCGACCAGTTGCCTCGGCATAAAAATCGGTTTGTCATGTTTCTCCTGCATGATGTTGGGATTGGTCATCGGCGTTCGAGTTTGGTGCGCTTATTCCTCGAAGACCTGCTCATTCATCGTCGCCTCGACCCGAACAGTCCTCCCAATGTCGTTCTGGCCAATCAGTTGGCTCAGATTAATGACCCTGATTTAGGAGCACTTAGTGTGGTCCTTGAAACGACGGGCCGAGCTCTCTTAGCCATAAGCGACTATAGCGCGCAACATCCCCGCCGGGCCCCGTCTTCCGACCAATCATGGGATATGATTCGGGCCTTTTGGCTCAAAACGCTCCGCCTTGACCTTGACCGTTTGCTCCCGGAAGGACGCCAAATTCTTGAACCGATAATGCCCCATGCGGTTACCCATCGTCCGCGTCGGAATAATGAAGCCATCGTCCATGAGGGCATCACGCTTGTTGCCGGCGTATCCCAGTCCGGAACTGTCCTGGTAACCAATCACCAAACCCCCCTTAGGGTCGAAACGTCTGAACCGCTCGAAATCGTGGGACAGGTATCTATGCGTCACGATGACCTACACGACGACTACCGACGGATCCATCTTGAAGGGTGGTCGTCCGATCCTGTGCTTCTCCGAACGGGCAATAGCCAATGGACCATCGTAAATGCCGAGGTCGCAACGATTGTAGGCGGGACGGATCACACGGACTGGCGAAACATTCGGATTGTAGGCCGCGGCATAATGCCCATCAAGACATCGCAGGTGGGCTCACTTAAGGGCTTGGTGCCGGAATCATGGGACCAAGGATTTGTGGACGTTAGTCTTGAGGTGCCAGGGCGTCTACCGCGGCAGGTAGCGTTGAAGGATATGGCTCAACACGCCGAATATCTTAGGACAATCGGAACAGGCCTCCTAACCGTAAGGGTCCGATATCGCGAGCTTACCTTACCACAAAAATATCGTTTTTACCTATTTGATGAACCACCAGTCATTGAACCTACGCCTCTGGGTGAACCGTCGATAATCGGCTGGTCAGACAGGGAAAACCACTCTATTCAACTCGAAGGGGCCGAAAGTTCCGTTGGGCGGATGGCTCGTGCGATCTACACTGTTCCGGGTACCGGTAGCGAACTGATTTGTGAATGGCGTCCTGTTCTTGATGATGCCCGACTAGATGCGGACGGGACGCTTGTTCCGGACGGAAGTGTGTTTTGGCTTGGTAATGTTCAGAGGGCGCTCACTCTTTCTATCCTTGGGAATATGAACGCTTCCGTGGCGTTGGAGTTGGCGGGACGGCGGATAGATCCCGCCGATGTGATGACGGTATTGGGCGAACTATTAAAGATGAACCCTCCTGAACGCCTGGAACTGGTGTACGGCGGTAAAACATCCCGCATGTGGACATTGGCTACCGGACCGGGGAACATCCGCGTGGCCGCCGAATGGTCGACGGCCACCCAAATTCGCGGCAGGGTGGTATGGATGGGAAGGACCGCCAGCACGCCTCGCGTGACCATTGGCGGAGTGTCGGGTACCGCCAGTAACATTCAGGATAACGGGATACGAGGAATATTAGGCTTTCATGAGTTTGTGGCAGATATGGTGTGGGATATGGCTTCTGTGGAAGCGGCATCCGCTAAAAGGCTCAGAATCTATGCGGTCGGGCCTCAGGGTTCCATGGAGTTGGGCATAGTCAAGGAGACTGCCGACCATGAGGTGACAACGATCCCCCAGCGAATTATGCAGGCCTTGGACCGCCTCGATGAGGACATGGCGGTATGGGACGTCGTCTATTTGGTGGAGCGATATGCGAGACTCAAGGCGTCCTTTCCGGTGAGCTTAGACCGATTGGTCCGACGACTTTCTGTCCGAGCGACCGTGCAATCACGTGCGGCCATACAATCCTTGTATCTGATGGATGCTCTCCTGAAGAACCGTCCAACCCCGCACGTGCCGATTTCCCTTGACGGTGCGGGTGGCTATGCGGGGGTATTTTATGCGACGTTGGTTTTGATCGACCAGGTTGCCCTCTATCGTCACGGGATAGGAAACCCTGCTATCTTACAGCAATTGGTTGACGAATTTTCCAGAAGGTTCGAAGATAAAGAAGTAGGAGAGTGGTGTCGACTGATGGTCGGCTATTGTCAGGCCACCACAGGGATTGGTCTCCCCGATCTCAAGAGCCCATTAGTCGTTTCAAGCCCCCCGCTCGTGTTATTTGATCAACATCTGCGCGGGTGGTGGAATACTTTGCCAACAAGAGAGGATTAGCATGCCAAAAACTCCTGAACCATCTGTTCCCAATCTTCAACGGTTGTTGCAAGAAGCCGTGCAGCAACCGTTGACCGTGGCGAATTATGACATGTGGCGTGAGCGGCTCGCTTCGCTTACAGACGGTCAGAAAGAGCAACTTCTGCAGTTATGGTCGGAGGAGGTCGTTAGTCGGGGATCCGCATCGGACGCGAGTTTACTTTGGGCGATCCCCCTGTTAGACCGGGCCGGGATGGGTCCCGTGCAACGGCAATTACTGGACTTAATGGATGCAATGCCCGAAAAGTTACGCATTGAATTTTGGATGACGGCCCTTGAAGTTTGTGACTGTTGGACCGCGATAGCGGACGAGTACGGCGCACAATTGATTCCCCTAGTTTTGCCGCTACTAAGGAAGGCCGCTCAGAAATCAGCATTACCGGAGGTATGGTGGGCGCACTGGGTCGCCGGCGTGCGGACATTACTATCCGTCAGGGCCGGCGATGTGCTCCAATGGGCGCCAAAGGTTCGCGAGGTGCTGGCAGCAGGGAGTCCGCCGGGAATCGTCACGAACTCTTCCTTGATGGCTGAATTGGCAACTATTAGCGCGGCATCCGCGGAGTCCCTCCCGACTAAATCCCAAAAGAAATCGAGTCGCAAAAAGTCGGCGACCTCAAAGAATTCAGTGCAAGCCAAGGCGGATGTGAGAACCTCCGAATCGCCCGACGCCGACGTGTGGTCTCGGTTTCGGATGCTACTACAGGAAGCCGAAGCGGCATTTTTTAAAGAACAACGCGGGCAAGAAGAGCTGCAGAAACAGGTTCGCGCGTTAGATGCCGAGAAAGGAATGTTGGCAAGCGAAGCTGAGAGTCTTCAAAAGCAGCTAGACGGCCTAATGCGTCGCTACGAGGAGATGCGTCTCGCGTATGACGAGTTAACGCGGGCTCATGAGGAGAGCTTGGTGGGGGCCAAGCAATTACGAGCGGAACTTTCAGCCGAAAGCCGTGTGCGCAAGGAAATCCAGATGAAACAGCGGGAACTAGAGGTCACACACCAACAATCGCAGGCAGAATTAGCCGAGTGGCAGCGAACTGCCAAAATGCGGGAGCACGAGGTGCAAAATCAGCGTCAGACCCTCGAGTTAGAATTTCGCGACCGTCTACGGCGGGGGCCGCTTCGGATGGCCGACTTTGTGAAGAATTATTTGGAATCGCTTTTGGCAGGGGATCAAAATCCCGAAATCGTTCCGTTGCTGGGCCTTTCCTTTGACGAGTTGCACCGTAGCTTATTAAGTATGGCTGACCTTCCCCAGACCTCTCGAATCCGACAGGAACTTCTGAGTAAGCCGGAGGGGTCCTAATGGCGAAGTTGCGGGTCGGCATCGATTTTGGCACGACAAATTCTACCATCGCGTGGGTAACTCCGGAGGGCATTGTTCCCCGAGGGCCTATCCCATCCATGGTCGCCTGGCAGAATCAGGACATTGTGGCGTTAGGGCAACGGGCGCGCGACATGGTGGGGCAGGGGAGCCCACCCTACCCGTTGCGTGACTTGAAGATGCATCTGGGACGTGGGGGGATTCGCTTGGGCCCTCTTTCTTTGGATGTTATTCCCATCGTTGCGGCATATCTTCATCACCTTTTTCAAGAAATTGGTGTAGAACCTGACGATGTGGATGCCGTGATTGGGACGCCCGTGAGGGTAAGCCGTTTTCACCGACAGGCACTTCGTCAAGCTTGTGAAATGATTGGGCTCAAAGAGGTCCAATTTGTCTACGAACCGACGGCAGCCCTGGTGGGAGCGCTGCACGAACGGGCATTAGCGACGAATGAAACCGTGTTGGTCGTCGACTGGGGCGGAGGTACGCTGGATTTGGCGATGGTCGCTATCGACCAGTCGCAGGGATTTCGCGAACTCGGTGTCGATGGCGATGTCAATGATTTAGGCGGTAGTCGGATGGACCAAGAGATTGCACGCCGGTTGTTAGCCCAATCTCAGGCGGCGCGGGAAGCGGTGGAATCGATTCCGCAGGGTATGGCGATTTTGCTCGAAAG
>JAJZZI010000021.1 GCA_021797635.1 Bacillota bacterium | reverse complement strand
CCGATCTGCCAGCCTTGCGACAAAACCGTGGCCGGACAGCGCGTGGCCGTCAACTTGTCGGGAGTGGCCCGCGAAGCGGTCAAACGCGGCCAGGTTCTAAGTGCGTTGGGCGCGCGACCCGCATCTGACGTTCTGGTGGTGGCGTTAGAAACGGTTTCCAATTCGCCCGTCCTGGGTATGAATGCAGAGGTTCACTGCCATTTAGGGACAGCCGAGGCTCGAGCGAGAATCTACCTGTATGACCGGACCGAGGTCCTTGCAGGGGATCGGGTCTATGCCGAGTTGCGCCTAGACCATCCCTTGGCCGCCCAAAGGGGAGATCGCTTCCTGATCCGCGGCTCGACGCCCTTGACGACGCTTGGCGGCGGAGTGGTGATAGAAGTGGGAGTGCGGCATCGCCGCCGCGAAAGGGGCATCGTCGAGCGCCTTGAACGTTTACTAAAGGCGGATACCTCCGATTGGCTAGCGTCGCTACTTTCGGATAGCCCGAGACCGCTTGGCTTGGATGAGTGGTCGACCATCGCCGGACTACCCAAGGAACTGTTGACCAGAAAATTGCGTCCCGGTAAGTGGGTTTCCGACCAACAAGGGCAGTGGTGGTTTTCTCGTGAAGGACTAGACCGGATCCAAGCTCAGGTACGAGACCGGTTATCACAATACCATCAACAATTCCCCCTTCGCCCGGGAATGGGTCGCGAAGAGTTGCGCCAAAAGGTGGCCGAAGACTGGCCAGCCAAAGCATTTTTTTGGGTGTTAAGCCTCGTGGATCACGTGATCGTACAGGATGACTGGGTGTCTCTAGAGGCATTCCAGGTCGTTTTAGACGCCCAACTTGAGGAAGCCGCGACCAGGATCTACCATCAAATTGATCAGGCTCGGTTGAAACCCCAGGGTGGTGCCTGGCTGCTGCAACACTGGATAGGCCCGCCAGAGGCTTTACCTGAAGTGCTTTTGTGGCTCGCTCGCACGGGCAAGATCCTGACCCTCGAAGAGGGTGTGTTTATCAGTGATCAAACCTACGCATGGGCACGAGCACAAGTGTTGCAGTCCCTCGCTCAAGGTATTCGTACAGCCGCCGAACTTAAAGGGCCCTTAGATAGCAATCGGCGGTACACGGTTCGGTTTTTGGAACTTTTAGATGCTATGCAGGTCACCAGAAGGGTGGGAGACGAACGCGTGCCCGGACCTTTAGCGTGAGATGTACCCACATCGCTTGGCTCGTGGTGGCAATGGTCACCGAGGGGAGGTCGCAGGATGCGTATTGAGGTGGCTTGGGCAAAAATGCCCAAGGGAGGCTTTGGTGAAAGCGGAGACACGATCGAGTTGGTGGAGCGGCCGCTAGGAGGCCTTAGTTTGATCTTGGCGGATGGCCAGGGGTCAGGCCCATCTGCGCGGAGAATCGCGCGCTTGGTAGCCATGAAGGCAGTTTCCTTGATCGCGGATGGCAGCCGCGACGGTGCTGTGGCGCGGGCAGTGCAAGACATGCTTTATACCGCACGCGAGGGAAGGGTCACGGCCACGCTTACGCTGTTAACCGTGGATTTACACACTCGGTCCATTCTTATTTCGCGCAATGCCACCTGTCCCGTCTTAGCTCGGCAAGAGGGCCGGGTCTTTCGCATTGAGGGCCATTCAGAAGTGATTGGCACGTACCGCAAGACGAAGCCTGCGGTAACGGAATTGGGCCTGGTGCCAGATAGTCTTTACCTGACCTTTTCCGATGGCCTGTTAACGGCAGGCCGACGTTACGATAAAGGGATTGACTGGCTACGGGTGGAGCAAGAGTTGCAATCGCTTTCTTTAGACGATCTTACTCCATGGGTGGACGGTTTCATGGAAATGGCGGTGGACCTGGACCGGGGTCGCCCCACCGATGACATGAGTGTCATGATGATGGGGGTGCGCGATGATGCAGGGCCAAGTCTTCGACGGCTGCATGCCAGTATTCCCTATTGAAAAACCGCCCTTGGTCTTAGTGGGAGTGTGCGCGTCTGGAAAAACGACTATCAGTCGACTGCTCAATGCACAAGGGATTCGAGCACGATCTATTGCTCAAGAACATTCATCCGTTCAAAACCTATTTCGACACGGCGAGGCCTCGTTAGTGGTGTTGCTTTGCGCCGATTGGGAGAGCGTGCATCGTCGCCGACGGTTATCGTTTGATCGCGAATTCTATCGAACGGAGTGGCGTCGTCTAAGTCAAGCCCGTCAGGAGGCCAATCTCGTGGTCCACACGGACATGTTTACCGCCGTGGAGGTGGCCCAAATCGTGGCCAAGTGGTGGAAATCCTGGACAGGTTAGCCATGACTCACTTGAGTACAAAACGTTTTGCAAGGCTAAGCATAGCAAGAAAAAGAGGTCTTCTTAGGCATTCCCTAGGCTCGTCTTGCTGGCGGCGCATTCCATTGACAGGCCTAGGGTGCCGGTTTATAATGAGGCGATTTTTGCCGGGGAGGGCATGCCTATGCGAACGCGCAGACGTAGCGTCATTCAATTTTTTGCCCTGGTTGCGGCAGTGTTCGCAGCCCTTTATTATTTTGGCGTAGCTAACCCAATCACCAACCATTTACGCTATGGATTGGATTTGAAGGGTGGCGTTAGCGCGACCTATCAAGCGGTTCCAAGCCCCGGCGCGCCCGTGAACAGTGCGGCCATGCAACGCGTCATGGCCATCATGAACTACCGAGTCAACGCTTTAGGTGTATCTGAACCGATTATTCAGCAAATTGGCCGTTCCCGGCTATCTGTGTCATTGCCGGGGGTGAAAAACACACAACAAGCGCTGAAGTATTTGGGTCAAACGGCGGTGTTGAAGATCGAGAGCCCTAAAGGCAAGGTTCTGCTGACGGGGGGCGATCTAAAAAATGCCCAGGCTGAAATTAGCCAAGGCTCATACGTGGTGGGATTAACCTTTAATGCGAGGGGCACCACCATCTTTAAAGATGCGACCACCAAATATTTGCATCAGAAGATGCCCATTTATCTGGATGGAAAGTTGCTTGAAGCTCCCACGGTGGATGCGGTGATTCCTAACGGACAGGCACAATTGTCTGGTGGCTTTAGCACCCTTAAACAGGCGCAGCGGATGGCTTTGTTGCTCCAGTCGGGTGCTCTTCCAGTTAACCTCAAAGTCCTGGCCGACACCACGGTTAGTCCTACCCTAGGCAAGGCGGCGGTGCACGCCAGCACGATGGCGGCGGCTCTGGCGATTATCTTGATCATTGCCGTGCTAATCATTTGGTATCGTTTATCCGGTGTCGTCGCGGATATGGCCTTGATCATCTATTTGCTCTTAGTGGTAGGAGTCCTGTGGGCCATTCACGCGTCAATCACGGTGCCGGGCTTAGCCGGTCTCATTCTCTCAGTGGGCATGGCGGTGGATGCCAACGTGATCATTTTTGCCCGCGTGCGCGAGGAGATGATTAATGGCAAGACCGCGCAGGCGTCCGTGCGTCAGGGATTTAGGCATGCGATTCGAGCTATCTTAGATTCCCACGTCACAACCTTTGTCTCCTCAATGATTTTGTTCTTTCTTGGAACGGGCAACGTGAAGGGTTTTGCCCTGACCTTGATGATCGGCACCGCGGTGTCCCTGTTCACTGCCGTCACCGTCACTGGAGTAGTCATACGCTGGGTGGCAGATTCGGGTTGGACTCGCGTCCGTTCCCTATTTGTAGGCTAGGAGGGTCTGTGGCATGCGGTTTCATTTCTCGTTTATCCAACACTGGAAACTGTGGTTCGTTGTCTCCGGCCTACTGGTTATCATCGGCATCGGTGGGTTTTTTATTCGAGGTCTTAATTACGGAATCGACTTTACTGGAGGGACCCAGTTTAACCTGAACTTTCACCACAATGTGACTGCGACGCGGATAGAAAATACCCTAAGCGGGATCCATCTGTCCGGGAGCACGGTGATCTTTTTGGGCAAGAGTCGGCAAAACGTCTTAATTACCACGCCTAACATCTCTGAGGGCCAACGAAACCAGGTTTTGAACCAGCTTTCCCGACAGGTGGGACATTTTAACGAAATCTCTACCAATCGCGTCTCATCGATCATTGGCAAGGAGACAGAACAGCGAGCCTTAATTGCCGTCGTCATTGCCATGATTGCGATCGTAACCTATATGGCCATTCGTTTCGAATGGCGCTTTGCTTTGGCGGGTATCGCCGCCATGGCCCACGATGTGATCATTACCGTAGGCCTCATCGCCCTTATTCACATTCAATTAAGCGAGAACTTTATCATGGCGGTATTGACCATCTTTGGATATTCGATTACCGACAAGATTATCGTCTTTGACCGGATCCGAGAAAATCTTCATAGTCGAAACAAGGACGGAACATTGCCGGAATTGGTTAACACCAGTCTAAACCAGGTCGTCGTGCGGTCGATTTATACTTCGGTCACGGTGTTGATTGCTCTGGCCGCCCTGTTAGTATTTGCGGGCAGTACCATTCGAGACTTTTCCTTGACGATGTTCCTTGGGGTTGTGTTTGGCACGTACTCGTCATTGTTTGTTGCCAGTCCCATATGGATGCTTTGGACACAAAAACAAGCTCCGCAGAAAAAGATTAAGCCGCGCCGCCGCTCGGTGGACCTAGAACCGGAGCCCTGAGGCGGGTAGTGGGTAATATTTGGTGATCGCGCAGGCCAAGGCTTGATGGCCTGCTGTTTTCCTTCCCAGGCGCGCCACGAGCACGCAAGCGGCTTTGCCTCGATCGCGATAAAAGGCGCTTATCGGGCATGCTATCGCTGAGGTCTATCACCATATCAAAGCTTTGGTGGGATAAGGAGAAGCGAGGCATGGCTAATCTGCGTTTTTCTGCCAAAAAGACGAGAGACGTTGCCGAATGGCAATCGTCGACGTTTTGGCAAAGTCCTTGGTCGGTGGTTAGTGAATGGTGGGATCCGAACGATCCCGAAAACGCGACGGCGCGGGTCTACCGTGACGGCCGTCGAGTGATCGTGGAAATAGACATTGCGAACAAAAGTGCCGAGGAGACCGAGCTGGAAGTAGACAGTAATCATCTGTATCTTCGCTATCCCGACGGGCAAGCCACCATCCCTCTACCCTTTTTTGTTGACCAGGGCAGCGCCAGTGCGACGTGGGATAGCGGTGCCTTGCGAGTCGAAATGGACCAAGCCTCCAGTCAGGGGCGGGCCGAGCGCGGATGAAGAGCATCATCGAGTACGGGATCTGGATTCCGTTGGTGCTGGGGTGGGTTAATGATTGGCCGTGGTTGTTGTTCTTAATCGCCTGGACGTGGGCCATCCAGGCCTTCGCCCACTGGCCACTCGCGGGAATCTGGTATCTAACCAGCCTTGGCATCGCCTTGGGAGGGGAAATCCTGCTGGCAGCGTTGCTCCCCCCAGTCCCCTTAGCCAGGTCCTCAGAGCGCGTGGCCATGGAAGCCGTGGCGTTAGGATGGTCGGCTTTCAACTGGGGTGCCCTGGTTGGATTCGGACTTTGGCAACTGGGGCTGGGCTTCGATGCGGCGTCGCGGATGCACGGCTTGCTGAAGGATCTGAAACGTCGCCTTTTATTGCGGTGTTTGCGATTTGCCTTGGGCATCGTGGTGATCGTACTGCTCTTCCCTACGCCTTAGGCGAAGACTAAGCCTACCCTCACGCTGTCGATACACGCCGACGCCGGGGTCTTGGCTTGTGGTAAAATCAGGCCAATATCTCACAAAAGGGGTTTCTGCTTGCGTACTGAACTCTGTCCTTTGCTTCCTCCCATTTCAGCAAGTGTGCTCAGGCGTATAAGTCAGGAGTTTGGAGTGCCCGAACCGGTGGCGCAGTGGCTATGGCATAGGGGTATCCACACCGTGAAGGATTGGCACGATCTAACAGCTGAGCCTAGCTTGTCATCACCGTATTTATTGCCTGACATGCAACTTGCCGTGGATATCCTCGAGAACGCGTTGCGACAACAGTGGAAAATTCGGATTCATGGGGACTACGACGCCGATGGTGTCACGGCCACTGCCGTGATGCTCATCGGCTTGAAAGCGCTGGATCCCTCGGGCGTGGTCGATTTTCACATTCCTAACCGTTTCGACGAAGGCTACGGACTCAGTACCGACGCCGTGCGACAAGCGGCGGAAGACGACGTGCAACTTCTGGTGACGGTAGACTGTGGGGCAAGTTCACAAGAGGCTGCTACCCTGGCGCGGCAGTTAGGTCTTACCTTGATAATTACCGACCACCATGGTCTCTCCACCCCGTTGCCGACCGCGGCCGCCATCGTCAACCCCGAGAGGATGCAGACGCCGAATCGTTTTTCAGGTGCCGGTGTGGCGCTCCAGCTTATCCGAGCACTGACGGAGCGCACGGGTCGTCTTGTTGGCGACCAGCTGCTCGCTATCGCCGCCATTGGGACCGTAGCAGATGTCGTGCCCTTAATCGGAGACAATCGATCCTTAGTGAAACTGGGATTGGCCGCACTGCGGAGCGGAGTGCTGGTCGGAGCATCGGCTCTGGTAGAGCGAAGCCATCGCTCGCTCAGCCATTTACAAGCCAGTGATCTGGCGTTTTATCTTGGACCCCGGTTAAACGCCGCCGGTCGAATGGCCGATGCCGCCCCCGCGGTCGAGATCTTGACGACCACGGATCCCGCCCGAGCCAACACCCTGGCGGACCAATTGGACCAAGCCAACCTCCGGCGGCGAGAATTAGAGCGGGAGTTGGTCGAGCAAGCTTGGTTGCAACTTCAAGAGTGGCGGCAAAGCGGGCGATCCCTGACGCCCTTTGTGGTCGTGGGCGGAGACGGCTGGCATCAGGGGGTGATCGGCATCGTCGCCTCCCGACTTAAAGAGGTGCTGCGAAGCCCGGTGGCGGTCGTGGGCTGGGATGGCGATGAGGGGAAAGGATCCGCCCGGAGCGTGGACGGTCTCAACCTGCTAGGCCACCTGCGGCGAACAGACGACGCCTTTTTAAAACTGGGCGGACACCGAGGGGCGGCCGGGTTTAGTCTCAAGCGGCAGTCGCTCACGGAGTTAGCCCAGCGCTTGAGCGAGCGCCTGCCCCCTGAGGTAATGCGCTACCGCTACCGCGGTCCCGTGGTTGACGGCCGTTATGGTGCAGAAGAGCTCTCTACCGAAGTGGCCGAGTGGGTCGACCGCCTGCAACCGACCGGTCATGGTTTTGAAGCGCCGCGTTGGCTGATCCGGGGAAAAATCGATGACATGCGGCTGATGGGAGCCCAAGGCGATCATGTGCGCTACCACTTTGAGGGAACCACGTGGACGGGCCTAGCCTTTCATGCCGGATCGAAAGCCAGTTGGATGGCCCCAGGCAACGTGATCTGGACAGTGGGCGAGTTACATTGGGATGTATACCGCGATCGGCGCCAGCTGCGCTTTCGTTCTGATCAGTTGCTCACGCCCCCCATGGCCGCGCCGTGGGCTCCCGGCTTGCGTCTCTCATCCCCGCCTACCCGACTCACAGGGCCAATGGTCCTCATTGTCGACAGCCAATTGGAGCTTAAGCAGCTCGCTCAGCAAGGTATCGATTGCTACGATTGGACCCATCCTGCCGCCGAACGGGCTCTATTGAGCCGACGGGTGGCGTCGGGGGAGGTCGACCGCTTTGCCTTCTGCCAGTGGCGACCATGGCCCGAGTGGCAGGCGGTGGCGGACCACGTCATTTGGCTCTGCCATCCCCTCAGTATAGAGGGGTTAGGGTTCGCGGCCAGTCTCTTACGGACATCCGGCACGCAGTGGCTTGACCCAATTCGCCTTAACGCGCCAAGCCGTGGCCGGCTTTTGTCCAAATGGCAGAGACTGGTTCCAGAACGAGACGCGCTGGCAAGGCTCTGGCGCCTGCTCGCATCGGGGCACACGCCGCTCTGGGCAGGGCGGGGCGTGTTTCAAGAACTGGGGCTAGATCCCTCCGCCAAATCTCGCACCGATCATCGCCGACTCATGGATAGTCCGAGCTATCGTCAGGGGTGGGCATTGCGGACGTCCATCGAATCTGAAAACCTACTAGAAGCCATAATGCGGACACAAGGGAGGCTTGGCAGCGAGCATGGGATGGACGCAATTGATTCGGGTCATACCTAATTTCCCAGTGCCGGGCGTGCTTTTTCGAGATATCTTACCCGTGATGGCGGATCCGGCGGGCTTTCAGGATTGCCTCGGCACCTTGGAAGCAATGGTGCGCCCGCTTAATCCAAACGTGCTCATGGCGCCCGAGGCAAGAGGCTTTTTATTAGCCGCTCCGCTGGCGGATCGGTTGAAAACGGGAGTCGTACCCGTGCGCAAACCCGGAAAACTTCCAGGACCTGTTCTTAGTCAGTCATACGCGCTAGAATATGGAGAAAGCCGTCTAGAGATCGAGGAAGGCCAAGAACTTCAGGGCCAGCGCGTGGTTATCGTGGACGATGTGTTGGCTACGGGGGGCACCGTGGTGGCGACGGCAGAATTGGCTGAACAGGCCGGTGGTGTGGTCGTCGGATTTGTCTTTTTGATCGAGTTGGCGGAGTTGGGCGGGCGAGGGCGGCTGGCCAAGCGGTCCGCTCAAGTCTTCAGTGCTCTGCTAGGCTGACCTGGGCGAAGGGGGTGCAACCATGACAGTGACGGAAATTGTGCAGCAGTTGGGCTATCATGGTGATGCCCAAGATGTGGAAAGCGTGCGACGGGCCATTGAATTTGCGCAGCACGCCCATGAGGGGCAGTCACGCGCCTCTGGTGAACCCTACGTGGCTCACCCCTTAGCCGTGGCCACCATCCTGGTGGAATTGCACCTAGATACCGAAACAGTGATTGCTGCACTGTTGCATGACGTGGTTGAGGATACGTCGTACACGCTTCAGGATGTGGAATCGGAATTTGGCGCCACCGTGGCCCTTTTGGTAGACGGTGTAACCAAATTGGATCGGCTAGAGGTGCGTACCCGAGAAGAAGAACAGGCCGAAAATCTCCGCAAGATGTTTCTGGCCATGGCTAAAGATATCCGGGTCATCCTTATCAAATTAGCTGACCGCCTGCATAACATGCGCACGCTGAAGCATTTGACCGCAGACCGAGTGCAAAGAATTGCCAGAGAGACCATGGAAATCTATGCCCCTTTAGCCCACCGTCTGGGAATTTTTCGAATCAAATGGGAATTAGAGGATTTGGCCTTCTTGCATTTGGATCCCGTGGCCTACCACAGCACCAAGGAACTTCTGGCCAAAAAGCGGCTCGAACGGGAGGCGGCGGTGGATGCCGTGACTCAAGACTTGTCCGAACGCCTCCTTTTAGCGGGGATCGATTCCGAGATTTCCGGAAGAGCCAAGCACTTATACAGCATCTATCAAAAGCTGCAAAAAGGCCGAGACTTCAGTCAAATTTTCGATTTGGTGGCCGTGCGTGTGCTCGTAGAGTCCGTTAAGGATTGCTATGGCGTGTTGGGCCTGGTGCATTCGTTGTGGAAGCCGGTGCCAGGGCGGTTTAAAGATTACATCGCGATGCCCAAATCAAATTTTTATCAAAGTTTGCACACGACCGTGATTGGCCCTCAGGGGGAACCGATCGAAGTGCAGATTCGAACCTTCGCGATGCATCATACGGCGGAGTTTGGTATTGCAGCCCATTGGCGGTACAAGGAGGGGCAAACTCGAAGCGACCCCGATTTTGAACAAAAACTAGCCTGGTTGCGCCAACTGTTGGAATGGCAGCGAGACATGGGTGATGCGCGGGAGTTCTTGGAAACCTTACGTGTCGACCTCTTTTCCGACGAAGTGTTTGTCTTTACTCCACGAGGCGACGTCATCGATCTTCCGGCGGGCGCCACTCCCGTGGATTTTGCCTATCGCATTCACACCGATATCGGCCATCACTGCGTTGGCGCTAAAGTCAATGGGCGGATCACTACGTTAAACACGGCATTGCAAAACGGAGACATCGTCGAGGTGCTGGTGAATCGCGGGTCTACCGGGCCCAGTGCGGATTGGCTGCAATTCGTGCGCACCTCGCAGGCCAAAAATCGTATTAGGCAGTGGTTGCGCAAGGAACATCGGCAGGAACACATGGCCCGGGGACGAGACCTGCTTGAGCGAGAAATCCATCGAGCGGGCCTGAACTTGGCTAACGACCGGCTGAGCGAGTTGGTTAAAAAGTTGGGCTATGGTTCGCTGGAAGAATTGGCCATCCAAGTCAGTGATGGCAGCGTAAACCCGGTGCAGGCCGTGGGACGCATCAAGGATGAAGTGGCGGCCCAAATGAACGCACGGGGAGCGCCCTTAGTTCCCATTAAGACGGGAGCGACGCGCAAGCATCGCGAGACCAAGGAATCGGGCTCAGAAGTGTTGGTGCGAGGGCAAAAGCGCATGCTGACCCATCTTGCCCGCTGCTGTCAGCCAGTCCCTGGCGACCCCATTATTGGCTATCTCACCCGGGGCCGGGGGGTCACTGTTCATCGTCTTGATTGTCCCAACGAGCGCGAAGTCAGTCGAGATCCTGAACGGCTCATCGACGTAAGCTGGGACAGCACCGAGGCAGAACTATCGCCGCATCCCGTCGAATTGGCCGTGTACGCCTGGGATCGGGCGGGATTATTGGCCGATGTAGCCAATGTCGTGGCCGACTCCAATATCATCTCGGCTAAAGCTCGAGGCTTTCGAGATCGCACGGCGGTGGTCAATGTGCGCTTTGAAGTCCGAAATCTGGTCCAACTTAACCAGATCATTCGGCGCCTTGAAGGGCTTGCTTTCGTTCAACAGGTACTACGCGTTAGTCGGGAACGGCAGTAGCCCGTGCGATCGATTGTGCAGCGCGTGTCTGAAGCCCGTGTCACCGTTGACGGCCAAGTTACGGCCAGCATTCAAGCGGGCCTGTTGGTGCTCATAGGCTTCACCCGGGGCGATGGAGCCCGCCAAAGTGCCTGGATGGCGAAAAAGATCCTGGACCTGCGCATCGTCGGCGACAACCTAAGCCAAAACCTTTTTGAGGCCTCGGCGGAATTGCTGGTGGTCTCTCAGTTTACGCTTTACGCTGACGTGCGCCGGGGCAGACGCCCTGACTTTTCACAGGCGCTCCCTAAGGCAGCCGCCCGGGACCTGTATCAACAATTTCTGAACGATCTGGTTCAACTGGGCGCACACCCCCAAACGGGGATATTTGGGGCGAACATGCAGGTGCACTTGATTAATTGGGGTCCGTTTACCTTGTGTTTGGAACGCGAAACGTAACGGTGAAGGAGAAGCGATGAATGCGCACTGAGTTAAAACGACCGCGCGGTACCCAGGATCTTTTAGCGCCGGAATCGCTGCGCGTAGAACGTTTTCGACGCCTGGCCTTTGACACGGCCCGACACTATGGCTTCGATCCGATTGAGACGCCTGCGTTTGAGCAGTCGGCCGTGTTTTTAAAGGTCGGGGAAAGCACCGATGTGGTCCAGCACGAGCGATATGCCTTCACCGATGCTGGCGGGGTGGAGTTGACTCTCAGGCCCGAAGGCACGGCTGCGGTCGCTCGCGCCTACGTCGAAAACGGCCTTTACAATGCTCCCCAGCCCGTGCGCCTGTTCTACTGGGCGCCGATGTTCCGGCGTGAACGCCCGCAGGCGCTACGCTACCGACAACACACACAATTTGGGGCGGAATTATTTGGGGTTGAAGATGCCAGCGCCGACGCCGAGATTATGTTGTTGTCTACGGCGGTGGTCATTCGGGCGGGATTAAGCCATCCTGTGATTCGAGCGAACTCCCTGGGTTGCAGCCTTTGCCGGCCTGCCTATAGGAGCGCGCTCGTCCAATATTATGAAGGTTTTCGGGGGCAGTTGTGCCAGGATTGCGAACGACGCTTGGACCAAAACCCCCTACGTCTCTTAGACTGCAAAGTCGATCAGGCGGTGCGCGAGGGATCGCCTGACCTTAGTTTGTTTTGGTGCCCCGAGTGTCGGCGTCACTTTGAGCGCGTGATCGAACTGGTGGGAGCGACAGGCCGCCTAATTGAGCGCGATCCCCATTTAGTGCGAGGTTTTGACTATTACACGCGCACGGTGTTTGAGGTGGGTCATCCTGAATTGGGTAATGGCACCGCGCTCTTCGGCGGTGGCCGTTATGACGGTTTGGTGGAATTGCTAGACGGCCCCAAGGTTCCAGGGGTAGGGTTTGGCATGGGTTCCGAACGACTCTTAGCCGCCCTAGGCACCCGGCTGTCGGCCTCGAGCCAACCCTCGTCGTATGTTGCTTACCTGCCCGGATTCCAAGGGCAGGCCTGGATCGTCGCCGAATCCTTGAGAGTTCGTGGCTTACCCTGCCAAACCGATCTCTTGCAGCGCAGCTTAAAGGCGCAATTGCGCGATGCTAGCCGCCGCGTTCAATACGTCCTCATTGTCGGCGGTGAAGAATGGGCCGAGGGCAAGTTGACGGTAAAGAACTTGGAGTCGGGAGCACAACATGTGGTGTCGGCAGATCCGGATGATGTCGCCCAGGTGTTAGTCCACGAAGGCGCATTGGGCCTTTAAACGTAGAGAGTCTAAACCCACACAGAGGAGCGACCGAGAGCGTGCACCGTACACATTATGCGGACCAAATAGATGCCCAGATCATCGGCCAAAGCGTCAAAATAGCAGGATGGGTTCACCGAAGGCGGGATCACGGAGGGATTATCTTTCTCGACATCCGCGATCGGACGGGTCTGGTGCAAGTCGTCGTGGAACCGAGCACGAAGGATTTGTTTGAACAGGCGGATCACCTACGGCCAGAATACGTCGTCGCTCTCGCAGGCCTGGTGCAGAAGCGGCCGCCGGGGATGGTTAACCCCGAACTTCGCTCTGGGGAGGTCGAGATTCTCCCCAACTCCCTAGAAATTTTGGCTGAGGCCAAGGTGCCCCCCTTTTCCGTATCCGACGGAGAAACCGTCGATGAATTACTGCGCATGAAGTATCGGTACATCGACTTGCGTCGACAGCCCCTGTTCAAGAACTTTGAACTTCGCGATCGCGTCATCTGGTCCATCCGCGAATATTTTCACAAGCATCACTTCATCGATGTCGAGACGCCGCAGCTGGCCCGCTCGACCCCCGAAGGAGCTCGCGACTTTTTAGTGCCTAGCCGCGTTCAGCCGGGAAGCTTCTACGCCTTGCCACAGAGCCCACAAATTTTTAAACAGTTGTTGATGGTGGCTGGCTTTGATCGCTATTATCAAATTGCCAAAGTATTTCGCGATGAAGACTTGCGAGCCGATCGGCAGCCCGAGTTTACCCAGGTGGACGTAGAAATGGCCTTTGTCGACCAGGAAGACGTTCTACGTTCCATGGAGGCGATGGTCGTCCAAGTTTTCCATGAGGCCATGGGAATCGCCCTCGCACCCTTTCCTCGGCTGACCTGGGACCAGGCGTTAGAACGTTACGGCAGTGATAAGCCGGACCTCTGTGCAGGCGAACCCTTGGTCAACGTGAGCCCC
Organism: Bacillota bacterium; assembly: GCA_021797635.1. GTDB lineage: Bacteria > Bacillota > Sulfobacillia > Sulfobacillales > Sulfobacillaceae > JAJZZI01. The sequence continues at coordinate 13,644 of JAJZZI010000021.1, read as the reverse complement.
ATTGCCCAGAGCAAAAAACTCCCGGTATTGGGATCGAGCGAGATGGTTGCAGGCGTCGTACTTCGGCGGCTGAGCCCGAGTCGAAAAGTCTTGGATGAGCTAGTGGCAGAGGCCAAGGAACTCGGAGCCGGCGGGTTAGTATGGATGGTGCGGGGGCAAGATGGGCTGCGCACTAACCTTAAGGCATTGGGCGAGTCCGGGCTTGAGCTTCTGGCCAAAGCGGCCGCACTCGCTCAAGGTGATGCGTTGTTGCTGGTAGCCGGTGACAAAGCGCGGACTTTAGCCGTCGCGGGCCAGCTTCGTCTTGCCGCGGCACGAAAATTTGGTCAAATGGAGTCAGGTTGGCGATTTCTTTGGGTTACTGATTTTCCGCTGTTTGAATGGTCGGAAGACGAACAGCGTATTACTTCAGCGCACCATCCGTTCACCATGCCAAAAATTGACAATTGGCAGCAGTTGGCCGAAGATCCCCTTAGTCTACGCTCCCAAGCCTATGATCTGGTGTTGAATGGCGTGGAACTGGCATCGGGCAGCGTTCGTATTCATCGCCCCGACTGGCAACGCCAGGTGTTTATGGTGTTAGGGCTGGAGCCGTCCGAGATCGAGCAGAAGTTCGGCTTCATGCTAGACGCCTTCCAATACGGCGCTCCGCCCCATGCGGGCATTGCTTTCGGCATCGATCGTCTGATTATGTTGATGGCGGGGGCCAAGAGTCTCAGAGAGGTGATTGCCTTTCCAAAAACGGCGAGAGGTATTGACCCGCTCATGGATGCACCCAGCCAGGTGGATGCCAAGCAACTACGGGACTTGGGCCTTCGCTTAGACGGTCCAGCGCTGTGAGTCCCTCGCGGGTTGCCCCTCAACGGCTGCAATTTGGAGTGAAGGGCAACCCGATAGGGCGGTTTTTCCAGACTAACGAACGGCGGTAGGGATAAAAAGGTCGATAATCCCGATCACGAAGGCGGCGATTAGCGCGCCGAGCACGGTCACATGCATTCCCGGCACAACCAATTGCGCCACGTAGATGACCGCTGCCGACACGAGAAAGCCCACGATGCCTCGACCGTATGGAGAGACGGTTTTTCCAAAGAGCGATTCTAAAATATAGCCTACTACGGCAATCACCACGGCTGCGAGCAAAGCTGCCCAGAATCCAATATGTGAAAAGCCTGGAACGACATAGCCGATTAGCATCAAAACCAGGGCAGATACGATGAAGCGCACAGCGGTTCCCAACATGTTCATTTGCGACACCCCCTTTTGACTTAGCATGGCAGCTTCGAGGGGGAAATATGCCTCATAGTTTTCTAGGAACCGTGCAAACTGATCTCTGGTCGGCTAAACAAATATCTTCTTCCGACTGACTCTCTATCGTGCCAGGCCACCGTTCTCTGTTGAGTGCGACTAAGGAGGGATAAGCTTTGGCCAAAGAGGTGCCCGCGTCATTCCAAGATTTGAAGTCGAAGGTAAGAACGCGACTTCAAAACGGATCTACCGACATCCATTCGGACATCATCGAAATGGGTGATGCCATGTTGCAATCCGGAGTGGAGCCAAAGTCAGCTCAAGACAGGATGGCCAAACATGTTTGGCAGGCGGCTAATCCCAAGCAAAAGCGAGCCTTGGCCAATATGGTCAGCGACATGGCGCGCGAAGAAGACCAGTTTCAGTGATGCGACCGATCTAAACTGGCCGGGAGGGGAGTGGGTTCTTCCTCTCCCGGCAAGGATTGCCGTATTGCATGCACCCGGGCACTGGCCTATAATGGGCCTACGGGACCTGCGGTGTGCGTGAATCCGAGCCGATATGTTTTGAGCCAACACCAAAACATAGGGAGCCTGATCCCGAGGTTGATGGCCGTCCTGCCTCCACCCATCATGGTGACGAGGACTTCGAAAGTCAACGGGAGGCACCCACCTGCCCAGCGGCAGGTTCAAAACGTCGGTGAGTCACGGCATAGCGGGAACTGAGGACGCGAAAGAGTCATATCTTTCGCGTCCTCTTTTGGTGTGTCTGATGCTCTGATAAGATGAAAGATAAGAGGAGGATGATAATGGATGAGCGATAACGTAGTGGTCGTGACTCACGAAAATTTTGAGGCGGTGGTGGAGAAAGCTGCGGTGCCGGTGGTCGTGGATTTCTGGGCCTCTTGGTGCGTACCCTGTCGGATGGTCAGTCCCTTGCTGGAGGAAATTGCCCAGGAACAAAAGGGGCAGGTTCTCATCGCCAAGGTAGATGTCGACGAGAATTCTCAATTGGCGGAACGCTTCGGTATCCGCAGCATTCCCACGCTGATCCGTTTCGATCAAGGTCAAGAAACCCATCGAGTGGTGGGTGCCTTACCCAAGACCCAGATGAGCCAGCGACTGGGCCTTTAGCCATGAAGTACTCGGATTTTCGCTCTGACACGGTTACCAAACCGTCGCAAGCCATGCGACGAGCCATGGCCGCCGCCGAGGTGGGCGACGACGTGTACCAAGAAGATCCCTCGGTCAACGCTTTGGAGGCAAGAGCATCCCGACTTCTAGGTATGGAGGCCGCGTTGTTTGTGCCGACCGGTACCATGGCCAATCAAATCGCTATCCTGGTGCATGTGGATCGCGGCGACGAAATCTTCATTCATCGCGATAGCCATGCCTATTTCTATGAAGCGGGGGCCGCCGCTATGTGGGCAGGGGCAACCTTTCATGTCCTCGATGGGGACCAGGGCCACTTTTCGGAAGATACCCTGGCCCACTCCCTAAGGCCGCCCAACATACACCATCCACGACCCCGTTTAGTCATGTTGGAAAACACCCATAATCGTGCCGGTGGAGCGGCCATCTCCTTGGAAAAGATGCAAGCTGTAAGCGATTTTGCCCGAAGCCAAGGACTCTTGGTTCACCTTGACGGAGCCCGTTTATATAACGCCGCTATCGCATTGCACCAGCCCCTAGAGCGTTTGACAGAGCCGGTCGATTCCGTGTCGCTGTGCCTCTCCAAAGGTCTTGGGGCGCCAGTCGGCTCTCTCTTAGCAGGCTCACACGCGTTTATCGCTTCCGCTCGCCGCTACCGCAAGGCTTTGGGAGGCGGGATGCGCCAGGCTGGAGTCTTGGCGGCGGCCGCTCTGGTCGCTCTAGAGGAAAGCCCAGGGCTTCTTCACGCGGACCACCGACGGGCTAAGCGACTCACCCAGGGTCTAATGGCCATGAATTTTCAGGTCATCATACCGGAGGTGCCCACGAATATGGTGCTATTGCAGACCCGCTCAGCGTCCTCTCTCAACCTGATCGAACGACTTAAGCGGCGAGCGGTCTTAGCCAGTTCGATGGGCCCAAATTTAGTGCGCTTAGTCACCCATCGAGACTTGGACGACGATGATGTGGATAGGGCGCTAGACGCCTTCGCCAGCATACAGCCATGAGCCTAGATCCCTTTTCGGAGGATGAAGGATTCCGGCCCTTGGCTTGGAGGATGCGACCCACCCAGTTGACGGATATCGTCGGTCAGGAAGCCCTAACGGGCGAAGGTGGCACGCTTCAAGCGATGGTTCGCAGGCGCCGGGTGTTATCCAGCATCTTCTATGGACCGCCGGGGACGGGCAAGACCACCGCCGCACAAATTTTGGCCGACACGGCCGAAGCCACATTTGTTCCGCTATCTGCCGTCGAAACGGGTACCCCGGAAGTAAGAAGGTTGATTCAGACGGCTAAGGAACGGCGTCAGCTCATGAATCGCGGCACCGTCGTGTTTTTGGATGAAATTCATCGATTTAACAAGGCGCAGCAAGACGTTTTATTGCCAGCGGTGGAAAATGGCACGGTGGTATTGATCGGCGCCACCACGGAGAACCCTTGGGTTTCGTTGAATTCAGCCCTATTGTCACGTTGCCTGCTGGTTGCCTTTCAAAGCCTTTCGCAAGCCGCTGTGGTCTGCATCCTGGAAAAGGCATGGACCGAGCGCGATCAGTGGCTGACGTCGGCGGCTACTGTCGAAGACGGGGTGTTTCGCCATATTGCCGAGCGCGCAGGAGGCGACGGGCGACTCGCCCTCAACATCTTGGAGCGTCTCGCCACCATGGCGGGCGATGGTCAGCACCTGACCGAGTCGTCTCTGGAGGCCTTGTGGAAGGAGGCCCCGCACTACCATGATCGCGGTGACCGGCACTACGACTTGACTTCAGCCTTCATCAAAAGTATGCGGGGATCGGATCCTGATGCTGCGCTCTACTGGTTTGGTCGGTTGTTGCTGGGTGGAGAAGATCCTGCCTACATTATGCGCCGCGTGGTCGTTCACGCAGCAGAGGACGTAGGCCTAGCCGACCCGGCGGCTTTGATGGTGGCCGAGGCCGCGTTTTCGGCCTTGCTCCATGTTGGGCTGCCGGAGGCCCGAATCCCCATGGCCGAAGCGGTTCTTTACGTAGCCTCAGCACCGAAATCCAATGCCGTGGTAAGCGCCTTGGACCTCCTCGACCAAGCGCTCAAGCGCTGGCCCGATGCACCCGTTCCCGAGGAGTTGCGTGACCGTCACTATAACCCGAGGATTACCAAGGAATATCGGTATCCCCACGATGCACCCGGGCATTTTCTTCCCGATCCGCATTTGCCGCCCGAACTGCAGTCGTCGGAGTTCTACCAGCCCAGCGGGAATGGCAGAGAAGCCGACATCAAGAGGCGCCTTCAACAGTGGCGCCAGCGGCGTGCCCACAGGGAATAGAGCGGGTAATGCAATGTTTTGAATTTTATGCGTGTTAAGGATGGAATTAACCAGCAATCCGATTGCGCTATACTCATGGTTAGGTACAGGCGTTTTCTTGACGAATATGGTAGACGCCCACAAATGGTATCGAAAGGGGGAGCATTCTTCGTGGCTCAACCGCTAGCCAAAGGATTAGCTGGCCGACCAGAGAACCATGGCTCGGCCAAGGTGCAACGGCCTTGGATAGAGCCCGCCGTGACGGCCGTGGTGTTTGGCTTGTTTGTACTTTATTCCCTGTGGGAAGTTCTGTTTCATGCAAATGGGGTTTATGGAAGTTACGTTTCACCCTTCTTTTCGCCCCAGGTAGGTCGGTGGCTGGGAATGAGGAACTTTATCGCCATTCCAGTGGTATGGATCCCACTGTTCTTTCGGGGGACCTGCTACTACTATCGTAAAGAATACAATCGAGCGTGGTTTTGGCATCCCTCGTCGTGTGCGGCGACCGAGCCTTCAGGTCGGCGCTATACGGGAGAGAGCCGTTTTCCCTTTTCGTGGACCAATTTACATCGATATTTTTGGTACCTGGCCGTGATTGTGCTGGCATTTCTGTGGAAAGACACCATTTCCGCGTTCTTCTTCCACCAAGGTTTTGCCGTACGTTTAGGCTCCCTGCTGATGCTCGCCAACGCCATCTTTCTGACGTTGTATACCTTCTCGTGTCACGCCTTTCGGCATTTGGTGGGTGGCGGCAAGGATTGCAACTCGTGCATGCTTGGGGCTCAAGCGGGCCAACCGACGACGAGTTATCGGATGTGGACCCGCGTATCGCGATGGAATCAACGTCACGGAGGCTGGGCCTGGGCATCGCTTATCTCGGTATGGGTTGTCGATTTGTACATCCGCCTGTTGATCATGGGCGTCATCCATGATGTGAGGTTTTTCTAATATGACAACAAACAAAAAAAGTTCCAGCAACGTCAATGTCGAGACCATTGAACGTCACCAGTATGACGTCGTCATCGTAGGCGCCGGCGGTGCCGGGCTTCGCGCCGCCATCGCCGCAGCCGACGGTCAAGCCAAGGTTGCGGTGATTTCTAAATCGCTTCTGGGCAAAGCGCATACGGTTATGGCCGAGGGCGGGGTTGCCGCTTCACTAGGAAACGTCGATGCCGATGACAGTTGGGACACCCACTTTTACGACACGATGAAGAGCGGTCACTTTATCAACAATTACGAGGTGGTGGAACTCTACACCAAGGAAGTGGCCGACCGAGTTCTCGAGTTGGAGAGTTGGGGCGCTGTCTTTGACCGCACCCCTGTCGGGAAAATTATGCAGAGGCCCTTTGGCGCCCACTCGTTTCGCCGTCTGGCCCATATCGGTGATCGGACTGGCAAAGAACTGATTCGTACCTTGCAGTACCAGGTGATTCATCATAGTGTTGATGTATTTCAGGAGGTCACCACCACCCGCCTCCTGCTGGATAAGGAAGGGCGGACGGCAGGGGTATTTGGCTATTATCGTGAAGATGGACGGTTTGTTATATTTCAAGCCAAGTCGGTGGTGCTGGCAACGGGTGGATTCGGCAAAGCCTACAAGGTGACCTCCAACTCCTGGGAGAGCACCGGGGATGGAGCCGCCATGGCCTTTCAGGCTGGCGCCGAACTTATGGACATGGAAATGGTGCAGTTTCATCCCACCGGCATGGTCTGGCCGCCAGGGGTACGTGGACTCTTAGTCACCGAAGGGGTCCGTGGGGAGGGAGGACTTTTATACAACTCCCAGCACGAACGGTTTATGTTGCGCTACGATCCCGTCTTGCACGAGTTATCTTCGCGCGATGTCGTGGCTCGTTCGATTTACAAGGAGAACCTGGCTGGCCGGGGCACCCCTCATGGGGGAGCTTGGCTCGATATTTCGCACCTACCCGCCGCCGTGGTCAAGTCGAAGTTGCCAGGGATGTATGAACAATTCTTGAGCTTAGCCGATGTCGACATCACCAAAGAGGCATTTGAAGTAGCCCCCACGACCCATTATGCCATGGGGGGCATACGGGTAGAGGCCGCCACCGGGGCCACTAATATCCCCGGGCTCTTTGCTGCGGGTGAAGTGGCCTGTGGCTTGCATGGGGCTAACCGCCTGGGCGGGAATTCCCTAGGGGACATCCTCGTGTTTGGCCGAAGGGCCGGGATGGCAGCCCGTGCTTATGCCGATGACCATGATCAGGGTGATCTCATGTCTGGCCAAATGGAAGATGAAGCCCAGCGCGTTCTAGCACCTTTTAGCCGTACGCAAGGCGAACGGCCATACCAGCTGATGGCCGAATTGCAAGAAATCATGACCAACTATGCGGGGATGGTCCGATCCCGCGATACCCTTGAGACGGGCTTGGAGCAGCTCAAGACTCTACAGGAACGATCCACGAGAATGGTCATCTCGGGCTCTCGAGCCTACAACCCAGGATGGCACACGATCTTCGACGTGCAGTCGATGCTGGTCCTGGGAGAAGCTGTCATCCGAGGTGCTCTGGCCCGAGAAGAGAGCCGAGGCGCCCATTGGCGGACGGACTTCCCGGAGGAATTGCCCGAGATGGGAGCTTGGAACTTTGTTCACACTTTCCAGGAAGGCACCGTGGTGGTGCGTGCGGATCCCGTTCCGGCTATGCCCGACCGCCTGGCTAGGCTATTTGAATCGAACCAATCTCCAGGGATTTTGCGTAAACAACAACGTGCTGCCCGTCGGGGAGGTGACTCATGAGCGAAGAGATGGTGCTTAGCATCTACCGTGGGGACGCCAATGGCGGTCAAGAAGAAGAATACCGCGTGCCCCTGGAAACGGGAATGGTGGTCTTGGATGCGCTGCATTATGTTCAAGCAGAGGCGGCCCCGGACTTGGCCGTGCGCTGGAATTGCAAAGCCGCCCATTGCGGCTCCTGTAGTGCAGAAGTCAATGGCCGTCCTCGACTCTTATGCAAAACCCGGCTCGACCAGTATGTCGGGCAAGTGGTCCACATTCGGCCCATGCATGCCTTTCCCATTATTAAGGACTTGGTCACTGATGTTTCCTCTAATTACCGGGTGGCCAAACAAATCCCCGCATTCCAACCGCGGACGCCGGCACCGTTTACCATGTACCAGCGCGACGTGGATCGGGTGCAAGAGTTTCACCGCTGCATCGAATGTTTCTTGTGTCAGGATACCTGCCACGTGTTACGAAATCACGGTGGCACGGATCAGTACTTCGGTCCACGCATGATGGCTAAGGTGGCGGAATGGGAGATGCACCCCATGGACGTCGCCGACCGCCGCCAATTTCTCAAAGACGTGGCCGGACTACCCATGTGCAATGTCACCCGTTGTTGCGTGGACGTATGTCCAGAGCATATCGTCATTACCGATAACGCGATCATTCCGCTTAAGGAACGCGTCGCGGATCAGTATTGGGATCCCATCCGAGCTCTATTTCGCCGCTTTCATCGTCCAGCAGAGGGGGCCGTGCCCGGCGCCGGATCGGACGTAAGTTCTAGGGCCTGATTTGCCGTGGATGGCGGATAGCGGAGCGTTTGTCTGGCGCTCCGCTTAGGCTTAGTGGGCCTCGCCTCGTTGACCGAATACGCTGACCGTGATAGGCTAATACCTAATAGGGGGGAAGCTCATGTTGCGGGTATCGAGTAAGGGTCGATATGGCGTCAAAGCCGTGTACGAACTCGCGCTGCATTACGGTCAGGGCCCATTAGCGCTTAGCCTCATTGCCAAAGCCCAATCCATCTCGGAACCTTACTTGGAACAGCTCATGGCCTCCTTAAAACGCTCCGGCCTTGTAGACGGTGTCCGAGGCGCTCAGGGCGGGTACCAACTTGCCCGCCACCCCGACCATATTTCGGTGGGCGATGTGGTGCGTGCCGTGGAGGGCCCAATCGCCTTGACGGATTGCACGGGCAGCGACCCCAGCCATTGCCCCGACTGGGAATCGTGCGTAGGTCCGGATGTGTGGAATCGGGTGCAAGCCGCGTTAGTGGAGACGATGAACGCCATCAGTTTGTCGCAACTTATGACACCGGGCTTAGAAGCTTCTATGGCACTGGCATCGAGACGGGAGGGTATCGGATAATGAGGCAGAAGGTGGCCATCGGATTAAGCGGCGGCGTCGACTCCTCAGTCGCCGCCGCCTTGCTTTTGCGAGCGGGGTATGAGGTTATCGGCGTGACGATGCGGCATTTGCCCGGAGACACGGTGAATTCGTGTTGTTCGTTAGAAGCGGTCGTCGATGCGCGGCGCGTGGCTAAGAAACTGGGAATAAAGCACCATTTGGTGGACGTCGAAGGCACCTTCTACCAGCGCGTGATCGAGCCCTTCGAAATGGGCTATCTACAGGGACAAACTCCCAACCCCTGTGCGGCTTGCAATCGCTATATCAAATTTGGGGCGATGTGGGAATGGGCAGAGAGCCAGGGCTGCGACTATTTGGCTACCGGCCACTACGTTCGGCGAATAGAGGCTGATGACGGTTATCAGCTTTGGCGTGCGCGAGATCTGACGAAAGATCAAAGCTATCTTCTCTATAGTCTCGGCCAAGAAGATTTGGCGCATTGTCTGTTTCCTTTAGGGGAATATCAAAAGGTACAGACGCGCGCCTTGGCGGAAGAGTGGGATTTAATCACGGCCCAAAAACCGGACAGCCAGGAGTTATGCTTCGTTCCGAAAAACGACTACGCCGGTTATCTTGCCGAACATCGCCCGGAAGCTACCCGCCCGGGTGACATCGTCAATGAGTCTGGCGAAGTGCTGGGTCGGCATCAAGGCATCGCGTTTTATACGGTGGGTCAAAGAAAACGTTTAGGGATTACCGCTCGCACACCCCAGTATGTGGTCGCCCTGGACAACGAGGCGAATCAGGTGGTGGTAGGGGAGCGGGAGGCCGTGATGGCCGACCGGCTAAGCCTCGACAAAGTGCATTACGTGTCGGACACCGTGATCGATGGCAGCTACGAAGGGCAAGTAAAGTCTCGATATAACATGGAGCCTGCACCGGCTTGGTGGACGGCGAACGGTCCACACGCCGCCGACGTCCGTTTTGTTGAGCCGCAATGGGCGCTTACCCCTGGGCAGGTGGCCACCCTATATGACGGTGAGCGCTTGTTGGCCGGGGGACGCATCGCCAAGCCATAAATCGCATTGGCCCGGATGCCATGGCCTCCCGAGATTTAACCAAGGAGAGGGGCCTTTCGTGATTACCCGATGGCATCTACTGAACTTGCCCGTCTACTTTAGCGGCCATCGTTACACGGGCCTTAGAGTCTCGGAACTATTGATGGATTGGCCAAGTCCCACCCTGCAGGCCTTTTTACTGCGTCGTCGGTGGCGACTTTACGTCTTGCCGGTGTCGGCTGATATCGCGATTACCGCGTTCGGATTAGAAGGCGGCACGGCTCAACACCTCGAAACGTGGTCGCGGGTGAGAGTGCGCACAGCCCTCAAGCGTACGGCCAACTGGCTACACGCCCCGGTAGTCGACGAAACGGATCGTCCTCTAGGGTTTGTGCGCGATCTTGTCTTGGGTGAGCGCCGTGATGAACTGCAAGGTTTGGTCATCTCGCAAGGACTGCTGCAAGATTTATGGAACGGAGCCACGATCGTGACCTTAGGGAGATTCGAGGTCGATGTCAAGCCATGCATCAGACTTTTCCCTAAGGGGAATACTGTAGCTGAAGCAGAGAGACCAGAAGGAGGCGGCAAGTGGACACCAGTCTAACCTGCCCGTCTTGTACTAGCCGCAACGTAGGTAAGGTCGGAACCGGCCAGTTCTACTGTTGGGATTGTTACATCGAATTCTCCATGTCATACCGTGGAGTGCGGATGTACAGTGTGGAGCGAGACGGTGAGTTAACCCGAATCGACCCCTTGACGGGGTCAGAAGGAGCGCTGTCGTGAAGAAGTATGTTAACGGAATGGTCACCGGAGCCCTAATGGGGGCGGTGGTTGCGGGCGTGTGGCTCATCCGAAGAAATCGCCCGCGTAATTCGCTTTTGCGCACTGCACGGCAACTTGGACCCAAAATGGCCCATATCGGGTCCAGCGGTATGCGTCTTGTGCGCCGTCGTTTGAGCTAGGGTGTCCGGGCGCATCGATTGGATTCAAGCGTCTCGTTTGGGCTTGATGGCGGTATTCGTGCTTGGAGGGATGTGGTTGACCTGGCTAGCAAGGCCGGTGTTGACCCCATTTCTTTTTGCTTTTGTCATTTCGTATCTTCTGGCCCCCCTGGTGGATTGGTGCGGTCGCCTTGGACTTCCCCGGATCGTGGCCATTTTAGCCATTTATGCCTTGTTTTCAGCCAGCCTGGCGACGCTCGGCATCTACTTGATTCCTCTTTTGTTTCAAGAAAGCTTGCGGATGATCCAACGTTTGCCCCAATGGACCACCGCACTCGAGCAGTATTGGTCCTTTTGGTTGGTTAAGCTGCACCAAGCCCCAATCCCCCCGTCCATTCGGCTTATGTTGGATCAAACCACTCGTCATCTGGAAAGCTACCTCTTCAGCTTAGTCAAGTCGTTCCTCAAGGTCGCGTTGGGCATGGTGCCGGGCGTCATAAGCGTGTTGGTAGCCCCGGTGCTAGCCTTTTTTGTCCTAAAAGATCTCGATCGCATTCGTTTGCGTTTCTGGAGTCTTATTCCCATGAGTTGGAGGCCGGGGGCGTTCAAACTGGGTCTTGACATCGATCAGGCGCTTAATGGCTTCATTCGCGGGCAATTGCTGGTTGCCCTACTCGTCGCCGTGTTGTCGACAGCCTGGACGATGGCCCTTGGCATCCCGTTTGCCCTGCTCATCGGAGCGTTGGCGGGAGTCACCGACGTGCTGCCGTATGTTGGCCCTATCGTCGGTGCCGTTCCGGCAATAATTTTAGCCCTCACGATTTCCCCTTGGAAAGTGGCCTACGTGGTCATAGGATTCATCATTATTCATCAGCTCGAGGGCACGGTGATCGCGCCCAAGGTTGTCGGCGAATCCGTGGGCCTGCATCCTCTGGTGGTCATCTTCGCCCTCTTGGCGGGCGGAGATATTGCAGGATTGACGGGACTGTTACTAGCGGTGCCGCTGGCCGCCGTGGCCAAGGTAAGCATTTCCCATCTCTTTCGGCGCTTGGCCGAACATGGGCTGGCCCGTCATTTACCGCAAAGCCTTTCACGGCGTTCTTGACCGTTTTCTAGAGAACTGGCTACAATGGGGTAGCATTGGGTGAGTGCTCGAATCCTGGCAGCATTTTCTGAGGAGGCAGCGGCTTGAGGGCGGCAGATATTCGCCAACAATTTTTGGAGTATTTTCAGGCCAACGGCCATCATTGGGTTCCTAGTTCTTCTTTGGTTCCCGCAGGCGATCCGACCTTGCTGTTTACGAACGCGGGCATGGTCCAGTTCAAAGACGTATTTTTAGGCTTGGAACAGCGGCCATACCAACGCGCGGTATCGGCACAAAAGTGCATGCGGGCGGGGGGAAAGCATAACGACCTCGATCAGGTCGGGCGCACCGCACGCCACCAGACCTTTTTTGAAATGCTGGGGAACTTCTCTTTTGGCGACTATTTCAAACGCGAGGCCATGCAGCTGGCGTGGGGATTTCTCACGGAGAAACTAGGCCTCGATCCGAGCCGGCTTTGGATTACCGTCTTTGACACGGATGACGAGGCGTACCAACTATGGCAAGAGGTGGCCAATATTCCCCAGGCTAGAATCGTTCGTCTGGGAGCAGAGGACAATTTTTGGTCCATGGGAGAAACGGGGCCATGCGGGCCTTCGAGCGAGATATTCATCGACCGGGGCGAGGCCTATCGCTGTGGGCCGAGTTGTGGGTTGGGGATGTGCGACTGCGACCGTATTCAAGAGATATGGAATCTTGTCTTCATGCAGTATGATCGTGATGCTTCGGGCACGCTAAGCCCGTTACCTCGTCCTAGCATTGACACAGGACTTGGACTGGAACGGATTTCGGCGTTCTTACAGGGCGTGGATTCCAACTTCGACACCGATTTAATCCGCCCGATCATCGACCGCTTGGTGCAATTGAGCCGCCGCCCCTATCATCCAGGGGATGACGGGCTAGCCTTCCGAGTCATTGCCGACCATGCGCGCGCCTTGAGTTTTCTTTTGGCCGACGGGGTAACCTTCAGTAATTTAGGACGTGGCTATGTCATGCGCCGCATCTTGCGTCGGGCGGTCCGCTACGGCCGAGGCTTAGGCTTTGAAGATCCCTTTTTGTACCAGTTGGTTCCTGTCGTCCGGCAGATTATGGGCGAAGCTTACCCCGAACTGGTGCACGCGGAGGCTGCTACGATAATGGCCATTCGTCACGAAGAGGAGCGCTTTTTAACCACACTAAGTGCAGGTCTTGCCATACTGAATCAGAAACTGGCTCTGCTTGGTCCGGGTGATGTGCTGTCGGGAGAAGATAGTTTTCTGTTGTATGATACGTATGGGTTCCCGCTCGACTTAACCCAGGACGCCGCCAGGGAACTCCATATCACGGTGGACCACGAAGGCTTCGAAAGGGCTATGGCCGCCCAACGCCTTCGAGCGCGACGCACCAAGCAATATCTCCAACAAGGCGTGCCCAAGAGACCGCAAGCGGAGTTTGTGGGATATCAGCAATTATCCAGCGAATCGCTGCCCGTGGGCGCCCTAGTCGTTGAAGGCGAAGAGGTAGAAAGCCTAAGCCGCGGCGAGCCAGGCTATCTTTGGTTGCCAAGCACGCCGTTTTATGCCGACGGGGGCGGACAAGTCGGGGACCACGGCGTAATCATTGGGCCCCGCGGTCGATTTTCGGTTATTGACGTAGTCCGTCTAAACGGCAGCATCTGGCATTATGGCGAGGTGCTCGAGGGCGTGATATCGCGTGGCGACCTGGTTTCGGCTGAGGTCAGCCCCGACTGGCGGGCGGGGTCGCGCCGAAATCATACCGCGACCCATCTGCTCCACGCCG
>JAJZZI010000143.1 GCA_021797635.1 Bacillota bacterium | reverse complement strand
GCGCCCTCCGAATAGCCACCGGGGTATTCTCTGACAGCCATAGGCGGTCGACGGGCTTGGAGAGTCCGGTAAAGCTGGCGATGGTGGCAAAAATGTACTGACCTTCCCGATCGGCATCCGTCGCTGCGATGACTCGATCTGCCTCTTTAAACAGCTTCTTAATGATATTGAGTTGCGTCTTGGTTTTGGCAATCGCTTCGAATTTAAACACCGGGGGCAGCATGGGCAGGCTGGTCCAACTCCACCTTTTCCACGTGGCCTCGTAGGCTTCAGGCGCGGCTAGGGTCACCAGATGGCCAAATGCCCAGACGATGGCCGTATCGCCGACCGCGACATAGCCTTCGTGCCGCGTGGGATTGCCAAGCGCCCTGGCAATATCTAGGGCCACCGACGGTTTTTCTGCCAATATCACACGCACGCAATCCACTCCTTTCGCTCCCGAGAGCGAACGCGAGCCATTCGGCACCCGATCCAGCTCATGGCATTATCCTGGCCAAAGACGATTTGACGACGGCATTGGGCATCGACTGAGTGGCCTTCGCATGAAGCGCTGAGCCTCAATCCGGCGCTGCTTCCCCTTGGGCCACTGTTGGATTCTCCATCGCCTGCTGGGCTCGCGTGAGAGCTTTCGCAGTAAGATCTTGAACCATGTCCCGGGCCATTTGCCGGTCTCTTTGCACCGCATCTTCTCCGAGAATACTGGAGCGCACGTCAAAATACATCTCCACGGTCGTCCAGAGCTTCTCGTAGAGCCCCATCGTATCCATGCTGCCGGCGTAGGTATCCATTAATCGGGGGATCCTCCAGAGCTCCTTGCTAATATCGCCTGCGATGCCATCTCGCAGCAGCGTCAGTCCCGCAATTTTGTCCCTCAGATACTCGATCTCTTTCATGGCTTTCATCGCGTGACCGCGGCTCAAGGCCACGGACGCCCCGCGGATAAATTGCCACATCAGGGTTGCCGAATCTTCGGCCGTTTGGCCCAAATCGGCCGTTTGGCCGGCAAGGGTGTCCTGCAAACGCTTCTCGATGTCTGGGGCGCTCTTGTCGTAAAGTACTTTCCAATGGGCCTTAGTGGCTCGGATCTGGTTGATCGACCAAACGCCAAGATCGAGCTCAAGGTATCCATCTAGGAGGAAGCACGATACCCAAATGTCAGGTTGATGGCGATATAGCTTGTGCTTGAGCACCATCTGGGTCTCTTCCAGCATTGAAACCCATGCGGCATGGATCCGCGGTACGGCGTCAGAATGCTTGACCACGAGCACGAGGTCCACGTCCGAATAGGGGTCCCGAAAGCCATATGCCCCCGATCCCACTAAAACCACGCCTTGAATTTCTTCCATCGTCTCCGCCACCAGAGTGAGCCTTTGCCTTCGGTGTACACGGTATCGTTTCCTCCCTGCCGGCAAGCCGACTTTCACCACCCGCCTCGATCTGTTAAAATTCGTTTCCTTTCCGCTTTCGGTGGGTCTAAGCCAGGGGCCCCGAAGATTTTCTGATGGGCCAGCCCAAACCTAAGCTTTGAGACGATCAGGGCGCGAAAGGAGAAGGTTTCTTTTGCAAGAAAGCTTCGAGCGCCCTGCGGTAATCGAGGCTCGCCGTGGCCTTTCCCTGAAAGACCGTTTCAAGCTCTAAGATTTCCGCTAGCGAATGGGTTTCCGCCTGCCTCAAGGCCGCTTTAATTAAACTAAAGGAGGGCGAGGGGCCACGGGCCAGGAGCCGCGTCCAATCGGACAACTGGGTCTCCATGGCGCCCTGACTGACCACACGATTGACTAGGCCTAGGGCCTCCGCCTGATTCGCCAAAATGGGTGCCCCTAAAAGGGCTAGTTCCAAGGCCCGAGTTCGCCCGAGGGCCCGTACCAGAAAATACGACGTACCCGAGTCCAAAACCAAGCCCATTTGCGCAAAGGCTAGCAAGAAGCGCGCATCTTCCGCCATCAATTTGAAATCGCAAGCCAAGGCCACGCCAGCTCCAGCGCCCGCAGCCACACCATTAATCGCGGCCAGCGTCGGCTTAGGAAAGTCGGCCAGAGCCAAGATGAGCGGGCTGTAGTGCTGGCGCATATGTTCTTCGATGGTAAATTCCCGTGCCTCTCCCAACTCTGCCAAATCCTGGCCTGCCGAAAAGGCGCGACCGCTGCCCGTCAACACCACCACCCGCACGTGGTCATCGGCCCGGGCCACCTCTAGGTTCTGCCGGAGCGCCCGCAACAGCTCCACGCTAAAGGCGTTTAAAGACTGCGGCCGATTGAAGCAAAGGGTGAGCACGCCATCTTCGCGTGTCGTCACCAAAGTTTCGCTGTTGGCATAGTGCATCTCAAAAAATCCCCTTTTACGATGGACTTGGCTCCGTCTGAACCGCTTTTCGGTGCATGCATATTTTACGCCGTCTCGGCCATGCTTTGAACGGAGGTGGAAGATATGGGTAAGGTAATTGCCACGTTCCGCAATGCCGACGACGCGGAGCGAGCGGCCGATGAATTGCGAAAGTCGGGATTTAGCGAAAAGGATATCTCCATGGTGTCCAAGGACCAGAAGAAGACGAATCACGCCGAAATGCACAACCTCACCAGCGGTACCGCAACGGGTGCGGGGATTGGTGCGGGAGTGGGTCTTTTGGCTAGTGCCGGACTGCTCGTGGTTCCCGGAATTGGTCCCTTGTTGGCGGCAGGTCCGCTGGCGGCCACGTTGAGTGGAGCCGCCCTGGGCGGCTTGACCGGAGCCTTTGTGGATTGGGGTATCCCCAAAAAGGAAAGTGAACATCTGCAACGTGAAGTGCAAGAAGGAAAGGCCGTGATCTTGGTCCATTCCGATCGCACCCACGAAGCCGAGCAGATCTTGGACCGCCATGCTGAAGAGGTCAAAGTGCTTGCCTAAGAGCGCTCCGCCGACAAGAATGCAAGGGAAAGGAAGCGTTGATTATGGCTACCATTCGCTGTACGGTTGACAATTGTTTTTATTGGGCGCGCGACAATTATTGCGGGGCAGACACCATCCTCATCACCAGCAATCGAGCCGCCGAACGCTACCCGGAGGGCGTCGACGCACCTCAGACAAGCCTCATTGTCAATGACATCGGGGAGACGCCGGCCGAATCCTGTCAGGAAACCGCCTGCAAAACCTTTAAGAATCAGAAGAATCACCACTAAACCAAGGCGTGCCGGGGTTTTCCCTCTGGCGCGCCTTTCGTCTACTCGTTCCCAGCCCGCTCCGCCGTCTCCCATCGGTTGCCTCCCCTGCGCTTGGCCTGATACATGGCTCGGTCTGCCTGTTCGATCAGGTCTTCAGCACGTTGCTCTTGATGGGGGCCCAAGGCTACGCCCACGCTCACCGTGGCTTTAGGCAAGTCATGAGGCCAATCGAGCGTTTCGACCAACGACTTCGCCAGGCGGTCGGCTGAAGCCTGGGTCATCCGAGGACAGGCAATGAGAAATTCATCGCCGCCGTAGCGAATCACGACTCCCTGGTTCGCGGTCGTTTCGATCAGATGACGGGCCAGCGCTTCTAAGGTGCGATCCCCTACCAAATGACCGTGCTGATCATTGATGCGCTTAAAATGGTCGGCATCGATAAAGAGCAGGGCCAGCGTATCCCTTCCAAGTCGCAAGTTGGTCAACCACTCGTCGATGAAGCTAAACCCGTAATCCCGATTCCAACATCCCGTTAAGGGGTCCAGCGACCCTCTGGTTCGTTCCGATTCTAAATCCTCGGTAAATGCCCACAGCACCGAGAGGGCGTCACGAACCATGGTCAGTTGTTGAATGTCTCGCTCGCCGAATGGAATTTGGCTGATGGAGTTGTCGAACACGACCGCCGCATGACGGCCACGCGCAGACAAAGCCAAGATGATTACCGTGCCTTCGATTTTTTCTTCGAAGTCAGCGTGCGGCGACCACGGCTCGGGATCTACCCTTGGCATGTCATCCGAATAGGTAAGTCCTGCACAAAACCGACGCCACCCGCCCGCTGTCTCCCCCAGAATGAGACAGCGATCGAGCCCGAGCGTCGTCTGGATATGATAGCACACGGCCTCTAAGATGTGGTCTGCACTGAAATCCTTTTGGTAGTGTCGGTGAATGTTCACGCTTGACATCAAATAGCGTCGTTCCAAAAAGGTGTCCCTGGCCGCTTCCGCATAACGTAGGGCGCCTGCCAACAATAGCGGCATCTCCGCCGCTTCCAGCGTTTCGAGCCAGCGTGCCAAGGCCTTGGTAGTTTCCCAGTTTAGGCAGCCCATGAGTCGATCGCCGCATACCAAAGGAATATCCATCGCCACCAAGCCCGTCTCCGAGCTTTCATGCACCTGAGATAGACGGCTGCGACAGGCGTCTTGAACGCCGGCGTATCCTTCAATGGGCCGCGTGTTGGTCAAATCAATGT
>JAJZZI010000230.1 GCA_021797635.1 Bacillota bacterium | reverse complement strand
AACCTAACTCCTCTCCCAGCGTGTCTTTTTTTCGGCGTGCAGTTTAAGGTGATGCGAATGAAAAGCCGACAGACTATTGACCAGAACTTAGGCTTGCAGTAGGATGGGTGCATACCCTATGATACCCGTGGTATTTATGGTGTATTATTAGTGGTTCTGTCCAGAAGGACGCAGGTGACCCCAGGGCTACGCCAAGGAGATGATACCGATAGCGACCGAGACGGAGAAAAAACCTTCTGCCGTAGAGGTGGTGAAACGCCAAAGCCATCACCTCCGAGGCGCCATCACAGAAGAACTGGCCAACGATTCCGCGACCTTCACCGAAGCTAGTCGGCAATTGCTGAAGTTTCATGGGGTCTATCCGCAGGATGATCGTGACCTGCGCCGTTCGTTGCGCCAGGCAGGCAAGGAGCCCCGTCACATTATGATGGTTCGGGCTCGTATTCCCGGCGGGATCCTCAGTGCTGAGCAGTATCTCACCTGTGACGACGTCACCAGCAGGTATGGTGGGGGCAGTTTACGCATCACCACCCGCCAAACCTTTCAGTTTCATTACGTCTTGAAGTCGAACCTGCAGTCGACGATCCGCGAGTTAAATGCCGCGTTGGTAACCACGCTCAACGGTTGTGGCGACCAGGCTCGCAATGTCATCAGTTGCGCCGAACCTATGACGGGCTCCGCTCATGAAGAGCTCGCTTGCGATCGTGCCGCACTGGTGACTGCTATCGGGGCGAAGACCAACGCGTACCAGGAAATTTGGCTTGACGGACAAAAGATCGCCGAAGACGCTCAGGAGACGGAAGAACCCCTGTACGGCGACGTCTATCTGCCCCGCAAATTCAAGTTTGGGTTTGCGTTGGCTGGTGATAATTGCGTGGATATCTATTCGAACGATATCGGATTGGTCGCCCACGTTGACGATGGCCACATTTCCGGCTATACCCTTTTGGCCGGAGGTGGCATGGGACGATCGGCTGGCGTCAAGGCGACTTATGCCCGGCTGGCTTCGCCCTTAGGGTTTATCCCGCGCGGTGATCTAGTACCCGCTGCCCTCGCTGCACTGACCGTCTTTCGTGATTTCGGCAACCGCTCGGATCGGCGTTTTGCCCGGTTAAAATACCTCTTGGACGATCGTGGACTCGTATGGTTTCGCGACGAAGTCGCTTCGCGCTTAGACCATCCCTTAGCCGCACCCCGCCCGCTGCTATGGCAGCGTGCCGAAGATCACCTAGGTTGGAATTCACAGGGCGATGGGCACTGGTACCTCGGGCTGTTTGTGGAAAATGGCCGCATTACGGATGGCCACGAGGGAACGCTCAAAAGTGCGTTGAGGACCATTGTGGAGCGGTGGCGTCCCGAAGTGCATCTAACCACGCAGCAAAACATTATCTTAGCCGGGTTTCTGCCGAAGGACCGAAGTGCCGTGGAAACCGTTCTCAAGGCAGCGGGGGTACGCTTGCCCTGGGAGGTTTCCAAGACGCGCCGTAATGCGATGGCCTGTGTGGGTCTACCTACCTGTGGCCTAGCGGTCGCCGATTCGGAGCGGGCCCTTCCTCAGTTATTACCGGCATTTGAAGCACTCTTTAACGATCTCGGTCTAGGAGATGACGACATTAGTATCCGGATGACGGGTTGCTCGAACGGATGTGCTCGACCCTACATCTCAGATATCGCCTTTGTTGGCCGTTCGCTGGGGAAGTATGACGTTCTCCTCGGGGGAGACTTCTTGGGCACGCGGCTCAACCAAATCTACCAAGAATTGGTGCCGATGGATCAGATCTACGCTTCCGTGGCCCCGGTGATCGCAGCATTTGCAGCGGAACGCCGAGACCACGAGCGATTCGGCGATTTTTGTGTGCGTGTAGGTCTAGAACGCCTCCGGGAGATGGCCGTGTCGCCTGCATCCGGAAATCCACGACCGTAAGGACCCCTAGCCAAAGGATGAGAAACGATGCCGCATGTGATTACCGAGCTTTGTGTGGGAACGAAAGATCAGAGTTGTGTATTAGTGTGTCCTGTCGACTGCATTCATCCGGCTAGAGACCTGGATGGTGAAGAGGTGTTCGCCAAGGCGGAGCAACTCTATATCGACCCTGAGGTCTGCATTGATTGTGGTGCCTGTGTTCCCGAATGCCCCGTCGAAGCGATCTTCATGCTTGAAGAGTTGCCGACGCAGTTTGAGAAGTCTCGAGAGGACAATGCCCAATACTATCGCGAGCAAGGGAGCTAGGCAGACGTTCAGTGCCAATCACTGTTTTCTCGTTTGCCCAGGTTAAGCGGGCAAGAAGTTCGATCAACTAAATTCAAAGGAGTGTCAACCCATGGATGTCACGAACCCGATCAACGGCTTACCCCGAATTGGCGACCCCGCCCCCGACTTCACCGCGAACTCTACCGAGGGACCGATTACCTTATCCCAGTATCGCGGCAAATGGGTCATGTTGTTTTCCCACCCTGCCGATTTTACCCCGGTGTGCACCACCGAAATCAGTGAATTTGCTCGCAGAAGCGACGAGTTTGCCAAACGCAACGTGCAACTTATTGGCCTGTCCGTGGACGGGGTGCCGTCGCACATTGCTTGGACGCGAGACATTGCCAGCATCGCGGGAAAACCCGTGCCGTTTCCCATAATCGCGGACTTGGACATGAAGGTATCCCAACTGTATGGCATGTTGCATCCGGGGGAATCCAGTACGGTCACCGTGCGTTCGGTCTTCTTCATTGACGATAAAGGAGTGATTCGCGCGCTGGTTTACTATCCCTTAAGTACCGGACGGAGCGTGGACGAGTTGCTTCGCGTTTTTGATGGACTTCAGACCACGAGCCGTCATGCGGTGTCGACGCCGGTGGATTGGGTGCCCGGAAAACCGGTGGTGGTTCCTGCTCCGGCAACCGGGGACAGCGTGCTGGATCGTGAGCAGGCTGAAGCACAGGGACTTACGTATCGCACCTGGTATCTACGGATGAAGCAGATAGACGAAAACCAATAGGTTTTGGGGTTTAGGTGAGAAGATGGGCGGGTTTTCTTGGCTACCCGCGGTTACGATCCGAAACACAGGGCCGTTTCATTAGGTGTGTCGAAAAATCCACCCCAAGACGGTTCGTCGTCGAAGGGCGGCAGGCACATCCTTTTGGGCGGCCCTATAATGCGGTGAAGTAGGCTAGGCAGGCGGCGAGTGCGTCGATAGACCGTTTGCAACGCTTCGTTTTGAGGCGCCAGGACGGCCCCTGTGTTGGGGCCATGGGAAACGGGCTGCGACAAACTAACGGGAAATGGGCGAGCCGAGAACCCCCCATGGCCCCAAGTCGTGGGACGTCGGAAGCCCTTTATAGGCAGACTAAAGCATTCTCTGGCGATAAGTGCAAGCGATGGACCACTGGGCGGAATTTATAGCGAGCTCGTATTGCGCACGCGGTCACGCCGATCTCAGGAGATTGCAGGAAGTTATTCACGTAATTCTTCGGCCTACATATATCGGCAACAGAGGGAATCCATGGAGGTTCTCTCACAGTCCGAGATAAGGAGGCCGAATTATGGCCACGGTTAGCCCAGGTGCTTGTGATGACGGGTGTCCGCCACCCACGGAGATCGATTGCATCATGGTTGACAAGGTTTATGCGTCGTGCAGCCAAACAGTAACGGCCACGCAAGTGGTCGGTGACGACGTGTTGCCCTCGGGGTGTATTCCGCCCGGAATGACATCGGGATCTCTACCCTGTTCAGTGGATTTGAGCGACTCCACCTGTCTCGTCGGAGCGGTCGTCTCCACGGGAACCGATTCGATCAACAGCATTACCTACACCATCGCTGCGGTGGTCAACGTGACCTGCCCTAGCGGCACGGTTACATCGATTACGCTATACACGACCACCACGGTACCCCTTTACAATCCTTCGGGAACGACGCCGACCTGCACGATCTTGAGCGGGACCTGTAGTGCCGTCGTATTGCCTAACGGCAAACTCTCCGTTCAGGCGACGCTATGTCTGTTGTTGCAGACTCTCGCAGCCGTGCAGCTTTTGGTGCCGGCATATGGATATTGCTCTCCATCGCCTTGTGAAGTGGCTGCCATCGGCGTCTGCCCGCCGAGCAGCTTGTTCCCTCCTCAATCTTAGGCCGCGGTGTGCCGATGTTTCGGGAAGGCCAGCTGGCCGAATCATTCCGAAGGTATCGGCCGCAAGGCGCAAGTTGGAGACACCACCATCGGGTGTTCGACTGGTCGAATCAGTCAAACACCCGAAAGGGCGTTCGCTCATCAAAATCCTGCTGGATCGCTCGTTGCCCCGTGCTTTTTGGGGTGGGCCCCCAAGGCGGAGCGTGTTCGGGAGACTATAGGAGGGATCGGATCGGCCGATTGGTCAGATAGGATTCGATATCTTCCACGACTTGGCGGTACCAATTTTGATGCGTTTCTTGGCTAACGTAAAGAT
>JAJZZI010000178.1 GCA_021797635.1 Bacillota bacterium | reverse complement strand
CTCGTCTTTGCTGAGCACGGGCCAGGGATAGGCTTGGCCAAGCCCGGCTAACAGCGTTGATTTTCCACTCCCCGAAGGCCCGGAGATAATGAGGACTTTCATGGTCCCAAGCCGCCTTTCTGCATGTGGCCCCTCTATAAACTAGGCTAAGGCCCTCGCCGCTTACGATAACCGCTGAAGGTTTTTTGCTATACCTTCCGATGTAAAGAGCCGGAAAGCTCCACGGGCTCCGTTGGCCTCCCTCGCCGTTGCCTTGCTTGCGCTATGATGAATGCCAAAGGCGTCTTCTAAGGGGGGGCGAGACCATCTGGATAAGGCGTACGACCCATGATCTTCTGGCCTACGACCGCTCGCAAATCCGTTTCGGGTCGGGGCTGAGAAATGCCATGGCAATCGCCCTGCCCCTCATTTTTGGGGTCCTTTTCCACCATCTTACCACGGCGGTCATCGTCGCCATCGGGGCGCTGCTCACTGGGTTTGCCGACCTCTCGGGCGCATGGCAACGGCGGGTACGGTCCCTGATGGGAGCCATCATGTGGATCACCGTGGCGACCTGGCTGGGAATCGCGACCGGGCCCATCGTAAGCGTGGCAGCGGTCTTGGTAAGCGCCGGAGCCGCAGGCCTCCTAACGGCCATCAGTCCCGAAGCCGCCCAAATGGGTACGATGGGTACGATCTCCTTAGTCGTTTTCTCTGGCCTTGGCCGCACGGGCGGCACGGCACCCGTGACGGCTGTCGAAGTTCTGGCCGGTGGCTGCCTGCAACTTCTGCTAATGGTCCTCCTGATCCCGCGAAAACCGGCGGATACGGCGTCGAAGAGCCTGACCGAGGTGCTGGTTCAACTCATCCAATACAGTCTTGATCCGACGCGCGAGGCTGACTTCGCCGTCGACCGCGCGTTCGCCGCTGCCGAAGACCAAATTGAGGATCCGGCCACTTCACCCCAACAGAAGAGGAAGTGCAGTGGGCTTCTGCTTAGCCTTGACCTTATTCGAAACGACATCGTTGCCCTGCAAAGCGTGCCGGATGAGGTCGCCTCCAAGCCTCTATTCATGAGCCATGTCGCCTTTAACTTGAAGATTCTTCTGGCCGCACTGGATCCGGGCGACAACCCCAATCTGCCTACATCGGCCGAACCCAGCCTACCGCGGCACGCTGATCTCGGGGAACATCCCCTAAGGCATGAGATTTTATCGCGCTTCGAACATATCGCGAAGTCCGCCGAGCAGTTCTTGCGGGTTGTCCGCGGAGAAAGTTTAGGGCCGCCGGTAGTCAAAGAGAACGTGCCTCTAAGACAGACGTTTCGCAGGGCGGCCCTCACTGCGTGCTCGGACGTGCCCGCGCGCCAGCACACGCTTCGTTTGCTGGCCGCGCTCTTGGTCGCGGAACTGTTGTTCCGGATGGCTCATCTACCCCGTGGCTATTGGATTGGACTAACCGTTCTGGTCGTCTTAAAACCCGACTTTCTGTCGACAATGGGCCGCGGCTTTTCCCGAGCCCTGGGCACTTTGGCCGGCGTCGTGCTGGCCACAGCATTTATCCTGGTGGCGGGAAGAGAAGTCCTCTTCGGCCTCGTCGCCACGGTCGTCTTGGCATTTTTGCTTTACTCGCTGATCCGCTTTAACTACGCCCTCTATTCCGCCCTGATTAGTGCTGAAATCCTTGTTCTGCTGTCCTTCTTTGAGAACACTTCCCCGATTCTGACCATGCAGGAGCGAGTCCTGGCTACCCTTCTTGGCTGCGCTTTAGCGATGGCAGCCTACGGTCTCTTTCCCACCTGGCAGCGTTCCGCGCTACCGGACTTACTGGCCCACTTGGTTCAGGCGGAACAGGACTACCTTGGTGCGCTTTTGCGACACGAGGCAACCGTCTTTGCCCGAAGAGAAACGCGGCGGTGGCGAAGCCGCCTGGATCAAGCCATAAATACTGTCCTGAACGAACCCGCGGCAAACCGCCTGCCACGGGAGAAGCTGCTCGGATTGCTTAGAGCACTGGACGACTTAACCATGGTGCTGATGGGCTTGGAGTGGCACTTTGCCGGAGGTTCGCCTGTGGAAGAAGGCTTTCTAACGCAGGCGAACGACATGGTAGCCAACCTTGCCCTACTCCATCATCATCTTGCCACCCATTTGGAACCGCCTTCGGCCGACACGCGAACGGGCCATGCTTTCGAGACGATTTCCGATCCGTACTTGCGCCACGCCGCGCGAACCATGCAACAAGCTTGGGAGCGAATGTGCTCACCATGGAGCTAATGGGCGTTTTGGTTCTTTTGAAAGAGCCAGCCCATCATGCCTAGCAAGAGGACCTGGATCACCGCCATGGAAATCCAGGGCTGCGAACGCCCTAGATTTCGGCCTCCTGGCAGTAATAAGATGATGCCGACGATCAAAGCGGCCACGGGTCCCATCCACATGGCCACCCGCTTAGACATAAATCCATATGGTTTGCCGTCAAGTCCAAACCGGGTGGCCACCTTGTCCCCTAGTCGGCCTGAAAAGCCCACACTTAATACGACTTCGGCGAGAATTCCTGCGGCCATCACATAGATTGCTACCTGCACCAGCGACCTCCTATACCCTACCCATGGGCGTTTCTTCCGGATGAGTGAAGCAAATTCCTGCTTTGACCAGCGGTCGGCCAAATTCCTGCCAAGATTTTGAACAGAAGACGGGCGCGCTCGAATTCAGCTAAAAATGCTGCCTAGGCCCACACCCGTCATAGATGGGTTCCGCTCTGCAAGGACCTATCAACTATCAAAGTCTACCCTCTTTCTTTCATCTCCCAAACGCCATCGCCAGGGCATTGAACTCGTTCGACATGGCTAAAAATGCTCAATTCCTCTTGGCGCAAAAACGCGACCGCGGTGATTCCCAGCTGGCCGGCTAGCTTAATCCCCAAACTGGTGGGAGCGGCGTTGGAGGCCACAATGGCGCAACCCATGCGGGCGACCTTGGCGATGATTTCAGCTGAGAGGCGCCCGGAAAAAAGGACGATGTGGTCTGAAAACGAAAACTCCGGCCGGCACAATCCCTGGCCAAACACCTTATCCAGAGCGTTATGCCTGCCCACATCCGCGCTAGTCAAAACTAACTGCCCGGACATATCGGCCAAGCCCGCGACGTGCAAACCGCCCGAGCGTTGCGTCTGAGACCAGGCATTTAAGGCCGCAAATCCCCGTTGCAACTGCTGCGGAGTGATCGCTATCTCTGAAGGCACCAAAACTTTCTCCGCCCGTTCGAGGAAGGCGGGGCGACTTTGCCCGCAGCACGATCCCAAGTAGCGCGCATGGGAATTGGGATCGCGGCGGTAGCCAGGCACCCGCACCCAAAGCTGGCCTTCCTCCGGATACCAACGAAAGATGGTGAGGTCCTGTGGTTGGCGGACCACGCCTTCACCAGCCAAAAAGCCTACGACCCAGGCCTGCAGATCGATGGGCGTCAGAGCGACCGTCACATAGTGAGCCCCGTTGACCATAAGGGCCACGGTGGTTTCATCCACGACCTGGGTCTTCTCTTCGCTCCATTGGCTCTGACGTACGTGGAAGCGAGTGGCGGGTTGGACCCCCTGCAACAGGTCTTGCATCGATACTTGCCCCCTTGGCGTCGATTCTACTGTTTTTCTGCCTTCAACGATAGATGACCCCTGTTCCAACCATCGCCAATTATGCGCATTGAACACATTTCGACGTGGGTTCTGAGGGAATTTTGCACAAGTACTTTGAGCGCCATGTGACCGGCCATGCCGCACCCGCCGCCGTACCGCTCGAAGGGCCGGTCGGCATGCTGCGAACTCATCCAGACATTGAAGGCAGGCATCGTGCAGGAACAGATTGGCGAGCACCGGACGGATAAGCCACCCTTGGATTAAACCGCTTCGCGGTGGTGAAAACTCCGATCGGGTTTCGGCGCGAATGGCGATCCTGCTTTAGCACACATCCGTTGGGGCCCGTGCACGGGGGAACGAAGACCCGTTCGTCTGAATGAGGGGTTTGAGAAAGGAGATTTGCCCGTGGGCAGGCCCTACCTGTCGATATTGGATCGAGCGGCTCCATGTCGATCAGGGCGCATGACCAACCCGTAGTCACGGTGGGTATAGACAGAGGTCTCGTCCGTACCGAAAGCGCGGACTTCACCCACCAGGATGGGTAACCCGGCCTCGATGGTAGGGCAGCGGTCGAAGAGGCCCCGCGGAGCACGCGAGATGGCCAAGATGGTATCGACCTTGCGGTTTGGCCAATACCAAATTGCCATAGAGGTGAGGATCGCCATTATATCGAAAGATCGTGAACAGACGCTAGCGAGTGCTCCCACTTTTGTCGAGCGCGTGGCGGCGGCAGAATCGGTTCGTCCATATTCCACACGGGAAATCGCCCGGTATTTTGGGGTATCGATTCCCACCATCCATAACTGGACCGCGCAAAACCGCTTTAGAGGCATTCAGAAGCCAGGTCCGAAACGC
>JAJZZI010000108.1 GCA_021797635.1 Bacillota bacterium | reverse complement strand
CTGCGAGCGTCCTTTTGATCACGTCACGGTCGGCTAAGCTACCGGACACCATGGTAACCTTTGGATGCCTCGCCAAGGCCGGCACCTTGTCGGGGTTTCGCGCTAAGACCGTCACGTGATGCCCTTCATCGACCAATGCCTGTAATATGTAGGATCCGATGAAGCCGGTGCCGCCAGTTAAAAAAACATTCATCAAGGAACCTCCTTATTAGGTCAGGCTACTACTGCGGTCGCTGACAGGCGCTAAGCGGTACGCCAACAAAACTACCCATGCTTAACCAGGTGTTCGCTAGTTCGAAACGCCAAGGCTAAAATGGTCAGCACGGGATTTACACCTCCATTGGTGACGTGCACGGAGCCATCAACCACGAAGAGATTACGATAGCCATGCACCCGGCCATAGCGGTCGGTGACGGACGTCGCCGGATCGTCGCCCATCCGAAGGGTACCCGCCTGGTGCTGCCCCGCGCTCAGGCCTCTTCCCGCCCGGCTTTTCCACACCTGCCGGGCTCCCGCCCGAGCGAGCCAAGTCAAGGCCTGTTCGCTCAAAAATTCTGCAGCCCGCACCGACTCGGGATGCACTCGGCCACTAAGTTGCGCCACAGGCACGCCATAGCAGTCTCGGACCTTGGTGGAAACACGGACTCGCGCGGTATCCACAGGAATTTCTTGAGCGGGTCCTTGAATCTGGGCCGTCCGCAGGTAACCCTCGCGCATGGCGGTCTTCCCCCGAAGCCCCCAGCGGGGTACATCGGGAGGCATAGCGCGATACCAGTGGACCATCGGCAGTCGGATAAACTCATTGGCCAACATACCTCCTCCAATGATGCCGGGGTTCCCATGGCTAAACGTTCGAGTGGCGATGCTAGGGCCTGGACCGAGCCCATCCTGAATGACCTCATCAAAAATCCCGTAGGCTCCCGCATAGCTATGGCCTTGGAGATTTTTGCCCACCATATCGCTGCCATTGCCCAAACCATGCGGATCCTCCACCGTAGCCGAGTTAAGCAACAGCCGAGCGCTTTCGATGGCTCCACAGGCGACGATTACGTGCCCCGCAAGGATCTGTTTATGCTTGACGACGTTGCCTTCCCGCGTGACTACGCGCACGCCCGTAACCCGATGGTTGGCGCTATCAATGCGCTCCGCCATCACCCCAGTGACCAAATCGACGCGACCGGTCGCCAAAGCCCGCAACAAGGCGGTGTTATGCCCTCCATTTTTGCTGTTCGTAGGACACGCAAACCCTACGCACTGACCGCATCGCCCACAACCGGGTCGGCCATCCCGGTCAATGGAATTGATCAATAAAGGAACCGGGCCCGTCTGCCAGCCGAGAGACCTGGCGGCCCGCGCGAGCACACTCGTCTCCAGCGTCTCGCTCAGCGGCGGCATGGGGTAGGCTCTGCTCCTCCAACTCGGATGGGCGTCTACCTCGCCATCCCCGGAGACCCCAATTTCCCACTCCGCTCGAACATAGTAGGGCTCCAGCTCGGCGTATCGGATAGGCCAATCCTGCAACGTACTTCCTTCGGGGATGCCATAGCGCGTGGCCATCACGAAGTCATCGGGATGAAATCGCCAAGCCTGAGCCCCATACACCCGCGTGCCTCCGCCTAGCGTCATGGCATTGTTATGGTAGTCGTTTTCATGGGGCAGGGTGACCCGCTCTTGGCCAGAATCGGTCAGTATGGTCCGCGGGTGGCCTTCCCCGCTGGGGCCCGTGTTATGGCCGCACACGCTGAGCCGATGGTTTTTTAGGTGATTCTGACCTACTTGATCGAAGCCTAGCCATTCGCCTCGCTCGATGACCAACACCCTTAAGCCCGCCCGAGCCAGCACCATGGCGGCAACCGAACCCCCGGCGCCACTGCCCACGATCACCGCATCATAACCTTTTCGGATCTGATCAAACCGCGTTATCCGCGGCTCGGCTTCTGGAACGGCAGCACCATCTACCGCAAGCGGGCCAGGTCGGTAGCCCATCATTTCCCATGATGCGGCCTTGGGGTTGCCTTCACCGGGAGAACCATAGTACCCTTGCGCAACTAGGACCACCATACGTTGCAGGAATTTGGCTATGGGTTCCGGGGTTCGGCCCGCCTCGACATCACCTAACAGTTCGTCCTGTTGCGGTGCCGTAAGGTCCCGAAACGACCACTGAAAGCGATGCTCGGCTGCTTGGTCCAATGCCTTCAGGCCAGACCGTAACCATTCATGCCACTCTGCTTTGGCCGTCATGCACCTCTGTCGAAGGTATCCCAAGACGCCGTTCTCTGATGCGGATGGCCAATCATCTTTGGGGATAAGGCGATCAATGAGGGCCTGCAGCGTGGGCTCTATAGCGTCCACGGGCAGCAGCATAAGTGCCACCGACCTTTCACGGTATCTTTTCTGAGACTGATTCGGCCGGCAGGAGGCGATCTTGCCGTGTCGATATCGACGGGATGCATTACGCCTCCATGGAACCAGGTTGGACAGAGATTAAATCACCGGAAGATGGCTGTCAACCACCAAAGGCCGATGCGTACCCACGCGTTGCCCTGGGGCCACGATGGCGAACAACCCAAGGCACGCTAATCCCACCTACTCAGAAAGCATTTTGGTGGGCCCAATCTAGGCAAGCCAGGTTTGCACGATGCTGACATCCACCCTGCCAGCCCATTTGGCCCATATTAGTCGGAACCTAAGGGCTGTCGAAATATAAAAATGACTTCATGCGGCTGATAGCGGCGATGAAGGTCCTCACGCAAGATCACTCCGGACTCATAATCTAAAATGGGGACGCGCGCGATCTCTACACCATTCGCTTGTTTAGCTACTAATTCGAAAGCCATCAACCCGTTTTTTAAATAAAACTTCTCAACTTTTTCGTCCTCTGCCGCTCCCAACCCAAGCTCTTGATACCCAAGGCGTGTCGCCATGGTCCGGAACACACTCAGCATCTTCGACCCAATCCCCCTGCGGGCATACTTCAGGTTCTGGTCAAGGTTGACGGCAATGCCTTGAACATGACAGGTCGATGGCACTTGGGCCGATGGTCCGCCATAGCAAACGCCGACCACCGTACAGCCATCCGAGGCCACCAAGTACAGCTTAGGTTGTGTCTCGATCCTGGCGATGAACTTCGTCCGCGGCTCTTCGTCGAGATACTCCTGCTGCAGGGCGTAAGCTTGATCGTAGTCTCCCGGCGCGATCGGTCGAACGGAAATGCGGTCCATCGGATACCTCCCTTCGTTCAAGGAGTCTTAGCGGTGATTCTCGCGGCCTTTCGGACGCGCAGCCATTATATTCGAATACCCCCAACTTTCCTATCTGTGCGACGAAGCAGTATAGGGATTTTCGCGACAACACGGGATAGCTCCCGGTGATGGCCCTCTCGTCCTCTTTACGTCGTGTTTCATCCTTCGATTATTCGATTAAGAGAGGGCATTACACGATAACAACGACAACGGAGTTCGAGCGATTGCGTCACCCTGGGAAGAGACGCTGGTGCGTTGGCAATTTCTTAGACGCCCAAAAATCCGCCCAGGGCCCCCCATCCCCCGGCGCAATCGCTTGTCCTTCTTCGCCGTCCGATCGCGATACGTAGTACTGGGCTTTCCGCGACCAAGGGTTTCACCATCTCCCCTCTACCAAACACCAGTTTGCATAACGGCTTACGCCAAGCCTGCGCCTTTTTCCGCGAGCATCGCGTCGCCCGGCCATGACCTTGCCCCCGATCCCAGATCCCCAACGATCTGGGCCAGCCTTGCAGTAAATGCACTTCATGAGCTGTCAAGGAGTTCTTCGATACCAATGTGCTGGCTTATGCCCACGACACGCTCACTCCCGACGACCAGCGAATCCTGGCCTAGACGTACGGCCGCATTAGCCGGTCGCGATCACCACTATGGTGACCCTGCTGGCCGCGAAGCCCGTCCTCATTCCCACCGCCCCAGCAATCCCTCTGGCAGCGCCCCCATCCGTATTACGTCGATATGACACCGTACACCACCATGCAGCGCAGGCGGTTCCCCGGGGCCCACTGTTTGGGTCCGGGCGCACGGCATTTGCCGGATGGGGATGCTATGGCTTAAAAATACCAGGCACACCCCCTGGTAGGGACATCGCTCACGATGCGCTCAGTCTTCGCCTAGGGCTTAATAATAGACCCGTTCGCCCCTCCGATGATGCCCCCCGGGACCGTGTGAAGAGGCTAGGCCACGGTCATTTCCCATCATCGAATGAGAGAAAGATCCGAATGCTAGTGCGAAGACGACAAACGTGGCTTACAATGGCATAGCACTACGGCCTTTTATGGGTGCAGGTTATGATGCCTGGTTGGGTCCCACGAGCCTTTGACAACGGGAGAGTGTATAGGGAGGATAGCCTTGAGCGAAGAAGTGAAACCCTCGATTCGAAGCATTTTAGAAACCTTTAACATCCACAGCGGTGAGCGTAGGCAAGTGGCGGAATTTGACAAATTGATTGAAGC